>DVMY01000013.1 GCA_018714755.1 Candidatus Aphodousia faecigallinarum | reverse complement strand
TTGCAACATTGGCCGCTCCGTTCGTGGCCGCGGCCACCGCTTACCTCATCGTCCGACGTAAAAAGTCTCAAGAAAAGGAGAACTTGTGATGCGAGTCTATCGTCAAAGTGTCCGCAACCGCTTAGTTCATTGGGGGATCGCTGTTTCCTGCTTCGGCCTGATTATGACCGGCATTTTGCAAATGCCTGTTGCCAAACGTTATGGATTGACTCAGGTTTTCCCATCCACGGCGGACTTTTTCAGCACCTTGCCATGGCACTACGCTTTTGCCATCCTTTTCACATTTCTTTGTGTTTTTCATTTGATGGTTCATGCACTTGAGGGAGATTTTGATATCGTCCCTCAAAGAGGAGATTTGTCCAAAAGCGTTGTCATCATTAAAGCGCTTTTAACCGGCGGGCCTGAACCGCCTTCGGGCAAGTATCTGCCCGAGCAAAGACTGGCTTGGGCGGCTTTTGCGGCGGTTTTTGCATTACTGATCATTACAGGACTCTTAAAAACTCTTAAAAATCTTTCAGGAATTGATTTCCCCGACCCGATGCTTTTTTGGCTTGCCCAACTGCACAATTTGGGTATGGTGCTCACCATTTTGCTTTTTATCGGCCATATGGCGGCGTTCCTGTTTAAAGCCAATCGCTTTTTATTGCCGGCGATGTTTAGCGGTTATGTTGACGCCGACTATACCAAACACCGACACAGTCTATGGAAAGAATACGAGAAATAATCCTTTGTATCGTTGATTCCCAATACAGATTATTTCTCGTCAGACTACTCTAAACCTCTCAAATCAGCTTGGTACATATTTGATAAAATTAGGCGTTTGTTTCTGATTTTTCATGTTATGAAAGTTTTTCGAGGGGTTCCTCAGCATCTTAAAAAAGTGGACTGCGCGGTTGCCATCGGCAATTTTGACGGTGTCCATCGAGGCCATCAAGCCTTGTTGGAAGAAGTCGTTCATGCCGCCGATTTACGCGGACTCATGCCTTGCGCAGTCACATTCGAACCTCACCCAAAAGAAGTCTATCCGCATGGACACGAAGTCCTTGCCCGAGTCAACAATATTCGAGACAAAGTACTCGATATAGGTGCCTGTGGCATTCAACGGGTCATTTTCCTTAACTTCAATGAACGGTTGGCTCGTATGAGCCCACGACAATTTGCCGAAGAAATTTTGGTAGAAGGGTTGCACGCCCGTTGGGTCACCGTGGGAGAAGATTTTCATTTTGGTTACAAAGGTCAAGGAAATGTTGATGATTTAAAAGCGCTTGGCCAGGAACTCGGTTTTGAAGTCTGGGTTTCTCCAACCCTTTTTCATGGCACAAGTCGCATATCCAGCACTCGCTTGAGAAAAGCGCTGCAAGACAACGATCTTTATGAAGTCACCCAGTTGCTGGGACACCACTATCACATTACCGGCCGCGTTGTTCATGGCCAGGAATTAGGCCGCACACTGGGTTTTCCGACCATCAATCTCGATTGCATTCCGGTTGATAAAAACGGAGAGCCGGCTGTCAAAGGTGTGTACGCCGTGTTTGTGCACGGGCTTGCCCACTATCCGTTAGGAGGTGTAGCAACGATCACCTGCCGGCCAACGGTGACAGCGGGTCAGCCAAAGAAATACTTGCTTGAAACACATATTTTTGATTACCACTCCGACTGTTACGGCAAAATCGTTCGAGTGGAATTTTTGGATAAATTGCGCGACGACAAAAAGTTCGCCAATTTGGATGAATTGAAAGCCGCCATCAACGCCGATGCTCAGAAAGCTCGCGGACTGGTCGGTTTGGCGCGTTCCGATACGGAACTCACCGAAATGTACGGTTAGTGCGAAGCCTATTAAAAATTCGCACGCTTTTGTTTTTAACAACCTTGAAGAGTCCGAGGGGACCAAGGAGATATCATGGCCAAAACTACTGACGATCAAGCCCAAAAGTATCCGCTCAATTTACCGGATACCCCTTTCCCGATGCGCGGCAATTTACCTGCCCGTGAACCGAATTGGATCAAAGAATGGCTTGAAAAAGATATTTACGGTGCCATCCGCAATGCGAAAAAAGGCCGCAAGCATTTCATTTTGCATGACGGTCCTCCGTATGCTAACGGCGACTTGCACTTGGGTCATGGTGTCAACAAGGTTTTAAAAGACATCATTTTGAAGTCCCGCACGTTGATGGGATATGACACCCCCTACGTGCCGGGTTGGGACTGCCACGGCATGCCCATTGAAATTCAAATTGAAAAGCTTTACGGCAAAAATCTGCCGATCGTGGAGCTGCAAGCCAAGGCTCGTCAATACGCTCACGAGCAAGTTGCTCGCCAAATGACCGGTTTCCAACGTTTAGGTGTTTTGGGTGATTGGAACGATCCCTACCTCACGCTTCGCTACGACACGGAAGCCGCTCAAATCCGTGTGCTCGCCAAGCTCATGGAAAAAGGTTATGTATACCGTGGTCTTAAACCCGTGAACTGGTGCTTTGATTGCCAATCCGCCTTGGCTGAAGCCGAAGTCGAATACAAAGACATTAAGGGTCCGATCATTGACGTTGCCTTCCCGTTGGCTGAAGAAGACAAAGCTAAAGTTGAAGGAATCTATGGTCACACGCTTGATAAACCTACCTACACGGTGATTTGGACGACGACGCCTTGGACGATTCCTGCCAACCAAGCTTTGAACATGCACCCCGAACTCGACTACGCGTTAGTCGATTGCGGCGATCGTTACCTCATTTTGTGCGAAAAGCTCGTTGAAGACTGCCTCAAGCGCTACGAAATGCAAGGCAAAGTGCTCGCAACAGCTAAGGGCGAAGCTTTTGAGTTGGTTCGTTTTATGCACCCGCTTTCTCAAGTGGATGCGGGTTACGTGCGCTTTAGCCCCGTTGAATTAGCCGACTATGTTGATTCAACAGCCGGTACTGGTATTGTGCACTCGGCCCCTGCCTATGGTGTGGACGACTTCTACACCTGCAAGAAGTACGGCATGCACAACGATGACATCCTCAACCCGGTGCAAGGCAACGGTGTTTATGCCGATGACCTTCCCCTTTTCGGCGGTCTGCATATCTGGAAGGCACAGCCTGTTATCGTTGAAAAACTCAAAGAATCCGGCAATCTGCTGCACTACGGCACGCAGGTTCACAGCTACATGCACTGCTGGCGCCATAAGACGCCCTTGATCTATCGTGCCACAAGCCAATGGTTCATCCGCATGGATAAGAGCAACGACGACACGCGTCCTGCCATCGGCACCGAACAGCCCAAGAGCCTGCGAGAAGCTGCGCTTGAAGCGGTGGATGCCACGAAGTTCTACCCGAGCTGGGGCTATAACCGCCTGCATGCCATGATTGCCAATCGTCCAGACTGGTGTATCTCCCGTCAGCGCAACTGGGGTGTGCCGCTTCCCTTCTTTACCCACAAGGTAACGGGCAAGCTGCATCCGCGCACGCTTGAAATCATGGAAGAAGTCGCCAAGCGCGTCGAACAAGGCGGCATTGAAACCTGGACTCAGGCTAAAGCGGAAGATTTCATGAGTGCTGAAGAAGCCCAACAGTATGACAAGACCACCGACATTTTGGACGTGTGGTTTGACTCGGGCTCCACGCACGCCACGGTGGTGCGCGGTTCTCACAAAGACAAACTCGACTTTCCGATCGATCTTTATTTGGAAGGCAGCGACCAACACCGCGGTTGGTTCCATTCTTCTTTGTTGATCGGTGTGATGCTCGATGGCCGCGCTCCGTACAACGCCCTCTTAACACACGGCTTTACAGTGGACGAACAAGGCCGCAAGATGAGTAAGAGCTTGGGCAACACGGTGCAACTCATGGATGCCACGAAGACCTATGGCGCTGAAATTCTGCGCTTGTGGGTGGCCTCCACCGATTACTCTGGGGAATTGAGTTTCGGTGAGACAATCGTCAAACACGTGACGGACTCTTACCGCCGAATCCGCAACACGTTGCGCTTCCTCTTAGCCAACACCAGTGACTTTGACATCACCAAAGATGCCGTGAAGTTTGAAGACATGATTGAGCTTGACCGCTGGGCCATTGCTCGTGTCGCTCAATTGCAAAAGGAAGTCATTGAACTTTATAACGACAACGACTTCCACCCGATCGTGGCGAAACTGCAATCGTTCGCAAGCGATGACTTGGGAAGCTTCTACCTGGATATTCTCAAAGATCGTCTCTACACGACCGCCACAACAGGGTTAGCTCGCCGCTCTGCGCAAACCGCCCTTTGGTACATCACCGCGGCTTACCTGCGCTTGATGGCTCCGATTCTTTCCTTCACGGCCGAAGAAGCCTTTGCCATCTTTGAACCGGTCAAGTCGCTTTCGATCTTTACTGAAGAATTCTTCAATTTGCCTGAAATCGCAGGTGCTGAAGAATTGCTCGCCAAGTGGGATCGTATCCGCAAGGTTCGCACCGATGTGCAAAAAGAAATTGAAAACTTGCGCACCGAAGGCAAGGTGGGTTCAAGCCTTCAAGCTGAAGTGGACATCACCGTTGATGGCGATGACTATGAAGCCTTGGCAAGCTTGGGCGACGAACTGCGCTTTGTCATGATCACCAGCCGCGCTGATCTTCATCAGGGACCGGCCTCGGTAAGCGTGCATCAATCCGCCGCTCCCAAGTGTGCTCGCTGCTGGCACTACACGGCAACAGTGGGCACGGTGGCCGATCATCCGACGCTTTGCGCCCGCTGTGCTGAAAACCTTTTCGGCGCTGGTGAAACCCGCCGCTTCGCATAAGGTTTTGCATGAGTACAAACTCTCGTCCCGCCCGAGCATTATTGCCCTGGGCGGGCGTTTCAGCTCTGGTGTTTATCATTGACTTTGCCACCAAGTGGTACTTTGAAAGTCATTTTTATCTTGGCGAATCCAGAGCGGTCACCTCGTTTTTCAACCTCGTGTTGGCTCACAACACAGGGGCTGCTTTTTCTTTTTTGGCCGGCCATGACGGCTGGCAGATGTATCTTTTCGCAACGGTTGCTTTAGTCGCGGTTTTTGTCTGCGCCAAACTCATCATCAAACACTCACAAGAAGGACTTTTTTGTCTTGCACTTTCTTTGATTATGGGCGGCGCATTAGGCAATCTCTTTGACCGTATAATTTACGGATATGTGATTGATTTCCTAGATTTTTATTACGGCTATTGGCACTGGCCCGCCTTCAATGTCGCCGATATGGCTATCGTGGCAGGCGCGGGGCTTTTAATCATTGATAGCCTGACCAATCATTCCTCGGATTAAAGGACAATGTGATGCTCAGTGGGCAAAAAATTGTATTGGCTGTAACCGGTTCCATCGCCGCCTACAAAAGCTGTGAATTGTTAAGGTTACTTATTAAGCGCGGGGCGGAGGTTTCAGTCATCATGACGGAAGCTGCGCAGCGTTTTGTCACACCGCTCAGTTTTCAGGCGCTTGGAGCCAAACGCGTTTACACCGGCGATTGGCAACAAGACAATTGTGCTATTCCACATATCGAAGCTACCAAAGAGGCTTCCTTGCTGTTGGTGGCTCCCGCCACGGCCAATATCCTTGCCAAGGCCGCTCAGGGCCTCGCTGATGATTTATTGAGCGCTGCCATTTTAGCCGCGCGCTGTCCGGTAGCCTACGCTCCTGCCATGAATACCTTTATGTGGCACAACCAAGCCACTCAGCGCAATCTCACGCAATTGACGCAAGACGGAGCAATCTTTTTAGGCCCGACCTCTGGCGAGCAAGCCTGCGGCGATATAGGAAGCGGTCGTATGCTCGAGCCGGAAGATTTGATTGAATTGCTCCAAGGCGCTTTCTCTCCAAGACTTCTTGATCGTTGCCGCGTCCTCATTACAGCTGGTCCAACCTATGAGCCGATTGATCCGGTCCGCGGCATCACGAACCTCTCATCGGGTAAGCAAGGTTTCGCGATCGCCAAAGCCGCCGCGTTAGCCGGCGCGGAAGTCACTTTGATTGCCGGCAGATGCGACTTAAAAACTCCTGCCGGCGTTAAACGGATTAACGTCACAACGGCTCTAGAGATGTACGACGCGGTCATGCAACAAGTCAGCCAACACGAAATTTTCATTAGTGTCGCAGCTGTAGCTGATTGGCGAGTTGCCAATGCGAGTGATCACAAAATTAAAAAAGAATACGCCGGAAAACCAGAGCTTATTTTTGAAGAAAATCCCGATATTCTCGCAAGCGTTGCCGCTCTTGAAAATCCCCCCTACTGTGTGGGCTTCGCGGCTGAGACAGACAATTTAATTGATAACGCCAGAGCCAAGCTTTATCGAAAAAATGTTCCTCTTATCGTTGCCAACTTGGTGAGCGATGCTATGAATCAGGACACAAACGCTGTGGTTTTTGTCGAACTTGAGGCTGCCACCCCACTTGCCAAAGCCACTAAAGAGCATATCGCTCAAGCTTTAATTGCCAAAATCGCTCAGGAGGTGAATTGATGCGCAAGCGCTTTGACCCTTCTCTTTTGGAACCCAAAAATGGGGATTTCGCCGATTTCGTTGAAAAACTGAATCAAAAAAGTGTGGCGGAATTAAAAGCTCTGCAAGTCAACGATGAGCAGATGCGCGAGCAGATCAATGATGATCTCAACGGCGCCGCCACCGGTGTTTGGACTTCTCCCAATGTGGATCCACCGAAAGCCATCCACAAAGACACTGTCATTAATCAGCCTGAAGACGCTTTTAAAGTGGACTTTCCTCAGGGCGACAGAGTAAACAAAAATCGTAGTGATAAGGTAGGAAACGCCTCCACCGTCATTCTCATTTTTTTGGGCTTTGCCCTCTTTTTCTATGGCGGCATGAACAATGATGAAGAACTCATCGGAGGGGCCTTTTTATTAGTTCTTATCACTATTTTTTCCAATATTATTCGCCAGAAGCGTCAACGCAGGAGATAATTTGTCATGAAAGTCGATGTCAAAATTCTCGACCCCCGTGTAAAAGAAAAGATGCCCGCCTACGCCACTGTGGGCTCTGCCGGACTGGATCTAAGAGCCATGCTCGATCAACCACTCACATTGCAACCCGGGCAAACACAATTGATTAAAACCGGTTTGGCAATCCATTTGGCCGATCCCGGATATGCGGCGCTTATTCTTCCGCGCTCCGGCCTAGGGCATAAACACGGCATTGTCCTCGGCAATCTCGTGGGTCTGATTGATTCTGATTATCAAGGTGAATTGATGGTATCGACCTGGAATCGCGGTCAGGAACCATTCACCATTGAACCGATGGAGCGCATCGCCCAGTTGGTGATTGTGCCGGTTGTTCAAATGCAAATGAATATTGTTGATGATTTTGCCGCATCCGATCGTGGGGCCGGCGGTTTCGGATCCACAGGAAAAAAATAGTTTCCAAGAAAAAAACTCACCAAAATATACCGATTAAGCCATTAAATAACTGAGAAATAAAAAATATTTTTTATTTC
>DVMY01000012.1 GCA_018714755.1 Candidatus Aphodousia faecigallinarum | reverse complement strand
GGGCTTAGTCTCCTTGTTGATTGAGGCCGCCAAGGGCGCCGGCATGGGCATGGCCGGAACAGGTATCGTGGTCTCGATTGTGATCGGCATTGTGACGGTTTTGACCGGCTCGGGTGTCGCTTCCTTTACCGGTTTGGTGCCGATTGCTCCTGCGGTTGCAGCCGGTTTAGGCGGTGACGCGATTGATCTGGCGATGATGATGCAGTTAGCCAGTGAATATCTCCGTCCGATTTCTCCAGTGGCCGGTGTGGTGATTATCGTTGCTGGTTTCGCAAATGTCAGCCCCTTGGCTGTTGTTCGCCGCAACCTAATCCCTTGCGTGGGCGGCCTGGTGTTTTCCTTGGCAATGACCATCTTCATGATGCTCTAAAGTAGCCTCTGAAGATACAAGCGGAGTGTCACACTCGATTTCAATCGGGGAGTTGACACTCCGTTTTTTTGGGTGGAGAAACGTTCAGTGTCGGAGCCCGGAAAAATCCAATCATTGAGAGATTCCTTGTAGTCAGTTCCTTTTTCCCTCAATGATTTTTCAATCAATTCCCAAAAAAATAAAACGCCACGGGATATCGAGTTCCCGCGGCGCTTCAACCAAGAGCCAATAGAGGTTTAGCCCATCAATGCGGTAAAGAGCGATTGACGAGTCTGAGCGGCGTCATCCAATTGTTTTTTAGCGTCAGAAAGCCATTTTTCATCGCGCTCGATCGCTTCCAAACGTTCTTTAAATTGTCGATCCATTTCAGACTTTTGAGGACCGCCATAGACACGGCGATTCGCGACGATTTCCACCGGATTGAGAGCCGCTTTGAAGTCTTCTTCCGTCAAGGGGAAGGTTTCGCTTGCAATGCCTTCGGCTTCTTTTTTCACTTCTTCGCGCCAAAGATCGCAGACCACGCTGTAGGGGAAATTCAAAGGCGTGAGTTTGTTGGCGCGCGCATAGGTCACCATGGCGCTGGCGAAGTGGTGCCCAACTCGGAAAGGAACACCAAAGCGGCGCATGAGAATGTCGGCCAACTCTTGAGAGGCAGTCCAATCGCTATTGAGCTCTTCAAGCGCCCGGTCAGCATCAATCTTTAAAAGTCCCACGATATCGGCAAAACCACTCATAACAGTGGTGGCGTCATCAAAGAGAACACGAGCGATCGGCAAATCCTTGCCGTCATACATTCCGGTCATGAGGTTATGGGTGCGGAAAACGGTGCCGTTTGTTTCATTGATGACTTCGCTTGCGTCACGGCGCAAATCAATCAACGGACCGGGATTGCGTTTTTGAGGCATGGCAGAAGAGACATAAGTGCTTGAGACCAAAATCCAAGGTCTTGCTTGAGAGTATTGTGTCATGACTTCTTGAATGAAGTGACCGATGTGCAGCATGGGAAGCACCACGCTGTGAGCGGTCTGAACGAACATGTCTTCAGTGGCGATTTGGCCCGCATCAAAGGCGTTGTCAATGGGGGCGTCAAAGCCTAAAAGCTCGGCCATGCGGTGGCGGTTAAGCGGCCAGCTTGTGCCGTTGAGCACCGTGGTGCCCATCGGAGACTGATTGGTTTCGTTATAGGCGAAAACGAGTTGGCGGAAATCACGCTCGAAACTTTCAACGTGTCCGAGCCATTGGTGTCCCAAAGAGTTGGGCTGAGCGGCCACACCGTTGGTGTAATTTGGCATGACGGTGTCGCGATGTTCAAGCGCGGTCTTATAAATGGCTCGGCGAGCATCAAGCGCCGCTTTCATGAAATCGAGAAGCTTTTCACGAACGCCCATGCGGAAAAAGGTTGAGTGAATGTCTTGGCTTGAGCGACCGGCGTGAAGAAGCGTGCAGCTGATGCCGCAATGCTTGATCATGAGCGGCTCGTAGCGAATGTAAACGCGGGGGCGGGGACTGTCAGGCAAGTCGCCTTCTTTGATCACTTTGGCAAGGCCCTTGGCGAAGGTTTGGGCGTTTTCTTTACTGAGCAAGCCCTCTTCGGTGTTCATGATCAAAGAGGCTTTGTTGATTTCACTGATCCAATAGAACTCGTCGTGTACTGAGCCGCTGTGCGGAAAGTAATCGGCAGCTTTAGCTTTTTCTCCGGCGGAGGGAAGACCTAACGGCATGAGAAATACTCCTAACGTGCTACAAAATAAATAAGAAAGCGGCGTTAAACCGCAACAACTCTATCATCATTCGTTCCGGTTCGATTGAACAGTACAAAAGAATCAATGAAACCTGACAATATTGTCAAAAACGATTTTAAAAAATTGAGATTTTTAACACGGTTTGGCTATTTTTTCATAAAATGAAACAGTCGTTATTCCTTATGGGAGCATAAAGTGAAGCGATACAGTAACTTGGATGATTGGCGCGTTTTCAGACTGGTGGCTCAAACCGGCAGCATTCAGCGTGTCGCCGATAAGTTGGGCGTGGATGCTTCCAGCATCAGCCGTACGATCTCCACTTTGGAAAAGTCACTTCACGTGGCGCTTGTGGATCGACATCAACGTCCCTTCGGGTTGACCACAGAAGGGCAGGTGGCTTTAAAGCACTGCGACAAAATTATCCAAGAGCATGATTTAATGCTCGAGCAGCTTCTTTGCGCCCCGGACAGTATGAAGGGCACGCTTCGCGTCGGTGTTCCGCCTGCGGTGCTTGATAATTTTTTAATCGGGCCGCTCGCTCAGTTTCACGAAAAATACCCTGATTTGTTTCTTGACGTGGTGGACTGGCACTCATCGCTGCCGGTCTCTTTTGTTTCACCCAATGGTTTGATGGATGTCGTTTGCGGTTATGGGCCGGATCCTTCCAGTCCCGATATTGTTCAGATCGCGTATGGCAGCGGCTGGGCGCTGCCTTGCGCTTCTCCCATTTATATCAAGGCGCACGGCTATCCCAATGACCCCGATGAATTAATCAAACACACCGGCATCGTTTTTCACAGTCCGATGCGAAAAACCATCACAACGCTCACGAAAAACGGAGAGACGAAAACGCTCGCCTGGGACCATGTTATTCAGTTTTATTCCGCTCAAGCGGCTAAAAACGCCACGCTGATCGGCTCGGGCATTCACTCGGGCATCCCGACGCTTCACTCGTATAGAGAACTCATTGTTGGCGGGCTCAAACCCGTGCTGCCGGGGTGGTGCTCGCCTCCGCTCGAACTCTACATCTTCGTTCGTCCCGAGTCACTTAAATTGCGCCGCGTCCGCACGTTCATTCAATGGTATTGCGAAACAATGAGGCGACTGCACAGTGAAGTGGATCAACAGCTGGAACCCGTTTTGAGTAAATTTTTTGCAGGCAGTGATTGGAAGCCCATCAAGCACGCAGGCAACGCGTTAGCTTTATTGCTTGATAAATACGAATGATCTGTGCAGTAGATTGACATTTTTATCAAAGTTTTGTTGAGAATTTTGCCCTTGTTGTAAGTAATGAACGGAGTGATACTGCAAGGCAATCTCTCATAACTCTTGATTGGAGTCAGTCATGCTGCGAAAAACATTGATTGCCTGTGCATTGGCAACTTGTGGACTTTCTTCGGCCCACGCCATGAGCGTGGAAGTGTATGGTTTGGTGGACTATGGCTTTTCTTTGAGCAACACCTCCGGTAACGCTGAAAACGCCATCCACAACGACTGGAACTTCGAAATGAAGTCCGGTATGCGCAACAGTTCCCGCGTCGGTTTCCGTGGGACGGAAGATTTGGGTAACGGCTACAAAGTCCACTTTGTTTTGGAAAATCAATTCTTGGCTGACACGGGCGCGTTGCAAGACAGCAGCAGCTTCTTCGCTCGTGAATCTTCTATCGCCGTGTCCGGTCCTTTCGGTAAGTTGACCTTGGGTAAGGTCGGTAAGCTGCGCAGCCCGGTGGGCACGACCGCTTTGGCAAGCACCGTCACCAATCCTTTCGGCTCCGCAATGAGTAATTTCGTGGCCGGCACGAAAACGGTGACTTCCGGCGACTACTTGACGGTCAATAACGCCGTCACGTACGCCTCTCCCGATATGGCTGGTCTGCGCTTGTATGCTCAATACTCCTTTGCCAATACCGATGAAGGCGACTACGTTGATGACGATGACCGCTACATGGCTTTGGGCGCCCGCTATACCAACGGCCCCTTGATGGTGACCGGTATCGTCGATACGATCAACTTAAAGCACAACCATGATCGCGGTGAACAACCCACAACGGTCACGGTTTTGGGTAGCTACGATTTCGGCTTCCTTAAGCCCTACGCTTTCGTGCACTACTTTGAAAACGGCACGATTAACACTATGGGCGGCTACATCAAGGCTAACAATGCGGACACCTACGATGGCTTTGGCGCCGGTCTTTCTTTGCAATGGCCGATCGGCAACGGTCGCGCTAAGGTTGGTGTCGGCTACATGGATGCGGAATATTCCGACAGCCCCATCAAAAATGATGTGACTCGTTACACGGTGCAAGCGGGCTATGACTACGTGCTCACCAAGCGCACGCACCTCTACACTGATATCGGTTTTGCGCAACAAGATCAAGAAACCAGTGACGGTAAGACGAACCTGAAGGGGTATGAATGGCTCGCCGGTATCGTGCACTATTTCTAAACTGAATCAGATCTAAAACTTAATCTCCGCTATTGACTCCCGTCCGAGGTTTTCTTGGACGGTTTTTTTATTTTTTGGGATTCCATTCTTTGATTCGAACATCTGTTCAATCTCTGATTTTATGGAAGATTACGATCTTTCAGATCGTAATCTTCCAGATTGTAATCTTCAAATATTGATTTCCAGTTTCTCTAATCAGATTGAAAATAGATATTTTTGCTCAGAGAATGGCTCTTTGTATTTAATTGATTTTTAAATATAAATTCGTATTAAATGCCATAAAATATAGCAACCTAATGTCATAAAATATCAATATTTAATGTAATAAAAATTTTATGTTAGAGAGGCTCAGAAGTACGAGATTGATTTCTTGCTTGAGCATGAAAGCGCGCAGAAGATAGCCATTGAAGTTAAAAGTTCAGACAGAGTCAGCAAGGGTGATTTCAACAACATTGAATGGTTCAGAAAGATTTGCCAAGATCAAAGAATACAAGGCGTTTTGCTATACGCAGGCAGCGAGGTGATGGAATACGATAATGGCGATGTCGCGCTGCCTATAGCGAAATTTTGACAGTCTTAGCAAAACCCCGGGACGTGTGGGTCCCGGGTCAGAGGAGTGATTAATTTCGACGCATAATTTCGATGATTTTCTCATCGGTTTGGTGCATGCCTTGAGTGATCATGGCGCCTAAATTATCAATGGTTTGTTCCACATCGGCAGAAACAATGCCTTGACCGGCAACGCCGTGGCCGGCTAAAGCCAAGAAGCAGCACTTGTAGGCAGTTTGAGCGGCGGTGTGCACTTTCATCGCGCAAGTGGACTTGGCGCCGTCGCAAACCATGCCAGAAGTGTCGCTAATGACGTTGTTGATCGCCATGCAGGCTTGCTCAAAGCTGCCTGAATTCAAATACACTAGCGCCATGGCTACCGCCGATGAGGTCGCGGTGTTTCCGCAGAAGGCCGAAAGCGCCGGGTAGTGAGACTTGATGTAGATCGCGCCCAAGTGGGACAAAATCAAAGCTCGAGCCAACTTTTCGTCATCGGCGTGAAGGTATTCGGCCATTTTCACCACAGGAATAGTAGCGGTGATGCCTTGGTTGCCGCTGCCGTAATTGCTCATCGCAGGAAGAGTCGCGCCTCCCATGCGGGCGTCGGAAGCTGCCGCCGTGCAAGCGGCCATATCGTTTATCAGATCGGAACTCAGAACGCCGGCTTTGATTTGCTCGTTGATGGTGCGCCCGAGTTCAAGCCCGTATTCATGCGCCAAGCCTTCCGCGGCAAGCGCCATGTTGATGTCACGAGCCTGAAGAATAAAGGCGATGTCGGCAAAAGGCGCGTTGAGGGCAAAGTCGTAAATGGACTTAAGAGTAATTTCTTCACCCGCGACAGCGCTTTGACCCTCGGCGTTGGTTGAAATCGAAGATTCCTTTTTGAAAACGATTTCACCGTTCTTACGTTTTTCAACAATGCCGGTGTGATCGCCTTGAACGACCACTTGCGCGGATTCGCTTCCGGCGTAGGCCGTGGCGCTGCAATAAACGGCATCAAGGCTATCGGCGCGTTCGATGCTGACTCTGCCTTCTTCAATCATGGTCATGGCTTCTTTGACATGGGAGGGCGTGACCGTGGCAAGGACTTCAAGACCCGCGTCAGGATTGCCGCCCAAAGCGCCGACCGCGGCGGCAATGGGTAGGCCGATTTGGCCGGTTCCCGGCACAAAGACACCCATGGCGTTTTTGTAGAGGTTATCGCTGACGGCTATAGAGAGACGCTCGGGTTTTTGTCCCAAAAGTCTTGCGGCGTGAGCAGCGGCGTAGGCGATGGAAGTTGGTTCCGTGCAGCCCAAGGCCGGTTGAACTTCTTTTTTGATAATTGCGATGAAGTGATCCCACTGTCGCATTTGTCTCTCCTCAAATAAAAAGGCGCAAACGGTTAATCGCTTGCGCCTGTTGTCATCATTGAATTGCTTTTTGCTCGCCTTTTTTCTTTTTCAGGAATTTCGATAAAGCGATGATCGCGGTTGGAATCAAGGCAAAACCAATACCGCAAAGCAAAATACTGGTTAAATGGTCTCGAATAAAGGGCATGTTGCCGAAAAGATGACCGGCCCACACCAGGCCATACACCCAGGCAAAAGCGCCTGTGATCGAATAAAACTCAAAGCGCCAAACCGGCATGGAGGCCGCGCCCGCGATGAGCGGAGCGAAGGTTCTCACGATGGGGACAAAACGGGCGAGGAAAATGGTTTTGCCACCGTGCTGCACATAAAAGGTATGAGTTTTATTAAGCGCTTCCTGATCAATCCAGCTGATTGATCCATCGTAAATTTTGTGTCCCAGCCAAGAGCCGATGTAAAAGTTTGAGGTGTTGCCCAAAATGGCTCCCAATGTCACGACTCCTGTGAGCCACCAAGGATCAATCGCACCGGTTGCTGTGACGGCGCCCGCCACGAACAGAAGCGAATCGCCTGGTAAAAACGCCATGACCACAATCCCTGTTTCCAGGAAAAAGATCATGAACATGATGATATAAATCAGGATGCCGTAATCGTTTGCAATGGTGATTAAAAAACGATCGGCATTCGTAAATAAATCAATGAATAAAGACCAATCCATAGGTGAGGGACAAAAATAAAGCGAATTATTTTTATTGAAAGAACGTACGAAAGTTTACCTACTTCGAGAAAAGTTTTAAAGAGGTGCGAAGCCGCAACTTGAAGCTTAAACAAAAGAGACCAAAATTCGGCTCAATGCTACAATTCTCAAACCATGCAAGTATTGAATAAAACAGAACATTCTCCGAAAAGAGCAATCAAGGAGCTCTCCGATCAATTAGTCAGTCAGATCGCCGCGGGCGAGGTGATTGAACGGCCCGCTTCCGTCCTGAAAGAATTGGTGGAAAACGCGATTGACGCTGACGCCACGCGCATCGAGGTGCGTTTGGAATCGGGCGGCATCAAACGCTTGACGGTTACTGACAACGGCCGCGGCATTCCCAAAGAAGAACTGCCTCTGGCGTTAAAGCGTCATGCGACTAGCAAAATTCGGGATCTCAATGAACTCGAACATGTTTTAAGTCTGGGTTTTAGAGGAGAGGCTTTGGCTTCCATCGCCTCGGTGAGCGCCCTGACGCTGACATCAAGAACGGCTCAGGCGACTTGCGCCTACAGCATCCACGAAGGCGAGATTGAAGTGGCCGCCGGCACCCAAGGCACTAAAGTCGATGTGGAGGACTTGTTTTTCAAAACGCCCGCGCGGCGCAAATTTTTAAAGTCAGAAGCCACTGAGGCGGCTCATTGCAAGACAGCGCTTGAGCGCATCGCGATCGCTCACCCCACCATTGAATTCAGGTTGGTCAATAATGGCAAACCGGTTTTGGTTTTGCCCGTTGAAGAGAGCCGCTCGCGCGTTAATCGAATTTTGCCCGATGAGTTTTCACATGCCCAGCGCGAAGTCTATGCGGAGACGGCCTCGGCTCGTGTCTATGGTTGGGTGGGATTGCCGACGGCCGGTCGCGCAAGAACCGATGCTCAATACTGTTATGTCAACGGGCGTTTTGTAAGGGATAAGCTTTTGGCTCACGCTGTCAAAAGCGCCTATGCGGACGTGCTGCACAATCAGTTGCAGCCGATGTATTGCCTCTTTGTGGATATCGATCCCGTGAAAGTGGATGTGAATGTTCATCCCACTAAAAGCGAGTTGAGGTTTAGAGATTCTCAGTGGGTTCACCAATTTGTGATGCACGCGGTGCAAAACGCTCTCGCACCGGCTCTGGCGGGCATTGATGAATCCGCTCCCAACGACGAGCCGACAAAAACCGCACAACAAAGTTTTGCGCAACCGGCCGCTTCCATGAGCGGAGGTCATTTCTTTGAACTGAAATCTCAGCCTACGGCTCAATATGAGCCTTCTCAGCTCAATCGCTATTTGGATTTTTATCAAACTAAAAACCAATCGTATGGTCGAGCGGTACCCGATGCTGTGCAGGCGATTCGGTCGGGCGCCCCTCTTCAAGACGCCGAGAAGCGGGAAAAACTGTCGTATCCCTTGGGGCGCGCCTTGGGGCAGGTGGGAGGCGTTTTCATCGTGGCTGAAAACGATCACGGCATGGTGTTGGTGGACATGCACGCCGCCCACGAAAGAATTGTTTATGAAAAACTGAAGTCTCAAATGGACACGCAAAAGCTTGCCATTCAGCAGCTCCTCATTCCTTTGGTGTTTCAGGCCGATGCTGAAGAAATGGCGACATTTGAGGATAACCAGTCGTTACTGCTTTCTTTAGGCATTGAGCTTGAGGCGGCCTCGCCCACCCATTTGAGGTTGCGAGCGGTCCCCGCGGTGTTGGCGGGTGACATTGAAAAAACGGGCGAAGCGTTAATCGCGGAGGTGCTCGCCGACATCAAAAAGTTTGGCGCGAGTCACTTAATTGAAGAAAAGAGAAACGAGATTTTGGCGACGATGGCCTGTCATGGAGCGGTTCGCGCGCACCGTTACTTAAGTCTCGAGGAAATGAACG
>DVMY01000011.1 GCA_018714755.1 Candidatus Aphodousia faecigallinarum | reverse complement strand
ACAACTGAAATCATCGAACAATACATCAGAAATCAACGACCGAACTAACATTCGGTCGGCCGCTATCCATCCCCGAGCTCACGCACGGGGAATTCCGCGACATCCGTTAAAGCAATTCGAAAATTCTCACTACACAATGTTGAGCAGCTTTTCGATCGCCTCCTGCACTTTCTCATCTTTGGCAGAGACAAGCGCCACATTGTGGAAACCCACTTCTTCAAGTTGAGCCTTGGGTCGCGGGTGAATGGTCAGCACAAAACCTTTTTGCAGCCACTCAAGCGCTCCGCTGACGGTCTTCACAGCGTGAAGCAACACCCCTACCGCGTCCGTGCTTGTTAAGTAAATAATGGGAGCGAGGCCCTGAGTGGAAAACCGTAATTTTTCCAGTTCCGCGCTTGATAATTCCAAAGGCAAGCGTTGATAGGCCGGCAAAACCTCCACATCGGTTCCGTGGGCAAGAAGTTGCTCACGCAACCATTCCCGCCCCACCTGACCGCGGATGATCAGCACTCGACTGGGAAATCCACGGCTCTTCAATAGCTCGAAAAAGCGCTCCGATCCTGAGTCGAACGCCTCTCCGTCGGGACAAAGAACCTGCGTGTTTTCACCCCAAGCGGCGCGAATCACCCGAGCTGTGCCGGAGCCGATAGTCGCCAACGTAATATGCTTGGGCCAGCTTTTAACATAGGCAGCGCTCGCCGCGACCGCGGCAGGGCTGGCTAAAAGCACCATATCAAAACTGCTTAAGTCCGAGAGCCTTTCCTTAACGCGTTCAGGATCGGTCGGCGGCAAGATAGTAAAAGCGGGCCATTTCCAAACATTCATGCCGAGTTTGGTTAAACGCTCGGCTAAGCGTTCATTGGAAGCGCCCGGCCTCATTAAAATGATCGGTCTTTGATACTGAGTCATTTTTCTTTCGCTAATCTTGATTGACCAACAATTTATCAATATAGCGCTGAGCGCCTTGTTTTAAAAGCGCCTCAACCGCTTCGGATGCCAATCGCTGATATTCAGTCCAAGGACCTGTTTTCTCTGTTGAAACCATTTCACCGGTTGTGTGATCACCAATGAGCGCGCGAAGCCGCATCACGCCATCGGCAACGGTGGCATAGGCTGCCAACGGGACTTGGCAAGATCCACCCAAAGCGCGGCTGACAGAACGCTCCGCCAAGCAGCAGGCTCGGGTTACCTCGTCATTGATAAAAGCAACCGCTTCACGCGTTTGGCTGTCTTCTGCCAAACACTCAATGCCCAAGGCACCCTGTCCAGGACTCGGCAAAGAAATTTCATCGCTGATGATCTCACGGATTCGCTCACTCAAACCCAAACGCTTCAGACCGGCGCTCGCCATTATGAGGGCGTCATACTCGCCGCTGTCGAGTTTTTTCAATCGAGTGCCGACATTGCCCCGAACGGGTTTGACCGTCAAATGCGGGAATTTCGCGCGCAGCATCAATTCACGGCGCAGGCTCGCCGTCCCCACCACAGCGCCCGCGGGTAAACTTTCGAGTGTCTCGTAGCGCGGGCTCACAAACGCGTCCCGTGGATCTTCACGAGAACTCACAGCCGCCAAAACAAATCCTTCGGGCAACTGCATCGGAACATCTTTAAGCGAATGCACCGCCAAGTGAGCCAAGCCTTGCTGCATAGCCACTTCCAACTCTTTGACAAAAAGCCCTTTGCCGCCGATTTTGGAGAGCGTTTTATCCAAAATTTGGTCTCCCTTGGTCGTCATCCCCAACAATTGAATGCTTTTCTGGGGATAACGTTTCTGCAAAAGGGCCTGTACATGCTCGGCCTGCCAAAGCGCCAAAGGACTTTCTCGTGTAGCAATAACGATCGATTCGGACATGATTAAAACCTACTTATCAAAACACCGTGATTGTGTCACGTTTTTCTTAAGAAGAGCTGAGTTAGACAATACGATCACTATGGTCCAAACAAAAGCCGCTATTTAACCAACAATCCTATTGTTTTGTCGACAAAAATCAATCTAGCTCATTGATTCTATTAGGTTATTTGACTAGATTGACAAAAAATAGCGAAAAAGAGAGGCCAATAACGGTACGGGAATGCGTACAATGACGAATATCCTTTACTTACAGGGTGAATACTCAAAATGACTACTGTAGCAACTGAACATTTAGATCCTTTGGCTCAAAAGAAAAAAGCCTGGTCCGGACGTTTTTCCGAACCGGTCGCTGATTTCGTTTTACGTTACACCGCAAGCGTCGACTTCGACAAGCGCATGGCTTTAGCCGACATCGCAGGCTCCATCGCGCACGCCACCATGATGAATAAATGCGGTGTTTTGCACGATCAAGACCTCGCGGACATCAAGCGCGGTATGAAGCAAATCGTCGATGAAATCCGCTCGGGCCAATTTGAATGGAAGCTTGAGCTTGAAGACGTGCACTTAAATGTTGAAGCTCGTTTGACGCAACTCGTGGGAGACGCCGGCAAGCGCCTTCACACCGGTCGCTCCAGAAACGACCAAGTGGCCACTGATATGCGCCTTTACATGCGCGAAGAAATTGACACCATCACGGATTTGGTGGGTCAATTGCAGGAAGTGCTTGTGCATTTGGCCGCCAATGAAACCGACACGATTATGCCGGGTTTCACGCACATGCAAGTGGCTCAGCCTGTGACATTGGGTCATCACCTCTTAGCTTATGTCGAAATGTTCGAGCGCGACAGAACGCGTTTGGCTGACTTGCGCCGCCGCGTCAATCAATCCCCCTTGGGCGCTGCCGCTCTTGCCGGCACGACCTACCCCATTGACCGCAACTATTCGGCTGAACTCCTGGGCTTTGAAGCCGTGATGCAAAACTCTTTGGACGCCGTGAGCGATCGCGATTTCTGCATTGAATTCACCGCCGCGGCCTCTTTAATCATGATGCATATCTCTCGCTTGTCCGAAGAATTGATCTACTGGATGAGCCAACGCTTCAAATTCATGATGTTGCCCGATCGCTTCACGACCGGCTCTTCAATCATGCCTCAAAAGAAAAACCCGGATGTCGCCGAAACCGCTCGCGGCAAGGCCGGACGTGTCGCCGGTGACTTAATCAGCCTCACCGTTTTGATGAAGGGTTTGCCCTTGGCTTACGCCAAAGACACGCAAGAAGACAAGGAACCTGTCTTTGACGCGATTGACACCGTCAAAGACACGCTTCGCGCCTTCATTGAAATGATGCCCGGCGTGACGCCCAATCGCGAAGAAATGAAGAAAGCCGCTCAAGCGGGTTATCCGACCGCCACGGACCTTGCCGACTATCTCACGAAAAAAGGTCTGCCTTTCCGTGAGGCCCATGACGTGGTGGGCTCTGTCGTGAAGCTTGCGAGCAATCGCGGCTGCGACCTGGCTGAATTAAGTCTTGAAGAGTTGAAGGGCTTTAGCGATCTTATTGAAGAAGATGTGTATGAAAAAGCACTGAAACTTGAATCGAGCGTGGCCGCTCGCGATCATGTTGGCGCCACCGCTCCGAATCAAGTCAGAAAACAAGTGGCTCGTTGGACCGACATCTTTGATAAGCGTCACACCGAACCCAAACATAAGCGCTTGGCTGACTTGCTGCAATTCTAATATTTAGCCCAAGCAGAGACTTTTAGGGAGATGGCGAAAACCATCTCCCTTTTTATCTGCAACATAAAAATCGTAGTACACAATTTTGCTTAGAAATCCACTCGATCGGCCCTTTTTTTCTAGGTAGAGACACTTAGCTTCATAAAACTTCCTTTCTGATATAGGCGCTTTTGCTTATAAACATTTGTCAACAATTTGAGAAAATGAAAAAAATTGTTCGTGAAAGGAGTCCGGTATGTCTACAGTTCAGGAACCGACACCTCGTTGGTCGGCTCTCGCTTCAAAACCCAGCAGTTCAGTTATTCGTGATTTATTGAAGTTGCCCGCCGGCGTCATCTCCTTTGCCGGAGGACTCCCCTCCCCGGAAGGCTTCCCTCTTGATGACATCGCCAAAGCCTGTCAAACGGTCATTGCTAAAGAAGGCAAACATGCCTTGCAGTACTCAATGGTGGAAGGTGAAGTCGCTCTTCGCCGTGAAATCGCACGCCGTGAAACTCAAAAAGGCATTCCGACGGAATATGATCAGGTGCAGATTGTCTCGGGCAGTCAACAAGCCCTTGATGTTATCGCCCGCATTTTCTTGGATAAAGGCGACAAAGTTTTGGTTGAGTCTCCGACCTACATGGGAGCGCTTCAAGCTTTCGACCTCTGCGAACCTAATTACGTGAGCTTGCCCTGTGACAACGAAGGTCTCAATCCGGCTCAATTTACCGAGGAGCTCTGTCGTGGAGCAAAATTCGCCTATGTCATGCCGACAGCGAGCAACCCCACAGGATTGACGATTTCTGAAGAACGCCGCAAGCTTTTGTGTAAAAAAGCGCGCGAGTATGACATGCTCCTCGTTGAGGACGATCCCTACGGCGAATTGTGGTATGACCAAGAGCCGCCCGCTTCGCTTCGCAAATGGGCGCCCGAGCGCGTCATCCGCTTGGGCACGCTCTCCAAGATCCTCGCTCCCGGCTTCCGCTTGGGCTACATCATCGCGCCTAGCAATGTGCTCGATAAAATCGCGCAGATCAAGCAAGCCATGGACTTGCACACCTCAACCTTTACGCAATTGATTTCCGCTCAAGTCTTCAGCGAAGACTTGCTTGTGCGGCATTTGCCGAGTGTGCGTGAACGCTATAAAACCCACGCCACGGCGATGCTCAACGCTCTTGAAGAATACATGCCCGAAGGCGTCACGTGGACGCGACCGACTGCCGGCATGTTCATTTGGGTGACCCTGCCCGAAGGCGTTGATGCGACCGCCATGGCTCGTGACGCGTTGGCTCACAAAGTCGCCTATGTTCCGGGCGAAGCGTTCTACGCGGGCACTGAAGTTCAAAAGAATCATTTCCGCCTCTCTTTTGTGACGGTTGATCCTGATCGAATTAGAGAAGGCGTGAAAAGTTTGGCTGAAGTCATTCGATTGCGAATTTGACCCTACCCGATTTATCAGGCCGCCTACCCCAAAGCCCGGTAAATCGGGCCAAAGGTTAGACGGCCTTTTTGTATGCTTTTTTAACTCTTTTAACGATAACTCTTAACAATAGGACTAGCTCACCATGAACGGCTTAATCTTAATGGCTTGTACGATCTTGGCGCTGTTTGTCGGTTACCGGTTTTATGCCCGGTGGCTTGAAAACACTTGGGGCGTGGACCCCAACGCTAAGACGCCGGCCCAATTGAAAAACGACGGCAACGACTACGTGCCCACAAGCAAGTGGACCGTTTTCTCCCACCAATTCACATCCATCACGGGCGCGGGCCCCGTCACCGGCCCGATCATCGCCGCGATGTTCGGCTGGCTTCCCGCCACGCTTTGGATGATTTTCGGCTGCATTTTCTTTGGCGCCGTTCAAGACTTCACCGCCTTGTATGCCTCCGTGAAAAACGGCGGCAAATCGATGGGCATGATGATTGAGCAGTACATCGGCCGCACCGGTCGTCAATTGTTCCTGCTTTTCTGCTGGCTCTTCACGTTGCTTGTGATTTCCGCCTTCTGCGACATCGTGGCCAATACCTTCAATGGTTTCACTGCGCAAGGCGCTCAAATCATGCCTAACGCGGCAGCTGCCTCCATCTCCATTCTCTACATGTTTGTGGCGGTCGCCTTCGGTTTGTATCTCAAGTACAGAAAGCCTTCCGGCACCGAACAGCTCATCGTCGGCATCATCCTCATGCTTTTGATGCTTTGGATCGGCATCGCCAATCCGATTTACGCCGACGCGGTCACCTGGCGCTACGTGGTCTTCGCCTACCTCTTCTGCGCCGCTGTGATGCCGATGTGGCTTTTGAAGCAACCGCGCGACTACTTGAGCATGTTCCTTTTGATCGGCATGATTTTGGGTG
>DVMY01000010.1 GCA_018714755.1 Candidatus Aphodousia faecigallinarum | reverse complement strand
TGTTTGCCCCTAAAAACTGCATGCAAGCGCCTCGTATCAGAAGATCACGCGAAGGAGAGGCAACACCCACTCCCAGTCCCATGACAAACATCAGAGGAAGCACACACCAGGGACCTAAACCTTGAGAGGCCAATAAAATGGCCATCAAGGCTGAAACCGCCATACTCACGGCAATCACATAATCGCTGCGCTTGAAGCACTTCGCCACATAGGCGCCAGCCAACACGCCGATAATGGATCCGATCATATAGGCAGTCAAACCGCCCGTTGCGATTTTCAGACCGACGTGATAGGTTGCATTGAAAATGGACGGGGCAAAATTTTGCAAAATACCAAGCGCAAAGGAATTGCAGAAGAAAAACAAAAAGCAGAGCCAAACAACGAGAAGCTTTAAAAAACCTAAACCAACATCGCCTTTTTCGTCAACCTTGATTTCTTCTTTCGTTAATCCATTGCCTTGAGCGAGCACTTTATCAAAAAGTGAGTTATGTAAAAGCAAGGTGGCCAAAACAATAAGCGCCAATAATCCTGCGCTGGCTGCCGCCGCTCTCCAGCTGCCCGTATAAGTTGCGACACCAACCATGACAATGGGTGCCAATGCCCAACCGACATTACCAACAAGAGTGTGTATTGAAAATGCAAAAGGCAGACGATCGGCTGTTATACAGCGATTCATGATTGAGTAGTCTGTCGGGTGAAAAACGCTGTTGCCGAGACCAGCGAACGCGGCAACAGGATAAAACCACCAATAGTTTTGTGCTAGGCTGAATAAGAAGCCTGCGATCATCAATAAGGAAATGCCTCCATAAAGGCACTTTTTGGCTCCGAATTTATCGACTAACAAACCGCTCGTCGCTTGCCCCACTGAACTGGTGACAAAAAAGACTGTCATGATCACGCCCATTTGCGCGAATGAGGTGCCAAACTCAGGCATGATCCATGGGAACAAGGGCGGAATTATTAAGTGAAAGTAGTGCGACAGACCGTGGGCGATGCCCAAAAGCGTGATGAGCAGAAAATCTTGCTTTCGGGCCTCTGTCATGATTCTTCCCCTACTAATTGGCTTTCCAAAGCAAAGTGGAAATGGCCAATATCAAAAATATAATGGCACTTACCTTATTAAGGATAGTCTGAACTTTGGGGCTGCGCAACCGATCCGCCAAAGTACCAGCGCACCAAGCCACCGAGCAAAAAACAACCAAAGTGCATACCAGAAAGGTCATCCCCATTATCAACATTTGAATCATCACTTGCGTTTCAGTGGAACCCTTAATAATGAATTGCGGGAAAAAAGCTAAAAAGAATATGAGCACCTTGGGATTGGTGATATTCATGAGAATGCCGCGTCTGAAAAGTTGGAAAGGAGTCAATTGGGGATATTTCTTTTCAGAGTCGCCAGTTGAAGCACCAACAGGCGCGTTCCATGCTCCCCAGGCGAGGTAAAGCAAGTAGGCTGCTCCGGCCAATTGAATAATCATTAAAAGCGTTGGCGAAGCCGCCACAACAGCGGCCACTCCGAATGCCGCCAACAACGTTTGGATAAAAACGCCCACACACAACCCAAGTGTCACAAATACGCCCGCGCGGGCACCGTACATGGCCGACTGCAACAGCACAAACAAGTTGTCAGGTCCGGGAGCGACCGCCAAAATAGCGGCGGCAATTGTAAAACTTACCCATAGATCAAATGGCATTGATGTCCTTTCTAGCAATTCATATGGCCCTATACTCCAATCGAAGCAAGGGCCAATATCAAGACTAAAAAACGAGGTTAAAGAGCTTTAACCGACAAATTTTCTAGCGTTTCTGAACATTCGCATCCAGGGGCTGAATTCACCGAGGTTGTCCGGTGCCCAACTCATCTGAACAGTACGGTGAGTGCGTTCAGGGTGCGGCATCATGATGGTGAAACGACCGTCGGGGGTGGTGACACCGGTAATGCCATCAGGCGAGCCATTGGGATTGAAGGGATAAACTTCAGTCGGCTGGCCCGCCGGATCAACATAGCGAGCGGCCAATGTCGCCAATTGCGCGTCTTCAGCGCTGAGCCACTGAACATGGCCCTCACCGTGTGAGCAGACAATCGGCATCATGCTGCCGGCCATGCCATCAAAGAAGATGGAAGGACTCTTCATCACCTCCACTTCAACCAGTCGCGCTTCGAACTGTTCACTGATGTTGCGAACGAATTGAGGCCAGTGGTTTGCTCCGGGGATTATGTTACGCAAATGGCTCATCATCTGACAACCGTTACAAATACCTAAGGCAAATGTATCAGTGCGATTGAAGAAGGCTGAGAACATGTCAACCATCTTCGGGTTACGCAAAATAGTCGTTGCCCAGCCGCCGCCGGCGCCCAAAACGTCACCATAGGAGAAACCGCCGCAAGCTGCCAAGCCTACAAAATCCTTCAGATCGCTGCGTCCGGACAATAAATCCGTCATATGAACGTCGATGGCTTCAAAGCCGGCACGGGTGAAGGCTGCGGCCATTTCGGTTTGACTGTTAACACCTTGTTCGCGCAATATCGCAACGCGTGGACGAACGCCGCTTGCGATGAATGGCGCAGCGACATCCTCTTCGGTATCAAAGCTTGTCTTAACGAAAAGACCCGTGTCGTCTTGCATACCGCATCGAGCGTACTCTTGGTCTGCGCACGCGGGATTGTCACGCATGCGAGCGATTTGCCAGGACACTTCAGTCCATGCTTTTTGCAATTGAGCGCGACTTTCTTCGTATAACGTTTGGCCGTGAGCCTCAATGCACAATTGATCGTCAGCGGTCACTTCGCCGATAAAGTGCGTGCAATCGGCTAATCCGGCTTCTTTCACAGCGGCGTGAATTTCTTCCAAGCGATCCGCTCTGACTTGTAAGACAGCGCCCAATTCTTCATTAAAGAGCGGAGCAATAACATCATCAACAGAAGCCGAAGCGCTCATTGAGGTTAAATCAATGCGGACACCCGTGTGACCGGCGAACATCATTTCAGCGACTGTTGCTAAAAGACCGCCGTCAGATCTATCGTGATAGGCTAAAACGCAACCGGCAAGGGTCAACTTACGCACCAGTTTCACGAAGCTTTGCAATTTATGCGCATCATCGAGATCCGGCGTTGTTTGTCCGAATTGCTGCGTAACTTGGGACAAAATAGAGCCGCCCATGCGGTTTTTGCCGCCACTTAAATCGATGCCGACCAGGACTGAAGCGATCTCGGTATTGAGTTGCGGTGTGAGTGAGAGTCGCACGTCACGAACAGGCGCCGCCGCGGAGACAATCAGTGAAACAGGAGAAGTCACGGTCTTCTTATCCCCTCTTTCCTCCCAAGTCGTCTTCATGGAGAGGCTGTCTTTGCCGACCGGAATCGCTAAACCGATTTCCTGGCACAAGACACTGGCTGCGCGAACCGCGTCGTAAAGCTTAGCGTCTTCGCCTTGTGCGCCACAGGCGGCCATCCAGTTGGCGGAAAGTTTCACCAAACCCAATTCGATATCAGCACTGGTGATATTGGTGATGGCTTCACCGATGGCCATGCGACTGGCCGCAGCGGAGTCAGCAATGGCCAATGGGGTTCTCTCACCCATGCTCATCGCTTCACCGCGATGGCCGATAAAACTGATATTGGTGACAGCCGCATCGGCAACCGGCACCTGCCAGGGACCGACCATCTGATCACGATGAACTAAACCGCCGACAGTTCGGTCTCCGATTGTGATCAAGAAACTCTTGCTGGCAACGGTCGGATGACGTAAAACATCTTTGACAGCCTCGGCTAAATCAATTCCCTTCGGGCTGAACTCAGGCAGTGTTTGAGAGACGTGACCGACATCTCGATGCATGCGCGGCGCTTTACCTAAAAGCACTTCCATTGGCATATTGACCGCAGGAGTTTCCCCTTGCGCGCGATCAACAATCAGCGTGTTGTCTTCACTAATGGCGCCCAAAACAGCATACGGGCAACGTTCACGTTTGCAAATAGCATCAAAAACTTCTAAAGATTCCGGAGCAATAGCGATTGAATAACGCTCTTGACTTTCATTGCACCAGATTTCAAGAGGACTCATGCCGCTTTCTTCAACAGGTACTTTTGTAAGATCCAACTTGGCGCCATGACCGGAAAGATCGGCTAATTCTGGCATGGCGTTGGATAAACCGCCCGCGCCGACATCGTGAATGGCCAAAATGGGGTTCTTGTCACCGCTTGCCCAGCAGCGATCGATGACTTCCTGCGCACGGCGTTCCATTTCAGGATTGCCGCGCTGCACGCTGTCGAAGTCAAGCGCTTCCGAGTTCGAACCGGTGGTCATGGAACTGGCAGCGCCGCCGCCGAGACCGATGCGCATGCCCGGGCCACCTAAGCTAATCAATAAAGTTCCAGGAGGTAAAGACGTTTTGTGAGTTTGGTCGTTGCGGATGTTACCGATACCGCCTGCCAACATAATCGGCTTGTGGTAACCATAGCGAACGCCCGCCACGTTGTTTTCAAAGACTCGGAAATAGCCGAGAACATTGGGCCGACCGAATTCATTGTTGAAAGCCGCTGCGCCTAAAGGTCCATCAATCATAATGGAAAGCGCGCTTGCAATGCGGCTGGGCTTGCCATAAGGTTGTTGGGCGTGTGTTTGTTCAGAGGTCACGTCCTTGTCGTTTTCCCAACTTTGAGGCGCATCAGGCAATTGCAAAGACGAAACGGTAAATCCGCAAAGACCCGCTTTCGGACGCGCTCCACGACCGGTAGCGCCCTCGTCGCGAATTTCACCGCCTGAACCGGTTGATGCGCCCGGGAATGGAGAAATAGCTGTCGGGTGGTTATGCGTTTCCACCTTGAAGACCGTGTGGGTTAATTCCTCTTCTTCTGTAAAGACTCGTCCGAAGGGTTCGCCTTCAGGCGTTCTCGGATATAAACGGGGAACTTTGGCGCCTTCAAAGATAGCGGCATTGTCCGAATAAGCAACAATAGTGCCCTGAGGATGAGCCTTGTGCGTTTCGCGAATCATGCCGAATAATGTTTTTTCTTCATCCTTGCCGTCAATAGTCCACTTGGCGTTAAAGATCTTATGGCGACAGTGTTCGGAGTTGGCCTGCGCAAACATCATCAATTCGACATCGGTCGGGTTGCGTTTAGCCTTTGTAAAAGCGTCTGTCAAGTAATCAATTTCATCTTCGCTCATGGCCAATCCCATGGAAAGATTGGCATCGGCCAAGGCTTGGCGTCCTTCTTTGAGAAGATCAACCGTTACCATAGGTTTACCAGGCAGCTCTGTAAAGATCTTCGAAGCTTCAATTGATGAATCAACCACACTTTCAGTCATCCGATCGTGCAGAACGCCTGCGACCTGAGTTAAAACGGCGCCGGCAGGAACTTGACCTCCGAAATCAATGCTGTAAAGCGTGCCGCGCTCGATTCTGGAAATGACATCCAAACCACAGTTATGAGCAATATCAGTCGCTTTACTGGCCCAAGGGCTGATGGTTCCCAAACGCGGGATGACCATGAAAGTAGCATCCGCTTTGACATCTACCCCATCATTGCCATAATGCAAAAGCGCCTTCAATCGGGCGCTTTCATCTTCTGTCAACTCTCTTTGAGCATGTACAAAGTGTACAAAACGGGCTGAAACGGCCTGTGCGGACGGCGCGACTTCGCGAATGCGCTTTAAAAGTCGAGCGGCTCGAAAGTCAGACAAAGCGCTAGTGGCCATTAAAGTAAACATCGAAGCGGTGTTAGACATGGCGAATTGATTCCCCAAAAAATCCTCGAAAACGAAGAAATGACAAAAAAAGACTTAATCAAATCATTATAAGTGCCGTCCTTTTAAAAAAGGCTTCGCTATAAGTCATCAACTAACTTTTTTAACTTTAGGGAAAGGTATTTTCAACAAATGTTTTCCAACCAAACACATTTCCTTGATTTGAGAATTCGGTCAATCATTTTGCAAATTTTCATAGCGTCGTGCCAAGGAAACTTGCGATTTCAATCGCGAGAGGAATTGGCACTCGCCCCACTGGGGCGATTTTTTTGTATAATGACTCAATCATGTGATTATATAAAATTATGCTTGATATAGTATT
>DVMY01000009.1 GCA_018714755.1 Candidatus Aphodousia faecigallinarum | reverse complement strand
TGTGACCCATGCCCTGGAACATTGCGGCTCCGTCTTTAAAGACAGCCACCAAGTCGCGGCGCGTGGCCAAATCAACAAAAATCGCAAAAACCCAACCGATGAACATGGCAGTAGCCACATCCAAAACAATGGTCTTATAGACAAGCTTATTGAAGGTAAAAAGCAAAACGAGCGGCACCAGGGGCAACAACGCGTAGTAGCCCGGAATCTTTTCGGCGCGCTTGACCTTCTCGTCTGAAAGCGTAGAGGAAGATTGCGTGATGATGCCTGCGGCACGGTCTTTCTTATCAAAATAGTATTGAGTGCAGACGTGCAAAATCAACGTAAAGATAATGCTCGGAACAGCAACCGGCAATTGATGGTTGATCAAATACACCATCGGGTCAACGCCTGCGGTATTGGCTGTCAACACCGCGATGGCGCTCGAAGGCGCATAGGAGAAAACCAACACGGAGGCAATCACCGCGGCCGCGGCGACACCGGAAACGCCGATGCCCAAAAGAAGAGGATAGACGCTGACGGCGAGCAACATCGCCAAGCCCGCCGCCGAGGTAACGACCAAGCCCAAGAAGTGACCCAAAATGAAAACAGCGCCCAAAACAATATACGGGCTCTTTAATCGACTCAACGGCTTCATGCAGGTCAACACCAGTTTGTCGCTTGCTCCAATTTTATCCATATAAGCGGCGAAACCACCGGCCACTAAAATGATGAAACCGGTTGTGCTCACCTGATTGCGAGACAAGGCGCGCAATTGTTCAAAAAGGTCAAACCCCACCCAGCCCGTGGTGTGAGCGCCGCGCGGCAAAATAGAATCAACGCCGCCCAATACCGCCAAAAGATTGAGGGCAAGACCCGCAAAAAGCAAGAGGATATTCACTTGGAGATTCTTAACAATTCCCCAGCCGGTCAAGATGACGATGAGTATCGCCAAATACGGCATCAGAGTTTCTAGCATGATCAATTTCCTGCAAAAAGAGAGGTTGGACAATCGGTTGATATGAGTATCCGCCTGTTTGGTCTGATGCACCATAGCGGACGATTCAAGACAATTTGACAAAATTGTCAAACTAATAAAAAAAGAATGAGAAATCCCGAACCCTCCTGAGAATGATCCGGGATTACATCACAAACCTGATTACAAGCTGTGCAGTTTTTCAAGAAAGCCAATAGCCTCTCTTAGCCATGCCACATGGCGCTCATAGGAATGGCCCAAAAGCCATCTGCCTGTCGAAAAATTTTGTCTCCAGGATAAAGAACCGCGCCAACGAATTTTGCTCCATTGAAGGCATTTCTAAATTTTTTCAATCCTTTGAAGTCATCCGACTTAAGCGTTTCCCGAGATTTAACTTCAAGGCCCAACAACTCGCCCCGATCATTTTCAACGAGGAAATCAATTTCAGTCTCTTCGTTGGCTCGATAATGAAACAGACGCCAATCCGTGTGCATATCGATTTCCGGGGCAATTTGTCCATAAACCCATGTTTCTACGAGACGGCCAAATTGCTGCTCCTGTAATGTTGTTCCTTTCAACAAAGTTTCCGCATGGTGAATATTGAGCAAATGACAGACTAAGCCGCTATCGGCCATAACCAATTTAGGTTTTTTCCGAAGTCCTGCCACTGGATTAAAAGTCCAAGCCGGAATTTCATCGAGAAGAAATAATGTCTCCATTCCTGAGCAATATTTATCCATTGTGTCGCGACTGACTAGGGTTTCTTGCGCCAGTTCGCCAACGTTCTTAACCGCGCATGAATACAGAGCCATTGCTTGAAGAGCTTGTAATACAGTATTCGGTCTAACTCTAATGCTCGAGCTCAGGCTTAAGTCTCTCATTATCTGGTTTTGCACATACATTGAAAACCAAACGCTTAACTGCTCTTGCGGAAAATGTTGAACCTCGGGAAATCCTCCTCTAAGCATCAAGTCGAAAAGTTTCATTTTCCCCAAAGGTTCTACCCTGTCATTACCGGAAAAGCTTTCAGAAAAAAGTCTTAGCAAAAAATTGGGGGCCGCTCCCCTGATTTCTGCCTGGGATAGAGGGCGCATTCGAATCACTGCGGCACGACCCGCCAAAGACTCCGTTGCATTGGGGATTTTTCGGTAGTCTGCCGACCCCGTTAAAACGAATTGACCGGGTTGAGGGTTTTGATCCACTATCCGTTTGATTCCAAGAATCAAATTAGGAGCCCTTTGAATTTCGTCGATGATTACGGTGTCCTTCTCAAATTGCTTAAGATAAAACGTTGTGTCTTGCGAAGCTAATAATTCACTTTCGTCATCTAATGTACGGTACTGCGCTTCCATTTGCGCATTCTCCAACATCGTTGATTTCCCACACTGTCTCGCACCCAACACGCAAACGACTCGCATCAACTTAACGTAGTTCTTCAGAGTCTCTTCTGCCCAACGTTTGTATAAAGTTCGCATCATTTTATAAATAATAAATAGACCTAAAAATTACTATTCAGATTTTATATTTTTCACTAAATTAATTCTATATTTTTTACTAAAATATTTCATATCTATTTGTTTTATAAATATTTTTTCAGACTTTATTTTTAATATCTTTTTTGAAATATTAAACGCAAAAAACATTCCCCACTCTTGTTTGACGTCCTTCAAGACAAGGTCTTGTCTTTTCAATTAGAGAAAGTCTGCGAATGGTGACACACAATCATGCACACAAAGCGCTTGAGAGCCCTGAGTCTTAGTGTGAAGAAGAAAAAGCACGATACACTCGCGCTTTTTGGGAACCGTCCACTTCCCGAAGTGCCCTATCGAGTCACTTCGAGAAGTTGAGCTTGAAAGTAATTGAGAAAGACTGACTCAAACTATTGAGCGCGCTTTTCCAAAATTTCAATCGCGGGCAACACTTTGCCTTCTAAGAATTCAAGGAAAGCGCCGCCGCCAGTGGAGATATAGGAAATGCGTTTGGAGATGCCAAACTTACCGACCGCAGCCACCGTGTCACCGCCGCCCACGATAGAGAAAGCGCCGTTTTCAGTGGCCTTAGCAATGGCATGAGCCATCACTTCGGTGCCATGAGAATAGGGTTCCATTTCAAAAACACCCACCGGGCCATTCCAAACAATCGTGCCGGCCTTTTGCAGAATTTCTGCCAAAGCCTTGGCCGTTTCGGGACCGACGTCCAAAATCATTTCATCGTCGTGCACGTCTTCAATACGGCAAGTGCGATGTTCGGCCGTTTCAGAAAATTCTTTGGCAACCACAACGTCCGTTGGCAAGGGAAGCGTCGCGCCCTTTTGCTTTAAGGTTTCCAAAATCTTCTTGCATTCATCGAGCAAATCGGCTTCAGCCAAAGACTTGCCGACCTTGTAGCCCGCGGCCATCAAGAACGTGTTGGCGATGCCGCCGCCCACGATCA
>DVMY01000008.1 GCA_018714755.1 Candidatus Aphodousia faecigallinarum | reverse complement strand
ATCTTGGTAGCGGCAAGATTTCTGAATTAGCCGAAGAAGTAAAGCGTGTTAACGCCGGGGTGGTTGTTTTCGACGTCGCACTTACCGCCGCCCAGCAACGCAATATTGAACGAATAATTGGCGTGGCGGTATTGGATCGCACTCAGCTTATTTTGGAAATTTTCCAAAGAAGAGCGAAAAGCCGTGAAGGGCGCCTCCAAGTGGAGTTGGCGAGACTTGAACACCTGTCAACACGTTTAGTTCGAGGGTGGACGCACTTGGAACGGCAACGCGGCGGTTTGGGTAAGACCGGAGGTCCGGGTGAAAAGCAGATTGAGTTGGACCGCCGCATGATCGGTGTGCGTGTCAAGCAGCTCAAAGAACAGCTCAAAAAACTAACGAAGCAACGTAACACGCAGCGCAAAGGTCGTTCAAGAAGTGACATAGTGTCATTATCCATTGTGGGCTATACCAATGCCGGTAAATCCACATTGTTTAACGCTTTGACAAAGTCGGATATTTATGCGGCCGATCAGCTTTTTGCCACTTTGGATACAACAGCCCGCCGTTGTTATGTCGGAGACGGGGAAAGCGTTGTCTTAAGCGACACTGTCGGATTTATTCGAGGACTGCCTCATCAATTAGTCGAAGCGTTTAAATCTACATTGGATGAGACTGTCCATGCGGATATTCTGCTTCATGTGGTTGATGCCTCTAGTCCGGCCAAGGATGATCAAGTTGTTGAGGTCAACAAAGTTTTTGAAGAAATTGATGCCCATGAAATTCCAACAATTTTGGTTCTAAACAAAATAGACAGGACTGACTTGGAGGCAGAAATTTTGAGGAATTCCCAAGGAGAAATCGAGGCCGTCCGCATTTCAGCGTTAAAAGGCATTGGGTTAGACTTACTGCGTGAGGCTATCTTGGAAAAATCAAGAGAAATTAAAGAGGCGAATCGTAGCGTTCCTAGAGAATTAGAGCAGTGGGAATTGGAGTCCAATGAATAAATAAAGGTTTGCATTTTTAACGGTGTCGTGGCAGAATTCCCACTCGCACGTGGGGATGTAGCTCAGTTGGCAGAGCGCTGCGTTCGCAATGCAGAGGTCGGGAGTTCGACCCTCCTCATCTCCACCACTTAACATATTGATTTTTAAATAGAAATTTCCATCTGGTTTGTTTGTAATCAGGTGGTTTTTTTATTGCCGTGAAATTGTAGTGGTACGGAAACGCACGAGGGTTAAGGCCTTTCGAACTTAGACCCTACCCATTAAGGTTTCGTGCGGACTATCCACAACATAAACGCAAGAGTCACAACTAAGAATTGAATTCTTAAATCAATGACCACAATCGCATTGTTCATGCGGCGATAATCCAACGCTCGGAATCACCAACAGCAGCTTCTACGCGGTTCTTTTGCTGGGGAGTAGCTGGTTTACAAGCCCAAGGCTGCATGTGGTAATAGTGGCAAAGAGAAAGCACTGCAGCTTGAGGAATACCTTCTCTCCAGTCTGTTGTTTTGATTAAAGCTTTGGCGTTGTCCATTACCAAAACTTCTGGACTACCACCAAAGTACTCTAAAGCATCGGTAATGCCGTCAAGCCAACTGCTTTGTCTTTCATTGTCGAACGCTTCTGCAAACATCATGCAACTGTAAGGCAAAGTTGCCACAAAGAGTTTGGCTGAATGGATTTCTCCGAAGCTATCAACCCATTGCAACGGATCACCAGCAAACTCGACTTCTATTTTTTCGGCAGGTTTGCGATCAGAATTGCCGGATAATGAACTGATGCCATTAATTCGCTTCCAATCGTTGTATCGACGACAGAATGATGAATAAGTGTAGATGTGACCAAGTCCTTCAGCTTGCTGCTCATAATCTTCGTACATGAGCAGTAAAGTCACTTTTCGTTGTTGAAGCTTATTGTGGATTTTTTGCCAGTCTGGTTCTATTAGTGCCTTCTTTCTGGGAGGATAGAAAAGAGCTTGTAACTCAGCTTCATCCAACGAACTTGCCTCATGAGCAGACAGCCCGGCTTGACTAAGTCGTTCAGAAATACGAGCAACAGTACTTTTCGATGCGCCGTATTGTTTTTGAATTTCCCGATAACTTAATCCATCTTTTAGACCGATTAAAATATCGCTAGGAGGATTAAGTCCCGCGGAGTACAGAGGGTATAACGGATTCACTTAAAAAGTCCAACTTTTTGTCCGCATCCCCATATGGTCTAATTGAAATTAAATTAGGTAGTGATAAAGGGATTGAGGATGGTGCGAAAACGCTGCACTCGTTGGTTTCAAAAATCGATCTATCACAAATGCTACCACCATCTTTTTTAATGGTTTTAACAGCGGGCGGAAACTACGCTTACCGTCGAGAAGATGGGGTATTAGTTGTTCCTATTGGTTGTTTGAAGCTTTAACTCTTTTTACACTAGGTGGCCTTTGGCTTTAGCCGAAATTCTTTTCGTGCGAAAAATTTTAAAGAATGGGGTGAGGATATTCCTTAAACAAGTCGTTATAGAAAGAGGCCTGCCTTTTCGCCCGACTCTAGATCCTTTTTACAATCCGGCCAATGTTGTCCATCTTAAACAAGCAATTGAGGACGTTCGTTCTAGACGAAAAATTGAACACCATGCTTTGATTGGAGATGACTAATGTTTTTTGCCATGAAATTGGAGTAGCATGGAACCCTGATTCTTCCTAATGTATGCTAATATATTGCTAAACCAATGTTAAATCAATCTTAAAAATTAAATGGAGGAGTCATGGCTGCTACTTCAAACCTGCAAATTCGGCTTGATAGTAATTTGCGTAACGAGGCACAAGGTGTCCTTAATGATTTGGGAATGGATGTCTCAACGGCGGTGCGAATATTCCTTAAACAAGTCGTTGTTGAAAGGGGCCTGCCTTTCCGCCCGACTCTAGATCCTTTTTACAATCCGGCTAATGTTGCTCATCTTAAACAAGCAATTGAGGACGTTCGTTCTGGACGAGGAATTGAACACCATGCTTTGATTGGAGATGACAAATGATTTTGTCTTGGTATCACAAGGCGTGGGACGAATATTTGGAATGGCAAAAAGAAGATAAAAAGATACTCAAAAAAAATCAACTCATTGATTGAGGATACCTTGAGAAATCCGACTGAAGGAATCGGTAAACCAGAGCCGTTAAAGCACGAGCTAACTGGAGCCTGGAGTCGGAGGATAAATCAAGAACATCGGTTGGTTTATATGTTTACTGAAACAACGGTTACTATTGTAAGTTGCAAAACCCATTATCAGTAATTCGATTCAAGCCTAATTACCGAGTGCGAGTTAATGTCAGTTCTTATTTGCTTAGGTAACAAGGTGGGTGATTAAGATAAAATTATATGTAGAAGGTCAGAAGACACTGTAGAGTTCGACCCTCCTCATCCCACCCCGACGTTCGCTGAAGTTCGTGGACGTTCGCAGAACCCCAGAATCAGTCCAATCTTTTGAGTCCCTAGTGAAAACCACTTACTCTCAAAGAGCTATCCTCTCTCTTTTTAACTACACTTGTAGATCCGTGATCAGGAAAGTGTGAAGATGTCTTTTAATCCCATTGCCATTACGTTTTGCGGCTATCTGCTATTGATGGTTGCCATTGGTTTCATTGCTTGGCATTACACGAGGGACTTTAACGATTATGTGCTGGGCGGCAGACGACTGGGCGGTCTTGTGACGGCCTTGTCTGTGGGCGCCAGTGATATGAGCGGTTGGCTCTTGATGGGTTTGCCGGGCGCAGTCTTTCTTTCAGGTATTTCCGAAGGGTGGTTGGCGATCGGTCTTTGCATCGGTTCTTTGACGAATTGGCAAATTGTCGCGGCTCGTTTGCGTGTTTATACCGAGCGATGCAAAAACGCGCTCACGCTTCCGGACTATCTAAGTCACCGTTTTGATGACGACAAACGCTTATTGAGCATCATTTGCGCCATTGTTATTTTGATTTTTTTCACCATTTACTCGGCGAGCGGTATGGTAGCGGGCGCGAGGTTATTTGAGTCAACCTTTGACATGGATTACTCGACGGCTTTGTGGATCGGT
>DVMY01000007.1 GCA_018714755.1 Candidatus Aphodousia faecigallinarum | reverse complement strand
AGACATATTTTTAATGATGACATCGCGGATGGGCACATCGTCATAGTAACCCACCGAATGCGTTTTAACTCGGGCGATCGCATCGACCGTGTTCATACCCGAAATCACTCTCCCGAAAACGGCGTACCCGTGACCATCCTGTGACTGGGCGGCATCTAAAAAGTGGTTGTCACGCACATTGATGAAAAATTGGCTTGTGGCCGAATTAGGGTCGCTCGTGCGCGCCATGGCGATGGTGCCTCGCTTATTGGATAAGCCGTTGCGCGATTCTAATGCAATCGCTGCCCGAGTGTCTTTTTCTTCCATGCCGGTTGTGAAACCGCCGCCCTGAATCATGAAGTTGGGAATCACGCGGTGAAAGAGCGTGTTTTTATAAAAGCCGCTTTTCACATAAGAGAGAAAATTAGCCACCGTCTTCGGGGCCGCCTTGGCATTGAGTTCAAGCACAAAAGAACCCATGTTGGTGTCGACTTTCACCTGCGGGGCGTTGGCCGCAAAGGCTGAAGGGATGAATGCGGCCATGGCAAAAGCGGTGATGGCCACGCGTCTTGTTATCGTCATTGTTGTTCCTTAGTTTTCTTCCAAGCGTTTTTTAAGGGCGCGGATTTTTCTTGATAAAGGTTTGTCATTGGGCGTCAGAGAAAGCGCTTTTTCATAGTATTGAAGCGCTTTTTTGACATCCGGCCGTTTTCCTTGCAGGGCCAAGTCTCCCAGGTTCTCGTAACTCATAGCGAAATTGGGATTGACGGTTATCGCCTCGTTGAGCAATGCCCGTGCTTTTGAATAATTGCCTTCCAAGGCGTAAATCGCGGCGAGGTTATTGTAGGGCTCAACAATCTCCGGATAATCTCGGATCAATTCATTGAAATAGCGCTTGGCGCTCGGCTTGTCTCCCATGCGGGAGTAGATCACCGCGCGTTTGAATTTCAACTGAACGTTGCTTGGATTGTCTTCAAGCGCAAGCGCGATGTATTTCAAGGCGTCTCGCCACTCTTTTTCCACGATTAACCGATCAATGAGTTCAATGCGCTCGGCATCGCTTTTGGGCTCCTCATACTCGTAAGCGGCTTGAGCTGGAAGGCTCGTTGCGGTTCCCAGCATGAAAGCGAGCAGGGAGGCGGTCAGTAATTTTTTAGATAGAAACATTTTCTCTCGCAATGATTCACTAGGGGCATTATATAGTGAGAGATTTTGGGAACATGGAAACGAAATGCAACGAAGCGTTTCGGCAAAAGATTTTGCGCCTGAAAAAGTTCCTTCCTATATACTGTTAGGAATTGATTTTTTCCGGATAAAACACTCATGGCTCTCGAACTATATTCCACGTTGTCGCGCCGCAAAGAAGTCTTTGAACCGATCACCAAAGGTGAAGTGAAAATGTACGTCTGCGGCGTCACGGTTTATGACTACACGCACATTGGTCACGGCCGCACTTTTATTTCATTTGACATCATTCGCCGTTGGCTTCAGGCCTCAGGCTACAAGGTCACATTTGTGCGCAATATCACCGATGTGGACGATAAGATTATCCGCCGAGCGGCCGAGCGTCATGTCACGTGTGAGGCGCTCACCGATGAGTTCGCCCGCGCGATGCAGGAAGACATGATCGCGTTGGGGTGCCTGGCGCCCACAGTGGAGCCCCGCGCCACGCACTTCATTCCACAGATGCTTAACATCATTGACAAACTTGAGAAAAAAGGCCTCGCCTATCAAACCAAAAGCGGTGACGTGGCCTACGCGGTTCGCCAATTCAAGGACTACGGCAAACTCTCAGGCAAGTCGATTGATGACTTGATCAGCGGCGAGCGTGTGGCCAAGGATGACACCAAGCGCGATCCGCTGGACTTTGTGCTCTGGAAGAGCGCCAAGCCGGGAGAACCTCAGTGGGATAGTCCCTGGGGCAAAGGACGTCCCGGTTGGCATATTGAGTGCTCGGCGATGAGCTGCCACTATTTGGGCGAAACCTTTGATATCCATGGCGGCGGCCCGGACCTCATCTTCCCGCACCATGAAAATGAGATCGCGCAAAGCGAAGGCGCAAACGGCAAACGTTTTGCCAACTATTGGATGCATACCGGTCCTTTGCGCGTCATGAATAAGGAAGGCAAGGAAGAAAAGATGAGTAAGTCGCTCGGCAATTTCTGGACCGTGCGCGACGCCATCGCTGAGACCGATGATAAATTCGGCAAAGGAAACGGCGCTCAAGTGCTGCGCTTTTTCTTAATGCGTACACATTACAGAAGTCCGATTTTGTTTGGGCCTGACTTGATCGTGGATGCCTATCAAAGCTTAAAGCGTCTCTATACGGCTCTTAAAGATGTTCCGGCCGATGATGAACCGCTTGATTGGAACGAGGAATGCGCCAAACGTTTTGCCGACGCGATGAACGACGACTTTAACGTTCCGGTGGCTGTGGCGCAGCTTTTTGAATTGGCCAATCGCGCTCAGGCGCAAAAGAACCCCGCGATGAGCCGTCAGCTGAAAAAATTGGGCGGCATCCTCAACATTTTGCAGGGCGACCCTGAAGTATTTTTGAAGGGATCAACCGCGGGCCTTGACGAGGCGGCCATTGAAGAGGCGATTGCTGCTCGTGCGGCCGCTAAAAAAGCCAAAGACTACGCCAAGGCTGACGAAATCCGCAAACATTTGGCCGAACAGGGCGTAATGCTTGTTGACACGCCAAATGGCACAACTTGGCAGCGCGTGTTGGTTGAAAAATCAAACTAAGCCCGCGCCCATGAGCAACAAGCTCATTTTGACAAGCGCCTTTCCTGAATACTGGGAAGAGGCGCTTTGCTATTTGTCTCAACGTGATCCCGTTATGAGTGAGCTGATTAATCGATATCGCTCGGTTCATTTCATGCCTCACGAAAGTGTTCTTGTATCTTTGCTCCGCGCCATTGTCGGGCAGCAAATTTCCAATAAGGCCGCGGCCACTTTGTGGGAACGGTTGTCCGCAGAAAAAGTTGGTTGTTGGGAATCGTTCGTTTTAGCGACTCCCTCTGAGTCACTTAGAGCGATAGGTCTTAATCCGAGAAAAATCGCCGCCATGAAAGAGGTGGCTTGGCGATGGGTGGACGGTCGATGGAGTGAAGCGTTTTTCTCAAGCCTTACCGATGATGCGGTAATCCGAGAGGTTGAGAGCATTAAAGGGCTTGGCGAGTGGAGCGCGATGAGTGTGCTCATTTTCGGGCTTAAGAGGCCCGATGTGCTTCCACTCGGTGATTTTGGAGTCCGACAGGCTTTGGTAAATCTTTATTTTCCCGATGAAAATGTCGTTTCTGTGAGCCGCAGCGGGGCTCAAAGCCGTGTAAAATTAGTCGCTAATGTTTGGGCGCCGTATCGTACTGTCGCCACTTGGTTTTTATGGCGTTCGCTAGAGAATACGCCCCTCGAGAAAGAGAGTGAATAATGGCAAAACAAGTTTTCCTTGAATTTGAAAAGCAAATCGAAGAGCTTCAATCCAAGATTGATGAATTGATCGAAATGCAGGATAAAGAGGAAGGTAAAAAAATTGATCTTTCCTCTGAAATCGATCAGTTGAAACTTAAAACCGAAGAGTTGCTTAAGGAAACGTACGCGGATCTGACTCCCTGGCAGACTTCTTTGGTGGCTCGCCATCCGCAGCGTCCGTACATGCTCGATTACGTGCAGATGATCTTCACAGATTTCCATGAGTTGCACGGAGATCGCGCCTACGCTGACGACCCCTCGATCGTGGGCGGCTTGGCACGCTTGGCCGGTCAACCCGTGGTGGTGATCGGCCACCAAAAGGGACGCGACACTAAGGAGCGCATGTTGCGCAATTTCGGCATGAGCCGTCCGGAAGGCTATCGCAAGGCGTTGCGCTTAATGAAGTTGGCTGAAAAATTCTCTCTTCCGGTATTCACTTTCATTGACACCCCGGGAGCTTATCCCGGAATTGGCGCCGAAGAGCGTGGCCAATCTGAAGCCATCGGACACAATCTCTACGAAATGAGCCATTTGAGAACCCCCATCATCGCCACGGTAATCGGTGAAGGGGGATCGGGCGGGGCGCTTGCCATTGCCGTCGCCGACA
>DVMY01000006.1 GCA_018714755.1 Candidatus Aphodousia faecigallinarum | reverse complement strand
TTAATCCGATTGAATGTTATTTGCAGTCGCAGTGGCAATTGCCATGATGCTGACCGCAGTCGCCATGGGCGCATTGGCCTTGATGGGCGTGTTGGTGTTTGCTGCAAGCGGCTTGCATGTCACTTTGAAGAGTGCCTGCCATTAAGGAAGTGACGGCGTCGTCAGCGATACCGCTGATACCGGCATAAAGCTTAATGTCAGCCTGATTGAGGGCTTGGATGGCGCCGTCACCGATACCGCCGCAGATAACACAGTTCACGGCGTTAGCCAATAAAACATCAAGCATGGCGCCATGACCGCGCCCGTTTGTTTCTTCCATTGTGGTAGCGGTGATTTGATTGTTTTCCACGGTATAAATTTTGAAAACACTCGCCATGCCAAAGTGCTGGTAGATATTTTCATTTTTAACCGGAATTGCAATTTTCATAATGTTTGCTCCTTCGAAAGTATTTTTCATTTGGCATTGATTGCCGCGTCTCCAACGGCACCGACCGGGACAGTTGCGCTGCGCCATGCCTTGGCATGTTTTGTAGTGACCGCCAGAGATGACCAGTTTTTTGCCATTAACGATAGCGTCGGCGAGTTTAAATCGGGCCTTTTCATAGATTTCTGTCACAGTTGTGCGGGAGATTTGCATTTGCTCGGCACACTGCTCATGCGTTCGTTTCTCGTAATCAACTAGGCGAATAACCTCATACTCATCAACAAAAAGAGTGATCGGGGAGATCGTTTCGTTTGTGTCTGCGCCGAAAGTCTTAAAAATGGGCTCCGCGCACACTCGACGGCATCGACTTGGTCTTGGCATGGCAATCGATTCCTTTAAGTTATTTTCGACATATGTCGGATATAGCGTAAATCTTTTTGAGCTAAATTGCAACTACCAGGACTTGCTGACCGAAGAGTAAAACAAAAGAGAAGCGTCAATTGCTTCTCTTTTGTCTTTAACAAGGTCTTTTCTTTTGCTATTTGTTGTTATTTTTTGATTTTCATTACATGGATGGCAATTGTTTCTCCAAATGAGCGTCGAATCCTATCCAATGCGGATGAAAATCTATTTTCAGAACATTCATGTGTGATGAAGACAAGGTTATTTTCTTCGGACATTTCTTTATCAATTCGGATATCGAATTGTTTAAAGATTTGTTCAACGAGCCCCGCTTTTTCGTTAATCAACGGAGCGTGCAGACGAATGTAATTTTTATCGTTGACTGCGTCAATCGGCATCAACGCGACTGAGTTCGCTTCACTTAGAGGCATGGATACTTGATTGCCACGAGCCAAATCCACAAGGTCGGCTAACACGGCGCTCGCAGTAGGCTCGCCTCCGGCGCCAGCGCCATAATAAAAACTGGTGCCCAAAGCATCGCTTTTGATTTCAACCGCATTCATCGCAGCGTTGACGTGAGCTAGAAAAGTATTTTCAGGGACTAATGTCGGTGATACGGAGAAGGAGATGTTATCCTTGTTTTTACGTGCAATTGCTAATAATTTAATGACAAAACCGAACTTTTGAGCATATTTAACATCCGTCGAAGATACAGAAGTAATGCCGCATACCCGTGAGGAGTCGAACTGATACGGTGTGCCAAACGCTAATGCGGATAAGATCGTTAACTTGTGACCGGTGTCAAGTCCTTCAATGTCAAAGGTGGGATCCGCTTCAGCGTAACCTAATTTTTGGGCTTCTTTTAATGCATCTTCAAAACTCACGGGGCTTTGGTGCATGCTGCTTAATATGTAGTTGCAAGTGCCATTTAAAATGCCGGTGATTTCAAAGATTTGATTGGCAGCCAGTCCTTCTCGCAGGGCCTTGATGATAGGAATTCCTCCTGCGACAGAAGCCTCAAAATAGACACGTCGGTTATGCTTTTGGGCTTCTCTGAATATTTCATCTCCGTGCGTGGCTAACAGTGCCTTATTGGCGGTAACAACATCTTTTCCGTTTCTGATTGCATTTAGGATAAATGATTTTGCCGGTTTGATACCACCCATAACTTCCACGGCAATAGAGATCTCGGGATCGTCGATGATGGCATTCAGGTCATTAACGATATTGGCTTCGTTTGCAAAATCGTGCGCTTTTTTTATATCTCGACAAACGATGGTTTTAATTTCAAGCGCGTGTCCACTGCGTCTTTCTATGATTTCCGCGTTTCGCTTTAAAACAGTGTAAACCCCACGACCAACGGTGCCGAATCCGGCCATTCCGATGTAAAGTTTTTCAGGCATATCGTCTCCGCAAAAAAAGTACTTGCTATTTATAGCTGATTTCGTCACTAGATTGTGAGCTCAGTCGTGATTTAAACGGGTTGATACTATACTTTGTCGTTAAATCAATTATGGATACTATCTATTGTTATGTGTGGAAAAAGGGATCAAAATTAAAAAATCACATTCTCTTTTCTCATTCTTATAACAATCATGACCGAAACAAAGAAAAATGCCACGGCTAAGCGTGGTCCGTACCGCAGTCAACTCGTTTCTCGCGGAGATGTGTCTCACGCCAGAGCAAGCGATGAAGTCCAGGAAATCGTGACCGATGAAACGACCGAAGCCGCTGATCAAAAAGAATTGGAAGCTCTGGGGACCATTCTTAAGGGGGAGGCGCCCGCGGATCGAATTCGTTTACTGAGACTTTTGCTTCGTCAGGAACGATTAAATTATGCGGCGACCAGTTCTCGTGTTGACAATCCCGACGATATCTTGGTCAAAGATTGGCGCACGGGTGTTTATCCCTACAAAAATCGTCTCAATCGCAAGACATACGAAAAAGAAAAATTTGCGTTGCAGGTGGAGCTTTTGAAGCTTCAGGCTTGGGTGAAAGAAACCGGACAGCGAGTCATTATCCTTTTTGAAGGAAGAGATGCGGCGGGCAAAGGCGGCACCATCAAGCGTTTCATGGAGCACCTTAATCCCCGCGGAGCTCGTGTGGTGGCTTTGGAAAAACCCAACGAAAGAGAGCTCGGACAGTGGTACTTCCAACGCTATGTGGAGCATTTGCCGACGCGCGGAGAAATGGTTCTTTTTGACCGCTCCTGGTACAACCGTGCCGGCGTGGAGCGCGTCATGGGCTTTTGTGATCAGCAACAATACGATCGATTTATGGAAGAGTGCCCGGAATTTGAACGTAATTTGGTGCATAACGGTATCTACGTTATTAAATTTTGGTTCTCCGTGAGTCGGGATGAGCAACGCCGTCGTTTTAAGGAACGAAAGATTCATCCGCTCAAGCGCTGGAAACTTTCTCCCATTGACGTGGCCTCTCTATCCAAATGGGATGAATACACGCGCGCCAAGGAAATGATGTTCTTAAACACTGACACCGTTGAGTGCCCTTGGATTGTGGTTAAAAGTGACGACAAAAAACGGGCGCGTTTGAATGCAATGCGATATGTTTTGCATCTTTTGCCTTACACCAACAAAAATGAAAATGCGATTGGCCCTGTTGATCCGCTGATTGTGGGACGCGCCAACATTGTTTTTGAGCAAGGTGAGGAACCGTCTATTACGCCTGTGGTTAAAAAGTAGAGAAACAAAAACGTACAGCTGTAGATGTTTCTTTTGGGGCTCTGAATCTTTGTGATCCAGGGCCTCTTTGTTATTGTAATATTGGCAGAAACCATAGAGAATGGTCCACTAAAATGTTCTGATTCAAAATAACTGCTGTTCTTGAAATGAGTGTGCAAAGCAGAACAATCCGCGAGTACTTAAACTCCATCCCGCCTGAAAACACGGCTACTCGTGTCGCTTTCTTTTTAGCTGGTTTTATTATGGCTATTTGGGCGGCCATGGTTCCGTTCGTCAAAATACATTTGAACCTTAATGAAACTCATTTGGGAATGATTTTGCTTTGTGTGGGCTTGGGTGCACTCGTCGTCATGCCCTTCTGTGGTGGAATCGTGGCGAAACGCGGGGCGAAATTTTTGCTTAAAAGCGCTTTTTTTATCGTTCCTTTCTTTCTTTTTGCCGTTAATTTTTCCACTAGCATTGTTTTGACTGCCTCACTTTTGTTTCTTTTTGGTTGCTTTTTTGGCGCGATTGACGTCTCGATGAATGTTCACGCCGTTGAAGTTGATCACAAGAGTGAAAAGAGATTAATAGCTGGATTCCACGCTTTGTATTCGTTAGGCAGCGTTGTCGGTGCTTTGGCTATGGCGGCACTGTTGAACGTATTTGAGTCGGTTATTTTTGCAGTGGGAATTTTGCTGGTAGCCTGTTTGCTTGTATGGTTGCTAACAGCCAATAAATTACTGCCAGAGGCAGGAAAAACACAAGGCGCAAGCAAAGCATTCGCCATGCCTCGTGGATTCGTTCTTTGGTTGGGTCTCATTTGTTTCCTGCTTTTTATGACGGAGGGAGCGGTTTTGGATTGGGGGGCAGTGTTTTTGGTGGAGGAAAAATCGGTAGCCATTGAAAATGCCGGACTCGCGTTCGCAGCCTTTTCTACAGCGATGACATTTATGCGCTTAATCGGAGATAAACTCATTGGCTATGCAGGTCCCAGACTTTGTGTTCGGTATGGATGCTTGATTAGCGCCTTGATGTTGAGCGGTTGTGTATTTGCCCCTCAAATTTGGTTAGTCATTTTGCTCTTTTTTGCATTGGGTTTAGGCATGGCCAACATCATTCCCATTGCCTTTGCCAGTACCGCGGATCAAAACGAAATGCCAATGAGTGTGGCATTGGCCGCTGTCACCACACTCGGCTATGCCGGGTTGTTGACCGGGCCTGCTCTCATTGGATTTGTAGCTGAGGCGATTAGCTTATCCGTTGCGTTTTTAATTTTGGCGGCCTTCTTGGTGTTGGTATCTTTTTCTAGTAGTATTTTTAGAAAGCAATAGAGTTTGGAACTTTTTAATATGAAATTGAATAAAGCAAAAGCGGCATTGGTTATTCTGGCTTCTGTATTGGCTTTAAGCGGATGCGGCGAGGAAGATGTGGGTGATGTTTCGCTCGGGATCTTTACCTTCAAGGACATCAAAATCAATCGCTTTGTTGATCCGATTGTAACGGGTGTAACGTGTCACGTCGCCAGCATCGAAGCAAATTTGTCGTTTAGCGACCCATCAAATAATTCCATTGAGTGCCACCGTACCGGTCCCATCACGCGACAGATGATCGAGGCCATTGATAAAAGCAAGTCGGGCGAAGTGATTTTCAAACGTTCTAAAAGTGTGCTTTTAAAAAATATGAAAATCCGTCGAATTTATGACGCGGAATCCCAAACGCTTTTATATGTCGCTTATTCCACTAAGGAAACCAGTGGTAGTTTTCACCACTCCCTATCCGCCATCCCACTTTTTGGCACGGAAGGGTATATCAAACCGTTACCCAAGGTGGAATAAATCCCACTTGAACTAAAAAATAAGCCTCATTATTTTGAGTTTTAAGGAATAAAACAAAAAAATAATGAGGATTCCCCCACTTTTTCCTAAAAATGTCTTTTTGAGTTATCCACAGAAAATGTGAATAACTTTCATATTTTTGTAAAAAAACTCAAGAGGAACAGAGGGTTAAGTGGATGCTTAAAAAAGCGGCAATATTGCTCAATTGTTATTGAATTTGCCCTTGATAACGACCGGTCTGGTCATAATATCGGCCACTCGAATCTTCTCGACCGATGTAACGACCGGTGCTGTCGTAGTGACGACCATTGGAATCGATGCGGCCTTGATAGCGTCCATTGCTGTCGTAAATTCGTCCGGAAGAGTCTACTCTGCCTTGGTAACGGCCCGTGCTGTCATAACGTTTGCCGTGATTGTCAAAGTGGCCTTGATAACGACCGCTGTGGTCATAGACTCGCCCGTCATCGATACGGCCCTCATAACGCCCTGTGTTGTCATAATATCGACCGTTGTGATGGCTATATCCCCAATGATGGGCGAGGGCGACGCTGGAACTTAAGCCCGCTAGTATGGCAGCGATTAGTAAGGTTAAACGTTTCAATTGGAATTCCTCTTAACTATTTGAGCACCAGATTACTCCTTAAGGGAATTTTGTGCGAAAAAATAGCCGAAAAACCATTAAGCAGTTTTTCGGCTTTTTCTAAGGGATGCTGATGCTACAGCTGAGAGACCTTTTCGAAAGCAACCTTGGCCGCTTTGAGTGTCTCATCGATGACTTCATCAGTGTGAGCAATGGACACAAAACCGGCTTCGAACACGGACGGCGCAAAATAAGTACCTTCTTCAAGCATTGAGTGGAAGAAGACGTTGAAGCGCTTGGTGTCTGATTTCATCACATCGCTGAAGCCTTCAGGACACTTATCCAGGAAGTAAAGACCAAACATGCCGCCCGCGCTTTGCGCGCTGAAAGCAACGCCTGCGTCATTGGCAATTTGCTGCAATCCGTCGGTTAAGCGTTTGGTTTGGGAGGCCAAACGATCATAAAATCCGGGTTCTTGAATTAATTTCAAAGTTGCTAAACCGCAGGCGACAGCAACCGGATTCCCGGACAACGTTCCCGCTTGGTAAACAGGACCGCAGGGGGCGATCTTTTCCATGACATCGCGTCTGCCGCCGAAAGCCGCCACCGGCATGCCGCCGCCGATGACTTTGCCAAACATGGTGATATCGGGTGTGACGTGGTAGAGACTTTGAGCGCCACCCAAAGCCACTCTAAATCCGGTCATTACCTCATCGACAATTAAAAGCGCGCCATATTGCGTGCACAAATCTCTCATGGCTTGGATAAATTCGGGTTTGCCTGGCACCATGTTCATGTTGCCGGCGACCGCTTCGACAATCACGCAAGCGATATCGTCGCCATAGCGCTTAAAGGCGTCTTCAAGCTGGGCGGGATTGTTGTATTCAAGCACAAGCGTGTGTTCGGTGACACCAGCGGGTACCCCTGCAGAGCTGGGATTGCCGAAAGTGAGCATGCCGGAGCCGGCTTTCACAAGAAGGCTGTCACTATGACCGTGGTAGCACCCCTCAAATTTGATGATTTTGTTGCGACCGGTGAAACCGCGAGCCAAGCGAATAGCGCTCATGCCGGCCTCCGTGCCGGAACTCACCAAACGTACCTCTTCAATGGATGGAATAATTTTCTTGATTTCTTCGGCGATCAAAATTTCTCGTTGAGTGGCGCATCCAAATGTGAGCCCCATGTCAACAGCTTCATGCACCGCGCGGATCACTTCCGGGTGGTTATGACCCAAAATCATCGGGCCCCAAGAGCCAATGTAATCTATATAGCGTTTATCCTCTTCATCCCACATATAGGGGCCTTGAGCCTTTTTCATGAATCGGGGAGAGCCGCCCACGGAGCCAAAGGCGCGCACAGGGGAATTCACGCCGCCTGGAATGCTTTGGCGAGCGCGTTCGAATAAAGAGTCATTGATATCCATTGTTTATATCCTTAGAAGGCGTAACCCACACCTAAATTAAAACTGGTATTGGCGGGCTTAAAGCGTCCGTCCAGAGCTTGGCTATTGTTAATTTCGACATCATGAAAATGCAGGAAATTAACGGTCATGTCGCCCATTACTCGCAAATGATCGGTCACCGCCCATGTAAAACCGGTTTGAACCACAGGGTTGATGCTGTGTTCTTTGTAGTTGCCGGCTCCTTTCGCTTTTAATTCAGAGTAAGCAGCACCGGCGCCCACATGCAGGCGCATCGCATCGATCACTTCGAAATGATACTGCACCATGAGATTGGTGTTCGTTAAACGATACGTGTTGACCTTGTGACCCGGGGTGTTTAAATCATGCTCGCTTCTCTGATAGCTCAAATCCCAAGCCCAGTGACGATCCAAGAAGTGGCGGACGCCGAATTTAAAGCCGGATTCCGAGCTTAAAGTGAAGCCGCCGGGAATGTCACCTTCCCCATCGGAGAGGTCTGTCTTCACCCATGAACCTTGGGCGTAGATTTCAGTCGTGTTGGCCCAGGCCGAGGCGGTCGTTTCAGGCCACGGGGCAAAACGTCTTTGTTGATCATCAAATTCAAACTTCGAGAAGAAGAAAAAGACGTTTGAACCGGGAATGTAGGTGGCGTAGAGGTTAAAGCAATCCGTGCCCGCGCTTACCAAGGGAAGCGGAACGGGAATCGGCAGCCAGTTGTAATCTTGGCGAAAGGTCACACCAGCCGTATAGCCGGCGCCCAAGTGAAAGCCGGAGTTGGCAATCGGGAAACGGGCAATCCACGCATAGCCCATGATGGGTTCGAGTTCATAGTGTGAATCGCGGAAAAGCATCATATAGACGAGCCGCTCGTTGCCTCGCTCATCAATAATGCCTCTGGAAATACCAGCGCCAAACGGATAAGCGTTTTCCTCATCACGGTTGTCATAATCCCAATTGGGGTGATTGGTGTAGGCGGGAACCAATAAACCGGTGCGGCCATGTTCAACGATGTCGTGCATGCCGTTTAATTGATTGCCGATAAAGCCTGCGTCAGGGTAAGGCGAGGAGGCTCCGGGCAACGTTTCAACAAAGCTGTCAATAAAACCGGCTTGCGCGGTTAACGTGCTGAGGGATAGTGCGGTTGCTAAAGCAATCTTTTTAAATGAAGGCACTGAGTAATCCTTTGTTTTAAATGAGTTAAGTTTTGGAAAACGCTCAATTATTTCATGTTTTTTATTCTTTCTCCACCGATGTGCAACATTATCTAAGTCTTCGATAGAATTAATGCCTCCTGCGTGCCATTTGGAGGCTTTTTATGCTCCTTAGCCTACTTTGCATTTATATTTTTTGCTTAATTGTTTTGAGTGTTTTCCGCTCTCGTGAGAGTTCTCAGGAAAATGCGAAAACATTTTTAACTGGGAGGGCGACTGCCGGCGCTTTTCTATGCGCGCTCTCTCTTGTTAGCACCATTATCGGTGGCTCGGCGACGCTGGGTATCGGGACCTTGACCCAAAAGATAGGAGCGGCGGCTTTCTGGTGGTTGGGGGTAGGCGCCATAGGTCTTTTTTTGCATGGACTTTTTGTGGCTCCCGCTATTCGAGCAAGCGGTGCCTGCACATTGCCTGATGTGCTTGGGCGTTTGGTTGGTAGTCAAGCGAGACGTTGGAGCGCCTTTATTATCGTGGTCAGTTGGGTTGGGGTGGTGGCGGCGCAATTCACAGCCCTTAAAACTCTTTTAACGGATGTGTTGCCCGCAATGCAGGGCGAGGTAATTTATCTCTTCCTAAGTGTGGCGATTGTTTTTCACACCGCCTTTGGCGGACAAAAGGCGGTTATTCGAACAGACGCCATGCAAACCGCTTTATTGACAGGCGGCTTTGTCGCGGCAGCTTGTTGGTGCGCATTGGATGGGACCGAGACAGCAAAAGAAATTAATTTTGTTCCATTCAATGATTCTTTTGGCCTATGGGATTGGCTTAAATTACTTCTTTTGGTGGGCATCACTTACGTTGTCGGTCCGGATATCTTTTCGAGAACATTTTCAGCGAAAACTACCTCCTCGGCATCGCTTGGTGCGTGGGTAGCTTCCGCATTGTTAGTCGTTTTTGCTGTCATCATCACCTTTTTAGCTCTTTGCAATTTATCGGCTGTCAATCCATTGTCAGGATGGCTCGCGGGAAGTTCTCCCATGCCTTCAATCGTAAAAATTGCTTTGACATTGGGATTAACAGCTGCTCTAGCAGGTTCTGCTGACACAGTGCTTTTGTCGGCAGCCGGTATTGTGGAAAAAGATTTGTTAGAAGGAGACCGTTCTTCAAGGCTGCGAAAATTGATCGCGTTGTTTGGTTTTGGAGCAATTTTTCTGACGTATCAATCGACAGACATAATCGGATGGCTTTTGTATGCTTATGCGCTTTTTGTTCCGGGAGTGGCCGCTCCGTTATTGATTTTGTTGTTGAGAAAAGGAACCTGTCATCGCCCTAAACTGTGGCTTTTGGGTGGAGTCTTAGGCGGTTTATTGGGGTTGGGAGGCAATTTAACTGGATTGCCGTTAGCTCTTGTGGGCGTCGGAATATCCAGTACTTTTGCCTGGGTTTCTGTGACTCGGACGGAAAAGCAATCAGATTTGGAAAAGCAAAAAATTTAGTTAAAATGTTTCCCCGGTAAAGTTCGCCACGACGATCGCGGGAACCTTGAGTTCACGAGGAAAGTCCGGACTCCACAGAGCACCGTAGCAGCTAACGGCTGCCTGCCGCAAGGTACGGATTAGAGCAACAGAGACGAGCCGACGTTATGGTCGGGTGAAACGGGCAATCTCTACGGGGAGCAACATCAAATAGGCAACCGACGATCCTGCTCGGGGAGGTTGCGGGTAGATGGCTTGAGGCAAAGCGTGAGCTTTGTTCTAGATGAATGGTTGTCGGTCAGAAGGTTTCTTCTGAAACATAATCCGGCTTATCGGCGGGCTTTGCCTTTCTTGCCTTTCAAAAAAATCAATCTCTTTTGCTCTTAAGCTAAAAATTCCTGTTTTCTTTCTGCGCCGCTCTTTTGTTAACGGAGTAGGATTGCTTCGGTCAAAACAGAATAAATTTGTTTCTGATTTCATCAGAACTGAACGATCAACGATCTCTCGTTAGGTCGCACGCGGGTGAAGGTATCGGTCAATGCTTTCATCCGCGTTTTCTTGAAAAAATCCCCGAAAGAGAGTCTCTTTCGGGGCAAGGTGACGGTGAGGTGCCCATCACCGTCTGTTTCAGAGAAAGAAAAGGTAGTTAGGCGACGGGGATAATCGGAATGATTCTCGGTCCCTTATCAGCGTCTTTCTTGGCCATCTTCTTCATCCAGCAGTACATTGCGTAGAGAATACCCAAGGCAACAACGATGCAAATGGACGAATAAAGAGGGGCGGCCGCGAAGTTGGCGACTCGATAGAAAATAGTCGCCGCCGAATAGCCGAGCGCCAACGTCCAAGCGCAAGCAAAAATCGTCCACTTGGTGCCGACTTCCCGATAAATCGCGGCGACAGCCGCCACACAGGGCACGTAAAGCAAGACCATCAAGAGGTACGCGAAGACGGCCGATGTCGAACCAAACAAAGTTTTAATAGTGTCGATTGTTCCCAGCGAGACGCCTTGTTCCTCAGCGGCCGTGGCTTGATCGGTGAGGTCTCCCACGCCGATACCCAAAGGATCGGTCACGGCGCCGGCTAAACCGGCCAAATTGTCACCGATGGTGCCGACGGCTTCAGACCATGTATCCGAAAGTGAGAATCCGGCTTCTTCCGTTGTCACTGTCTCGGTCGTGTCGGAAGCGGCTTCATTTTTTGTTTGATCCACGCTCAAAGTGTCGTAAAGAGAGTTGAGCGTTCCGACAACGGCTTCTTTCGCGAAGATACCGGTAAAGACGCCCACTGCGGCAGGCCAGTTTTCTTCCTGGATGCCCATTGGTTCAAAGACTGGAACAATCGTTTGTCCAATCTTGGACAAAACGGATTTTTCGCTGTCTTCGTTTCCGAAGGAGCCGTCCGTGCCCATGGAATTGAGGAAGGACAAACAGGCCACAATAATCACAATCACTTTACCGGCGCGGAACATGAAGGTGCGCACGCGATCCCAGGTGCGAAGCATGACACCTTTTAAAGTGGGAATGTGATAGGGAGGCATTTCCATCACAAAGGCGCCCGCGGCTCCGGGAAGGGCGGTGCGCTTTAAAAGGAAACCGGTAAAAATCGCTGCCGCGATGCCGATCAGATAAAGGCCGAAAACCAAGTTTTGACCGTTAGAAGGCCAAAAAGCGGTGGCAAAGAGCACATATACAGGTAAACGAGCGCCGCAACTCATAAAGGGCGTCATCATCACGGTGATGATGCGGTCGCTAGCCCGATCCATTGTGCGTGTGGCCATAATAGCAGGCACGTTGCAGCCAAAGCCCACTAAAAGCGGAACGAACGCCTTGCCCGGTAAACCGAGAGCGCGCATTAAGCGGTCCATCACAAAAGCGGCTCGAGCCATGTATCCCGATTCTTCCAAAATAGCTAAAAATAGGAACATGAAGAACACGACCGGGATGAAGGTGGAGATCGTTTGAAGGCCGCCCCCAATGCCGTTTGAAAGAAAGACGGTTAACCACTCAGGCGTGCCCCAAGAGGCAAGCAATTGACCTAAGCCATCAACAAAAATGCCGCCGATCAAAATATCAAAGAAGTCAATGAAGGCTGCGCCGAAATTTTGTGTAAACAGGAAGGTGAAGTACATGATCAAAAGAAAGATCGGCAACCCCAACCAGCGATTCAAAATAATGCGGTCTATTCGATCAGTGAGAGTGCCGGTGACGTCACCTTCACGGACGATGACTTGGTTGGCAATTTTGGAAACCAACTCATAGCGGGCATTGGCGATTTCAATATCCGTGTTGCCTTCGAAATGCTTGTCCGTTTTCTCAACGATCGTTTTTATTTTTGTCAGGTCTTTGCCTTCAAACTTATTTTCGATTCCGGGAGCGTGTTCTAGGAATTGAACGGCAAACCAACGGCTGTTTTGTTTCCCTTGAATGTCAGAGGCAATATTGTCAACGGCCTGTTCAATCACGTCGTTGTATTGAACGGTGACATGGGGCTGAACGGGAGATTCAAGGAATTGAATTAAAGCTTTCTTTAATTTGTCAATGCCTTGGCTGCGATTGGCAACGAGTCCGATCACCGGGCAGCCGAGTTCTTTTTGCAACGCGTCGAGGTCGAGCTTGATTTTGTGTTGCCGGGCGATGTCGAGCATGTTAACGACAACGAGCATGGGCACACGCATTTCGATGAGTTGGCTGGTTAAGTACAAGTTTCGCTCTAAATTCGAGGCGTCGATGATGTTCACAACGACTTGAGCTTCGCCGCTTAACAAATAGTCGCGAGCGACCACTTCATCTTCACCGGCCACAGAAGTGGGGGTGACCGAATAGATGCCGGGAAGGTCAACGACTTCGATGTCGTGTCCGTCGTAGGAGAAGTTTCCGGTTTTCTTATCAACAGTGACGCCCGGCCAGTTGCCGACACGCTGACGTGAACCGGTCAGGGCGTTAAAAAGCGTTGTTTTACCGCAATTGGGATTGCCGATGAGGCTAATGATGTGTTGACTCATGCTTATTTCCTTATTAACCGATTGGTTCGATATCGAGGATTTCAGCCTCGTCTTTTCTCACCGTGATGAGGCAGCCGCGAATGCGAATTTCAATGGGATCGCCGAGAGGGGCGACTCGAACAATTTCAAGAACGCTGCCGGGTGTGACCCCAAGCATTAATAAACGACGGCGATATTCAGGCGTGGAAGTGGTCATGGATTTAACACGGCCCTTGGCGCCAATTGCCATATCTTTTAGTTGCATAAGAAAAATCCTTCCTTAATAAACAAAAA
>DVMY01000005.1 GCA_018714755.1 Candidatus Aphodousia faecigallinarum | reverse complement strand
CACCGCGAGCCAATGCGGGTTTGAGCATGTTGCCCGCGTCCATCGAGCCTTCGGTTTTGCCGGCCCCCACCACAGTGTGCAATTCATCGATAAAAAGAATGATTTGCCCATTGGCGCGCGTCACTTCCTTTAATAGCTTTTTTAGACGCTCCTCGAATTCACCGCGGTATTTGGCGCCTGCGATCAGGCCAGCCATGTCAAGGCTCAGAATGCGCTTATTCTTTAAAGTATCTGGCACTTCACCATTGACAATACGCTGAGCCAATCCCTCCACCACAGCGGTCTTACCGACACCCGGTTCACCAATCAGAACCGGATTGTTCTTTGTTCTGCGCTGAAGAATCTGCATGGCACGACGAATTTCATCATCACGGCCGATCACCGGATCGAGTTTGCCTTCACGGGCCTTGGCGGTCAGATCAATCGTGTACTTTTTTAAAGCCTCGCGCTGATTTTCAGCGTCAGGGTTGTCGGCCGAGTCACCACCGCGAACTTCAGCGATGCAGGCTTCAAGCGCTTTGCGGGTCAAGCCGCAGCGCTTCGCAATACGAGAGGCTTCGCCTTGAGCTTGAGTCAAGGCCAAGAGAGCCATGTCCACAGAAATATATTCGTCGCCATGCGCAATCGCTTCTTTCTCGGTGAGATTCAACCAATTGATCAAATCACGACCGGGCTGAACATCGCCTGCCGTTCCGCTTACTTTCGGCAAACGGCGAACCGTATCTTCAACTTCTTGCGAGAGCTTTTGCACCGAAACGCCGGCTCTTTGCAACAACGACTTGGTGGAACCGTCCTCATCGCGCAAAAATGCTGCGAGAAGGTGCACGTCTTCCATAATTTGGTTGTCGTTGCCAAGCGCGATCGTTTGAGCGTCAGCCAAAGCTTGTTGGAATTTTGTCGTTAATTTATCTTGTCTCATCGTTTTTTTCCTTTTGCTTCACAGGTTTCAAGAACCCGTAAAACATGTCTTACTAGTCCCTATATGGGGGAGAGTTTTTAAATTTCAAGAGACAAGAAAATAATTATTTTGTCTTATTATTCAATAAGATAACAATATTTGAAATAGATTGTCACAGATGCGCCGAAGCGTTGCGTTTTAGAGCCGCACGATCTTTTAGAGATGACCCCTTATGGTCAGAACCCCCAAAACCAAAGCGACAAAAGAACCTCCGATATGCATGAAGAAATGTTCCAAAGAGGCAAGCCATTGGCCTGTCAGCATGAAGTGCAGGTTTTCACCCAACACGGCCGTGAGCGTTGAAAAAGCGCCCAGAAAACCGGTGATGATAAAAAGACGCACGGCCGGGCTAATCTCTGGCCGTGTGGATAGCCACGCGAGCGCCATTCCCATCAGATACGCCGCGCAAAGATTCGAAAGCAGCGTGCCCAACGGCGAAGATAAAAACCAAACCGTGCCATTGAAAGCGTAGGTCAGCCACCAGCGCAGCATGGCGCCAAGCGTGGCACCTGTTGCAACGCTCAGCACCACCATCCATAAAGGTCCGTCTTTTGTCATGATCGTTTCATAAAAAATTTGCGCTGATTTTACGCCAATGGTTGTAAGCTTTGTTAAGCTTCGAAGAAGGTACTTCATAAGGAATGGAAATGAGTGTCACTTTAGGTCAACCGATTCCGGAGTTTTCCGCGCAATCAACCGTAGGCGTCATCGACTCCAAAAGTTTTAAAGGTCGCTACACAGTGCTTTACTTTTATCCGAAGGACAACACCAGCGGCTGCACGATGGAAGGACGGGATTTCTCCGCCCTCTATGAAAAGTTCAAAACATTGAATGCCGAAGTGATCGGCGTGTCACGGGACTCCATAAAAAGCCATACCAACTTTTGTAATAAGCAAGGTTTTCCTTTCGCTTTGATCAGTGATTCAGAAGAAGAACTGTGTAAAGCCTTTGATGTTATTAAATTGAAAAAACTCTACGGACGTGAATACATGGGCATTGAAAGAAGCACTTTCGTGATTGATCCGGAAGGCAGAATCCGCGGCGAATGGCGTAAGGTGAAAGTAGCCGGACACGCCCAAGCTGTGCTTGAATTTTTAGAGTCCATCCAATAAGGAGCCTTTTATGCCGCTTCCCCCTTTACCGAAAACAATGGGTACATTGCTCAAAGAAAGCGATATGAAAGAAAGCGTCAAAGCCGAAAAGGCTCCTGCCAAGGTTTCGACGCAGAAAAATTTAAAGAAAACAGCTGCGCCAAAAGCGGCCGCAAAAACAAATCTTGTAGCGACCAAGCCGCAAAGCGCGACGAGCGAACTCATCAAAATTGAAAATACAGAAAAACGCGTCAAAGGATATCGCGCCAAAACACATGGCAAGAAGCTCTTTGTCCTCGACACCAACGTGTTAATGCACGATCCGATGTCATTATTTCAATTTGAAGAGCATGACATTTTCCTGCCCATGATGACGCTCGAAGAACTGGACGGTCACAAAAAAGGCATGAGCGACGTTTCCCGCAACGCCCGCCAGGTCTCCCGCTACCTTGATCAATTGCTAAGCCACAGTCAAGGCAATATCACAGAAGGAATTGACCTAAACGCCTTGGGGCACACGGAGGCAAGCGGAAAACTTTTTTTCCAGACACAAACGCTGGATGCGCAGCTGCCTCAAGGCTTACCCCAAGGAAAGGCGGACAATCAAATTCTAGCCGTGGTGCAGGCGCTTCAGAATCGTGAAAAAGAGCGCTCCGTGGTGCTTGTCTCAAAAGACATCAATATGCGCATAAAAGCGACCGCCATGGGTCTGGCCGCGGAAGATTACTTCTCGGACAAGACGTTGGACGACACCGACATGCTTTACTCGGGCCGCATGCAGCTGCCGGAAGACTTTTGGGAAACGCACGGCAAAAAAATGCAAAGCTGGAAGGAAGACGGGCGCACCTGGTACAAAGTCACAGGCCCCCTCGTTCGTGAATGGTTCACCAACCTTTTTGTCTATCTGCCCGACAACTCCTTTATGGCGCAGGTGAAATCAATTGAGGGAAAAACGGCCACGCTTTGCGTCGTGTGCGACTATATGCAAAGCAAGCACTCCGTTTGGGGCATCACAGCGCGCAACCGCGAACAATGTTTCGCGCTGGATTTGCTGATGAATCCGGATATTGACTTTGTGACGCTGTTGGGTCAAGCCGGCACTGGTAAAACACTCATTACGCTGGCGGCCGCGCTCACTCAAACATTAGACATGAGGCGTTTTTCAGAAATCATCTTCACTCGCGCCACGGTAAGCGTCGGAGAAGAGATCGGCTTTTTGCCGGGCACCGAGGAAGAAAAAATGCTTCCTTGGATGGGCGCTTTGGAAGACAACCTTGAGGTGCTCAACAATATCGAATCCGGAAGCGACTGGAGCCGTCACGCCGCCAACGACCTGATTCGCAGCCGCGTTAAAGTGAAAAGCATGAGTTTCATGCGCGGGCGTACATTTTTAAATAAGTTTGTCATTATCGATGAGGCTCAGAATCTTTCGCCCAAACAGATGAAAACGCTCATCACCCGCGCGGGCCCCGGCACAAAGATTGTCTGCCTGGGCAATATCGCTCAAATTGACACTCCCTATCTCACGGAAGGCTCTTCAGGACTGACTTACGTTGTGGATCGTTTCAAGGGATGGGAACATTCCGGACACGTCACGCTGCAGCGAGGTGAGAGAAGCCGGTTAGCTGATTTTGCGAGTGAATCACTCTAAACAGCCATTTCAAAACAGCCCGACCGTTTGGAGTCGGGTGTTTTGTTTATCCGAGCGCGCAGTCGAGCGTCATCATCAATACAAAACCCGCCATGACGCTTAAAGTGCCGATGTTGGAGTGCTCCCCTAAGTGTGCTTCTGGAATCAATTCTTCAACCACCACATACATCATGGCGCCGGCGCTAAATGCCAATAGCCACGGCATAAAAGGCGAAATCCACGAGGCGCACAAAACAACCAAAATACCGAAAACAGGTTCAGCTAGTCCAGACAGCGCGCCAAATGTAAAAGCCTTTCTCGCGCTGTAGCCTTCCTGACGCAATGGTAAAGCCACAGCCGCCCCTTCGGGAACATTTTGAATACCCATGCCGAGCGCCAAGGCAAACGCTGCGGAAAGCGCAACAGGATCACCCGTCTGTCCGGCCACGACGAATAAGAGACCGACACTCATTCCTTCGGGGATGTTATGCAGGGTCACCGCGAAAAACAAAAGCGAGGCACGAGACAACTGTGATTTCGGTCCTTCAGGATCTTTTGACCCCGGATGCAAGTGAGGAAGTAATTCGTCTAAACACAAAAGAAAGGCCACACCCAAAATGAAGCCGCCTGCGGCCGGGAGCCACCCATAGCCGCCCGCTTCTTCAGCCGCTTCCATCGCCGGAATAAGCAGACTCCAAACAGAGGCAGCGATCATAATGCCGGCGGCCAACCCCAATGCCATGCGGTGAATATTTTCTGAGATGGTTTTTCTGAAAAAGAAGACACTAGCCGCGCCCAACGCGGTCATCAAAAATGTGAAACCTGTGCCGCCGGCGGCCCATCCCATCATCGTGAGCATATCCGAAGAATGCATTGTTCACCTCACTTTGAAATTTAGATAGTTCAGTTTTTAGGAATTTTAAATGTTAGTTAAGAAAGAATCTTTTGGTCCTTCTTAAATTGATAGAATCAATGTCATGATTGAACGGAGACAAAATTCATATGGCCAGACAAATGAATGCTATCAATCAAGCAATGCTTTACTTGGAAATCATCAGGCGGATCCCCCGGCATCGCTTTATTTCCACAATTGAAATTCAAAACAGTCTCCGAGCAAGCGGCATTGAGGTTCCTATTCTCACCTTGCAGCGTTATCTCAAGCAACTCTACGACTCAGGCAATCTGCCCATTGAGCGAGATGACCGTGAAAAGCCGTATTGTTACCGAATGGGAACGGATAGCTCTCCCTTCCCCTTTACCAACTTGTCGGCTCAAGAGGCTTTGATGCTCAGGCTCATTGAGGCCAATTTGCACTACCAGCTCCCGGGTAAACTCAATAAAGCCATGGAACCTTTCTTTGAAGCGGCCCGTCAGACACTGTCTGAAACACAGGGCCGCGTCACCCGGGAAAATCAGTGGCTCAATAAAGTCGCTGTCGTCTCAAACACCTTGCCTCAGATTCCGCCGAATGTTAAGCCGCGAATTTTTGAGGCGGTCTCTAACGCGTTATTTGAAAACAAGAAGTTAAAACTCACTTATCACAACGCAGAAGGCGCAGAAAAGACCAAGGTCGTCACTCCCCTTGGTCTTGTTCAGCAAGATATCCGCCTTTACTTAGTCTGCCGTTTTGACGGTTATAGCGACATCCGTCACCTTGCTTTGCACCGTCTCACCGATGCTGAACTCTTAGATGTCATGGCTTTCAGTGATCGGGCTTTTAATATACGTAAATACGTTCAAGAGCATCATTTCAATTACACAAACGAAGACACAAAAAAAATTTTGCTCACATTGGAATTTACAAGCAATACCACGGCGCTTAATCTGAAGGAGGCGCCTTTTAACCGAACTCAGAAACTTCAGAAGCTACCCAACGGTCACTATTTACTGACTGTTGAAATTGAAGACACGCTCCTTTTGGATGGTTGGATCAACACTTGGAAGGCGTCCTCGGGCATCATCCGAATTGAAAAGACGCCGATTCATAATCAATGAGGTAGAAATGCTTAAAACAATTTACAGTAACGCCTACGAAATTCTTGAAGCCTACCTCACAGCCGAGATTTCCGAAGATAAAAAAGCAAGCGTCAATCCGTTTGAGCGTGTTCGCGTTATTTCGGGCAACGGCAATATCAATAACCGTCTGCGCCAACATTTGGCCAAAACAAACGGTATCTGCTCAGGCGTTGACTTTTGGACCACTCAATCCTGGTTTCACAATTACGCAGGAATCGGTGTCGGCGAGCCTGAAGAGGCTCAAGATTTCCTGTGGGTCATTTGGTCGGTTCTCACTGATCGTTTTATCGCGGATCATCCCCGCCTGAACACATTTTTCAGTCACCGAACAAGCGCGCGCGAAAAAGCGTTGGCTCGCTACGAATTAGCCAGAAAAATCGCCACGGTTTTTGACAAATATGTCAATTACCGTTTTGACTGGGTGGCCGAATGGATGGGTTTTACCAACGTCAAAGCACAAAATGTTTATAAAGAGGTCAACGCCGCTCAAATTTCAAAAGAAAAACTGGCGCTTGAGGCGCATCCGGACTTCGCCTGGCAAAAAGCGATTTGGCAAAAGCTTTCTGAGACTACTGTATGGGCAGGCCGAGAGACATTAAGGCTTTACGCCAACCCCGAGTCTTTGGAAATTAAATTCGCCAATGAACCCGAGACGCTGCACTTTTTTGAGCCCGGCTCCCTCTCTCCATTGATGCTCCCGATCATCAAACTATTGTCCGAACACGATCATAAAATCTACGTTTATCTTCTCAATCCATGTGTTGACTATTGGTTTGACTCCTACGCAGACATCAATAACCAAGAGGAGCAATCACTTAACTTTTTGAGGAAAAACGCAGCCTCGACGCGAGCGCTCATTAACCGTTTCTGGACCTTCACGCCTGAAGGACAAGAGCATGCGGACCACGCTCCGGAGAAACTGCCGGATCTTACCGCCGCTCCCCTTCAGAAGCTCAATATTTGGACTCGAAGCGAAACTGAACGACTTGACCTCGTGCAAGACAGCGGCTCGCTTTTACATGCCGCTCAAAGAGCCGTGTTGGAAAATAAAACCGACTATTTACCTTCAACGCTCGAGAGTGCCGATCAATCCATCCGCATCATCAAAGCGCCCACACTGACCCGGGAAGTTCAGAATGCGATCAATATGATTCAGGCCTTCTTTCAAGATAAAACACTTGATCTGAAGCCTGAAGACGTGCTCATTGTCACACCGGAAATCGATAAAACCGCTCCCGTGTTTGAAGCCTGCATGCAAGCGCTCCCCCCTCAATACCGAATGGACTATCAGATTTTCGGCAATGGTGCGAACGACGTGGACATGAGCGCTCAATCGCTTGTTCAATTAGGACAGCTTCTCATGCGTTCCTTCACACTCGGCAAACTTAACGAGTGGCTTGAATTGCCAATGGTTGGACGCTGTCTTGAACTCAGTCTTGACGATCTGAACGTATTGCACAGTTGGCTTTTGGCCGCAGGGTTTAGAGAAGGCATCAACAATGAACACATTAAAACCCTGCATCCTGATTGGTCAGAGGAGGCGCTGAAGGAAGCCCAAGACGGCACTCTGACTCGAGCCATTGAACGGTTAAGCTGGGGTTTTGTCTTAAAAGAAAACACTCACGCCTGCGTCGGAGACATTTTGCCCATTCAAGAAGGCTGCTCAGGATTCACAGAATTAGCTGAAAATCAAAAGCTTTTCCAAATTCTTTGCCTTTTGTGTGAGAAACTCACTGAGGCTCTTCAATCGATGAAGGCATTGGGTGAGGAGGCGCTGCCGGCCGAGCTTTCTTTGTGGGCGCATTCGCTTCTGGATAGTTTCTTTGCTGAAAAAGCCGATCGTGCGGCGCTGATGAGCATACGATCAAGCTTGCGAATTCAGGAGCTTGCGCTCACGACCGTGCCCGAACCCATCACCATGCCACTTTACGTGTATTGGCGCGCGCTCGAAGATCGAATCAGCGCGCCGTGCAATCGAAATCCAGCGGTTGGTCGAATCACGCTTTCTTCCATGTCCAATTTTCGAGGCTTGCCCTACAAAGTGATCATCGCCATTGGCATGGGTGAAAGTTCCGGTTTTCCAGGCAATCAACGCTTTGAAGAATTCGATCTGATGGGCGCCGATTCACTCAAACGTCAAAATGATCGTGACAGCCGTTCTGACAATCGAAATGTCTTTTTGGATCTTTTCTTGGCGGCCAGGGATCGTTTTGTGTGTTCCTACTGTGTGGGAAGCGATAAAAAATCCCCGCTTAATCCCTCACCGGTCGTCATTGACCTGATGGACTTTCTTTCTCAAAACATTGTCCCGCAGAAAGACGAAACTCAATTAAAAGCGATTGCACGAGAATTGGAAAATATCACCGCGGAGATCACGCTTACGGACACCGCGGCTGAGAATTTCCAAAGCACTCCTGTTCGATTTTGGAAAAGTTTTATGCAGGAGACGCTATTTGCTTTGAAAGAAGCGCAAGGAACTGACTTCCAAGCTCAAGGGCCTGTGATGCTCAGAGGTTCTTTAAACACGGAAAACATAAATACCCTTTACATAGAAGACATCCTCGCATTCTTTAAAGATCCCGCCAAGTGGCTTCAAAAACGTTTGGATTTCCGCTTCTACGAGGACCAATTGCAAGAAAGTGTTCCTTTATTCGGAGAACAATCCTCTTTGGAAATGTCCATTTTGCGCAAAAGCGCCTTTGAAATGCTCGAAGACGGTGAAAATCATGAGGCCATTCTAAAAAGGATAGAGCTGGATCCGATGAAAGGCTCCCGGCAAACGCGCCGTCTGCAGTATGAAGACGCTGTTAATGAAGTCGTTGATGCCTATGAACTCAAGGAGGAAATCCTCTCCTGCGGTGAAAAGAAAATCATTAACCGTATTGTGCCTTTGAAAAATACAGCTCTCTTTACTCAATTAAACGCAGAAGGCATCGAAGCCATCCGCTTTAAAATCGATTCTGAAAATAAAATTGATGAATCATCATGGATCGGCTCCGTGGAAAACAATCAACTCTACTTGCTCGAGTGCTGCACTTCCAAAGGCGCTGTAAGTCTGGCTTATGCAAAGTTAGCCATCATTCAGGCAATGGGAATAAACGCCGATATGCTGATTATTCAAACATTTGAAACGCCCGTGACAATCGTCAAAGGCATTGAACTAAGCTGCGCGCGTTCTTTCACCCAAAAAATGATTCATTTAATGCTCGAAGTCATGCAAAACGGCTGCGTCATTACCTCTTCGTTTGATAATGCCACCGAAGAAATCATTTGGCGCGGGAGAGATTATTCGAACACGAAGGCGCTGAGCACTGAGCTGTGGAAGCTCGCAGTCAAAATCATTACGCCTGACACCGTTTATCCGAAATTGAACAGTTATGATCGGTGCAGACATTTAGAGGATTTCGAAGATCAAATGGAAATCTTTATTTCCGGAGAATGGCAATGAGACGCGAATTTGATGTTGTCAACGCCCAACTGAAAGGTCGCAAGCTCATCGAGGCAAGCGCCGGAACAGGTAAAACGTATTCACTTATCCATATCGTGGCGAGGCTGATTGTCGAGGAAAACATTCCCATCGAACGGCTACTCCTGGTCACATTCACAAAAGCGGCAACCGCTGAACTTAAGATGCGGGTTCGTGAGTTGCTGGTCAAAGCATACGAGGCCTACACAGAAAGCAAAGAGGATGACCCCCGCTACGATCCCACACTCTTAAAACTGGTCACCAAGTGGCGCGGGCTTCATATCAATCCGACGGTTTTTCATGAAGCCATTGACCGACTCGATGACGCCTCAATCTGCACGATTCACAGCTTCTGCCAAAAGATGCTCGAAGAGCATAAGTTTTCAAGCTCCGAGGGTTTTGACTTTGAAATAGCGGACGATAGCGACCTGCGTCAGGAAGTCATTGAGCACTTTTTGCGCGAACAGTTGTCTAGCACTGATAGCAATGACTTAAAGAAAGTGTTGATTGACCATCAGCCTTGGGAAAGTATATTAAAAGCGCTATCTGCCACTCCAAAAGAATCAAAGTGGCAACTTTTTAAAGATTTGTTGTTTGTAGATCCTAAGACCGGAAAGCATGACAAAAAAGCTTGGAAAGAAACTCCGGAGCAAATTGCTTTGGAAGAAAGCGTCCGTAAGCTTTTGCTGCAATTCATTGAGTGGGCTCCCGACGAACTCAAACGGAGAAAACGTGAATCAGGCTTGCGCTCTTTTGATGATTTACTCATCGACATGTACGAAGAGCTCAATAACACGGCCTTTGTCCAACGGGTGCAGAGCCGCTATGACGCCATTTTGATTGATGAATTCCAAGACACCGATCCGGTTCAATACACGATTTTCAAACGTTTATTTTTGGATCCGTCAGGCCCGGCCAAAGCCGTTTATTTCGTAGGTGATCCCAAGCAGTCTATTTATCGGTTCAGAAACGCCGATCTCAACACCTATTTGGCCGCGCAAGACGAAATCGGTGAAATTTGCGAGTTGAAAGTGAATTACCGATCCTGTCCGGAACTTTTGAGCGGAATTAATCAGTATTTTTCGCAAGCTCAAGAGGCGTTTTTGGACACAGGAATTCACTATAGCCCCATCACGGCGGGAGCTAAAAAAACACCCCTATTGATCAAAAACGGAGAAAACTTCGAACCCTTGCCTGCTTTTGAACTGTGGACGCGATTTGAATCCAATTTAAATCCTGCGGGAAACCGTAATCAGCAAGCGCAGATGATCGCCAATGAAATCGCAGCGCTTTTATCGGGCAATGTTTATAAGAACGAAAAAGATAAATTAAAACCCGGCGATATCGCCGTTCTGGTTCGTCACAAAACCAATGTTCCTCTTTTAATAGACGCGTTGGCAAAGAAAGGCATACGGGTACTGTTTCAGGATGAAAGCAACATTTTCGCCACTGAAGAAGCCCGAGAAATGCTTCGAATCATTGAAGCGATTGAATCCCCACAAGATATTCGCGCCATTCGCCAGGCGCGAGCCACCCGTTTAATGGGCGAAAGCATCAATGATATCGTCCCCGAAGCGTTTGAAAATAATGGAGACGAAACAATAAGTGATAAGGCCTCTCTCCGAGCCAGGGAATTAATCGAAGAGGCGGGAAGAATTTGGACCAAACGAGGTTTCGCGGCGTCAATTGCGAAAATCATGCTTGAGTGCGCCACGCAAAAACGATTGCTTCCCGTTTTAAATGGTGAGCGATGCCTGGCAAACTATCAACAACTCATTGAACTTTTACAGCAGGCCTCTCAGTCCTTAAAGGGTATATCGGGTTTAGCCCGCTGGCTAAAGCAACAAATCGCCTCTCCAAGAGATGACGATGACTACCGTTTGAGACTTGACAGCGACGCCGATCTGGTCAATGTGATGACCATTCACAAAAGTAAAGGTCTTGAATACCCGGTTATTTTCACGCTCTTTGCCAATGAACTGGTGACAAATAATTCTTGGCACTTCAGAACCTGTGTCTTTAAAGAAATTGTCAAAGGACAAATTGTTTATAACATCAGCTTTATTAGACTCAATCCCGACGTGCTTGAGTCTATCAATCATGAAAATGATCTTGAAAATCTAAGACTTGCCTACGTGGCCATGACTCGCGCTTCTCAGCGCCTAGTGCTGCCGCTGCCTTACTACAAATCGCGCAAGGAGTTGGTGGGATTCTGCAATGCGTTCACGCAAATTCTCACAGGCAGCGCATCGCCGCAAGCCGACTCGGCGGCGCAAGCTTTTAAAAATCTTCAAAAAAACGCTTCCGACGGAATGCTCTTCAAGAGTATCAGTGATGAGCCGGAAGTTCCCTCTTGGGCAATGAAGGCGACACCACGCGACAACGCTGTCAATAATGGCGATCATCTTGAAGCTGCAAAAGCTCAAGTCATTGCGACTTCGTGGTTTCCGACCAGCTATACGGCCATTGCCCGAGGCGCAACCGAAACGACTGAATCTTTAACTCTAATGCAGGAGAAAGAAGATAGTGGCGATGATGATTGGTCTGAAGTCGCTGAACTGGAGAAAAACGCTGCGCCCAAAGACAGTCAATCGCTCACCATCATGGACTTTGAACGAGGGCTGGAAAGCGGCACCTTTTTGCATTCACTTTTTGAGCGGATTGACTTCAACATCGTTAAAAATGCAAACGACGGTTCGCCTGAAGCAGAGAACACGCTTAATCAGACACTTAAACGCCTGATGACACCTTTCCAATATCACCTCCAACCTCAGGGATTGGAGGGATACTTACCCGTTTTCAACCGATTGATGAAGGATGTTTTGTGTTCGACCATCGTCGCTAAGTCCGTTTTTGACACAGAAAAAGATATGAGATTGTGTGAAATAACGAACGATCGTAAAACACCTGAAATGAACTTTACGATTGCAATCGGCGAGCCCTCGGAAGGAAGGTTGCCTGTCACCGCGAAAAATTTAAGCCTTCTTTTGGAACACTTTGATTCGATTTATCACATTCAAATTGAAAATGATAAAGAGCTGCGCGGCTACCTCACGGGCGCCATTGACCTTGCTTTCGAATTTGAAGGCAAGTACTTTGTGTTGGACTGGAAAGGCACAAAACTGGCGGATCGTCCGGAGGACTTTACAGAGCAACGGATCTTAAAAGAAATTGACCGACACCACTATAGTCTGCAGTATTTGATTTACCTTGTTGCGCTCAGACGTCATCTTCGATTCTGCGG
>DVMY01000004.1 GCA_018714755.1 Candidatus Aphodousia faecigallinarum | reverse complement strand
AGTCACTGAGATTGTCGGTGAGGTTAAAAAGAATGTCGCCAAGCACGGTAAGGTTACCTACCACTTCAAAAAAGCGGATCCGAGATTATGCAATATCAGCGTTAAATTTACGGATTCGGATGCTGTTTTAGAGAGCTGGGTGGATAAAAAAGTCGTTGCCGTTATTGAAAAATATGCAAGCGGCGCCGATCCTCGAGTCTATGTGCGAGTTGATCGTGCGTTGTTGGTTGACAATGACGCCGACTTGGAAATTGAATTGGCTGTGCGTCAATTTAATTTGCCGTATGAGTTTTCTCCAGGCACGGTGCTTGAAGCGGAAAAATTGCCTGAGAAAGTTTTGGCAAAAGATCGCGCCCGGCGGGTGGACTTGCGCGATGTTCCTCTTTGCACGATAGACGGGGAAGATGCGAGGGATTTTGACGATGCTGTTTTCGCTAAGCCCCTTGATAACGGCGGTTATCGGCTGATTGTAGGCATCGCTGATGTGAGTTACTACGTCAAGCCTGATTCCGACTTGGATCGTGACGCGCAGTTGCGGAGCACTTCGGTTTATTTCCCAAGGCGAGTCATTCCCATGCTTCCTGAGAAGCTCTGCAACGGTCTTTGCTCACTCAATCCGGGTGTGGACCGTTTGTCGATGGTTTGTGATATGGTCATTGACTCATTGGGCATGGTCAAAGCCTATCAGTTCTATCCCGCGGTCATTCACTCGCATGCGAGACTGACCTACACCAATGCTTGGAAGTATTTATCTCATGAGCAGGTGAGCGCGGAGGAAGTGCCTGAAGCGGTTCGTGGCAGTTTGGATAACCTCTATGAGCTCTACAAGGTGCTGCGCAAGGCTCGCAAGCTGCGGGGGGCGATTGATTTCGTCACACAGGAGACATTGGTTAAAACAGATGACAAGGGAGAGATTGTGGCCATTGTCGCCCGCGAGGTCAACGATGCGCATCGTTTGATCGAGGAATGCATGCTCGCGGCCAATACCTGCGCGGCCGATTTTATCGGCAGGCATAAAAAACTCAGCCTTTATCGAGTGCATGACACGCCATCTGTCGACAAGCTTTTAGAGCTGCGCCGTACCCTGTCAGGATTCGGTCTGACTTTATATGGCGGCAATAAGCCGACGGCGGCCGATTTTGAGAAGGTTGTGGAGGAAGTCAAAGATAAGCCTTATAACGACGTGATTCAGACCGCGCTTTTACGAAGCATGCAGCGCGCGGTTTACTCTCCTGACAACATCGGTCACTATGGGTTGGGCTACGAGGCCTACACTCACTTCACATCGCCTATTCGTCGCTATCCCGACCTTTTGGTGCATCGCACCATTCGAGGCATTTTGTCACGTCGCACGTACCGTCCCAGCGTTTACGCGGGCAGCATGAGTGTGTTAAATAGCTTAAGCGGCATGAATTTAAAACGCACCCTGTTGGCCATGCCTCAACCCGAGACAAACGAATCAACGATTAAGGATCCATCAAGAAGCGCCTGGGTTGAACTCGGCAAAATCACGAGCGCTTGTGAGCGTCGCGCCGATGACGCGAGCCGCGATGTCACCGCTTGGTTAAAGTGCCGATACATGAAAACGATTGCTTCGCAAAACCAAAAATTCAAGGCTCGCATCACTGCGATCACCTCATTTGGATTGTATGTGCAGCTGCAGGAAGTGTTTGTGGACGGCTTTGTGCATATTTCAAACATTGGCTTTGACTACTACGTTTACACCCCGCAGGGCACGCTTGAAGGGCAGTCTTTCGGTGAGGTTTACGCAGTGGGTGACATTGTCACCGTGAGCTTAATTGATGTTGATGAGGATCGCCGTCGGATCGATTTTCGCATCAGTCGTTCGCGGCATTAGCTAAAATGCCTTTGTGACAAAATTGTTAGTTGATTAACCATGGCAAAAAATATTATTTTGGCGGGCTTTCACGCGGTTGGAGCCCGATTGAGAAAAGACCCTGACTCGATTGTCTGCGTCTATGTCGATTCCCAACGGCGCGACAAGCGCATGACTCAGATGCGAGCTGAACTCGAAAGTTTCGGTGTTCGCGTCATGCAGGCCAGTCATGATCGTTTAAGCGGAATGGTCTCGGGTGACATCCCTCATCAGGGTATAGTCGCGATGGCAAAGCCACTGGAAGTGAGCCTCACTTTTGATGAGCTGATGGATCAAATCCGCCCTGATTCACTGTTTTTGATTTTGGATGGCATCACGGATCCGAGAAATTTTGGAGCGTGTTTGCGTTCAGCCGATGCCGCGGGCGTTCAGGCGGTCATTATTCCGAAAGATCGTTCAGCGACGGTGACGCCGGCCGCTGCCAAGGCGGCCGCCGGTGCCGCTGAGACGGTTCCGGTTGTGATGGTGACCAATTTGGCAAGCGCCATTGTGGAACTGCGTGATGCCGGAGTCACGGTTGTGGGTGCGGCAGGCGAGGCCAGCAAAACGATTTATGACTTTAACCAAACCGGCGCTTTCGCATGGGTGATGGGAGCTGAAGGGCCCGGTCTTCGCCAACTCACAAGAAAGCGGTGTGATGATTTAGCCAAGATTCCCTTAACCGGATCGGTTGAAAGTCTCAATGTTTCGGTGGCCACCGGTATCTGTTTATTTGAAAGTGTTCGTCAGCGTTTTTTGAGTAAGTAACAGTAGCCTGTTTTAGGATCACGCTTAAAAGGTCTAAACGCTCATGGGCTGGGCGCTTAGGCCTTAATTTTTCAGCAGAGCGATATTTTGAATCAACTCAGAGGGCGTCTTGGTCGCTGAGAGCATTTTTTGCACTTGGCTTCGTTGCGCGGCGCTTGTTTGAGGTTCAAGCGTTTGCATTAAAGCGGCTGCGGCGGTGTTGTCTGAACCGGACAAGAAAGCAGCGATGGCGTACGCGGCCAATAGGTTGGTTTGAGTTCCCGCTCCGAATCGGTAAAGGCTTGCCAGAAGCAAGAGCGCCTTTTCCTCGCCCTGGGCGGCGGCCCGTCTTGCCCACGTGAACGCTTCTTCGTATGAAGCCAATGTGCCTTCGCCCGACTGATAAAAGAGGGCCAATTGATATTGCGCCGGGGCAAAGCCAGCTAAGGCGGATAAACGGATCCACCGGAAGGCCTCTTCCTCATTGCGTTTGGTATAGTCCGGATGGATAAACAACAGCCCGAATTCATACTGTCCTTTAGGATCGCCGTTAACCGCTGCTTTTCTAAGCCAAGTAGCGGCTTGCTGCAGATCGATCGCGCAACCCGCGCCGTGGGCAAGAGCGTAGCCCACGCGGTATTGACTTTTTACATGACCTTGAGCGCCCGCCAATCTGAACCATCGCAAGGCCTGATAACAGTCTACCTCACCATCGACACCGTCCATGAGCGCGCAGCCTAAATCGTATTCTGCGTCCGCATTGCCCGAGATGGCCGCCTGCCTAAAAAGTTCCAACGCCCGATGGGTGTCGCGTGTGACGCCCTGACCTTTCAGGTACATGACACCAAGTAAGTGCTGACTGGCGGCGTGGTCTTTTTCAACCGCTTTTTTCAGCCACTTCAGAGCGGCGCGATTGTTAGTTGAAAGAGTTTGGCCTTCGACTAAAAGTTTGGCAAGTTGGTATTGGGCGTCCGGATTGCCTTCCGCGGCAGAACGAGCATAGTACTGCATGGCCTCTTTTGAGGCCTGAGGAGGGGAGACAGCCACGCCGCCCAATAGCCCCAGCACATAATTGGCGCGGGCATTTCGGCTGTCAGCGGCTTTTTTGGCATTTGAGCGTGCCATTATTGATCCCCTCGCGGTTGCATGACTATAAATCTGTGCCTAAAAGATGCAATCCGATGACATAAGTAATGGCTAAAGCGTAATAGGCGACCCAGCCGCCCACACCCCAGGTGATGCATTTGGCCCAAAACTTGTGTTCGTAGTCTTCTCCGTATGTGTCATTGACATAACGAAGTTGTTTAATACCATCCATGAAAGTCCAGATCAGCCAAAGCCCCACCATGATAGCCAACAAGACATATTGTGTGTACGGAATGCCTCTGAGCATGGGCTCGGCGAAAATGTAAAGCACCATGATAAAGAGTGTTGAGCGCATAAAACTAAAGGAGCGCACGCTTAGCTCTTCTTTGCCCAAGGCTCTCCAGTTCAGCCCGCAGACAATCCCGCCGAAGACGGGTGTAAAAATAAAACTGAGCAAAATAGCCCACATTGGATTCCAAAGAGCGGGCGTTTGGGGCTGAGTGTTCTTGTCGGTCATGGTGTTAATGCTTTGCGTTCAATGATGTGCGCATTCTATGACGGCAAAATTAAATTTGCATTATCTTGTTGTGACTAAAGCCTTCTTTGTATTGTTTTTTCTTTTAGGGTGATTAAAATCCGCTCTATCTGTATGAATTTTAAATAACTATGCGTTTGTCTTTATTGGCTCTTTTGACAGCCACTTTGATTGTCACCGGCTGCTCGACTGTTCATGAAAGTGAAAACTGGCACGGAGCCGGCCAAAGAAACTTATGCTTGGTGGACAATCCGTCGGTGCGTCCTCAGGTGTTTTTAACGCTTCGGCGCGCTCTTATGGATAAGGGACTTCAAGTGACTCGTGTCCGAGCCGATGACACCAAGACCATTTTATCGTCTTGTCCGCAAACGCTGCGTTATGAGGCTGTCTATGGATCCTCCTGGAGTTACTCAGCATTGCGCTACGCCAAGCTGGAACTCACAGAAGTCGGCCGTCACAACAATGTCTATACCGTGCAATGGGATGAACGAACGGATAAGCCGACTCTGTTGGATTCTGTAGAGGATGCATCGGTTGAATTGCGTGAATTAGTTGACCGATTGTTCCCGAGTGATATTCCTTGGGTAAAATAACTTTTCTTTAAAATCAAATTGTTATAGACTTGGGTTCTCTTTTTGCCTCTTTAGGGGTAAGGAAACCCATAGTTTCAATTGTCATCAAAAAGGCCGACAATAAAATCGTAGGTTGCGAAACGGTATTGTGGTTTTGCGCCTATCGGGTGCTCGGTTCTTCGCTTACGGGTACTCGTACCGGATGAAGCGAGGGGGGTGCGTGAGTCGCATCCGTTTCATTCGGTGAACGAAATCGTTTGAGGGAGATCGGTTTCGTTCGGGAAAGCGCAGGCGAGAAGCCTAGCTACCTTTCCAATTTGGATGCCCACTGTGATCTGATCATCGCAGTGGGCTTTTTTTAGATGGTAGATTAATAGTGAGATTTTCAATCATTGATCTGAATAAAACAAACGCTCGATTAATTCGAGCGTTTGTATGGTGATCCAATCCTCAGCAGTTATTGAATTTGCGGATCTTCCTTAGCGCGCATCAGCAAGCGTGCAATTTCAGTGGCGTTATGAATTTCAAGCTTGCGATAAGCAGCACCGCGGTGGACCTGAGCCGTTTTTTCTGAGATTCCCAACTGTTCAGCGACTTCTTTGTTGGATTTACCCAAACTGATCAAATTCACTACCTCGCGTTCACGTTGGGTGAGGTTTTTGAGGCGATTCTTAAATTCGATCACATCGGCCATCTGCTCTTGACGATTCATGTACTCGGTAATGACGTCATGAACCACCTTGAATAAGCGTTCTTCACGCACCGGTTTTTGCAGGAATTCAACGGCACCATTTTTCATAGTGTGCACTGCCATGTCGATATCGCCATGACCGCTCAAGAAAATAATCGGCAGATCAACCCCCATCTCATTGAGGTGGGTCTGAAGACCCAAACCGCTCATGTTGGGCATGCGCACATCCAAAATGATGCAACCGGGACGCGAAAAATCATTACTGGCTAAAAATTGAGAACCGTCGCGATAGGTTTTCACCTCCCAACCTTCGCCTTCCAGCAAAAAGGCCATGGAGTTGCGGATACCTTCATCATCATCAACGATTCGAACCAACGGCGTGTTATTTTGCTGCATTTTGTTCCTCTTTTTTGAGTCGATTTTCTAAGTATATAAAATCTAATGCAAAATGGGGTGTTGAAAGGTAGAGATTTTTTCTTAATGCGAATTAAAAAACCTCCGATAAGATCACTCTCACCGGAGGTTTCTGGTTCATTGATGGTTCAAATCAACCAATTACCTGTCGTGACCGCGTTCCTTAGTGGAATACTTGCGGTTGGTTTGGCCTTTGATTTTCACCGTGTCAAAGGCAGCGATGCGATCGCCGCCGTCGCGGGTGTAGATCCAGGCGTCATAGACAGCGCCGGCTAACATGAAGCGGGCCAGGTCTTTTTGAACAAAGGTCATGACCATATCCTTCTTGCCGTCACCGTTGACATCTTCAGCCGTGAAGGCAACCGGTTGAGCCAAATCGCCCATCACGCCGGAGGTGGTGAGGCTGGAGCGGCCGACACCGCCAAAGGTCTTCGATTGATCAATCTTCGTGGCATCCAAGTCTTCGTCGCTCAAGAGGGCGAACTTAACGGTGGATGAGCTCTTCGGGTCGATGGAGTCAGCCAAAATCACAACCTTGTGCGGAGCGATTTCATCCAAGTGGGCTTGGATAGCGCCTTGCGCTTCGGTTAACTTGGCGACGTTGTAGCGATGCAGGATGTTCATGGCGTGATCCATGGAAACCTTCATCGCGGCCTTGGCTTGTTCACGCAAGGCGGCTTGTTCGCCGTCCCACTTTTCTTCGAGGTCTTCGATTACATCGAAGTTATCATCGCGGTCATCACGTTGGTATTCGAGCGTGTTGGCGTTGTTGATAAAGGTGGCGGAGGCCCATTCGGGGTGATAGTCGAAGCGGCTGTCACGAGCGTTGAATTGTTCCTTCGTGGCCGTTGCGGCGTCCATAAAGCTCATGTTTTGGCTGGGCTTGGCAAGCGGGTAGAAGGGGATGTACGGTGATTCGCAAGGACGAGCCAACGCGCGGTAGCTCGTGATGAGTTCCGGAATATCATTGATTTCAAAGACAACGGATTCATGCGTGGTCACGCGGCACGGACCGAAGCCCAAGTGGTGATACCAGCCGTCCTTATCGTCGCCGATTTGTTCTTCATGCAAGCGAAGAATATTCTTGACGTCTTGAACCGTGAACTTCTTGTCGGGTGTGAAGGCGTACGGGAATTTTTCAGGATCGGTGATCTTTTCGCCCGTGATGTACTTCCAAGCCACGAAGTTACGGCCAAAGTTGTAATCAGCGGCGCGTTGTTCGGCCGGCTGAACGGCTTCACGGAAATTAAAGTCGTTGTAAACGCCCGGCGTTGCGGGTTTGTAGCGACCATTCTTGATAGAGCGTTCAATCAGGCCTGGAGAAACGATGACGTTTTCGGTGTCCGTCGCGTCAACCTTGTCCATCATGAAGTTATTCGGGATGTAGATCACTTCGTTGTCTTGAACGCGGCGAGCCACCCAAACGTTGCCCTTGTGAATAGCCAGTTGCCAGGCTTCGTGCGTATCAGCGATCGTATAGGTGCGGCCTTCAGAGAAGTAGCCATATTTCGTTAAGAGGCCGGTGGCGATCTTAACGGCTTCACGGGCACTGTGAGCGCGTTCAGCCATTAAACGGCGGATGCCGTAACCGATACCGCCGTCTTTCAACTTTTGGTCTTTGTCGAAAATGTTGGAGCAAGCGTTGGAAACAATCACAACGCCGGCTTCATTGACGAAACCGTCAGAGAAAGAGGAGCCGTTCGTGTCCAATGTTTGGGACCAGTAAAAGCCCAATGTTTCGCGCACTTGCGGGATCATGGCCGCGGTCGGTTCGTATTTGATCATTTCGCCGGCCTTATGCTTGGCGGGCGGCACCCAGTATTGAGGGTTGAAAATGCGTCCGCCGTTGTCTTCATTGTGACCCACAATCACTTGACCGGTGGCAGAGGCGTCTTTACCGACGATAACGGTCGAGCAGGCCATGGCTGAGAGCGGCAAAGCCACCAGGGCGCTCGAGATGGCGCAAGCCATCAAAGATGCACGTAATTTCATAGCTGTAAGCTCCTGTAATCTATCTAACTTTTTGATTTCTCACGAAAAGAGAAAACAAAACTGCCGACTTTTGTAAGAGATAATTATCAAAATAAAAGCCGGCAATCGCATTTTGCTCTTTAAAAAGAATCTTTCAGCTTAGGGTAATTACCGCAACTCGTAACAAGGTGTAATAAGTTCGGTTAAGGGGGATTTAAGTGTTGTCTAGGGTCAAAAGCTTAAGGTGCTTTCCCTAGTATTCAGAAGTCCAACTGTTCAAATGCTTTTTGCATCGTATCCATTTCAAGAGGATCGGCTTGAAATTCGTGAGCGACTTTTTCCCAATTTTGTGCGCAAAATACAGTGATGGCTAAAGCTTCTTCACGTGCTTTTCGCTTGTTGAGACCGAAATAAGGAGCGACCTCGACCGCTTTATTTAAATCAGGGCGATCACAATCGTCACAGACGGCGGTGGCATGATGCCGCCTGTTTATTGAAACAGGTTCCGGTTTAAGCGAATATAGGGGAGCCAGCCGCCACCCGTCAGAATCGCGAATAAAGCCGATATTGTCGAGTGTGTCATGTACATTGCCGATCGCCATGTTAAAAACCATTCGACGCCACAGCTCCAGTAAATCTTCCTTGGGGCGTGCGCCATCTTGATTGAGGATGTCTGCAACTTCAAGGTAAGAATGATCGTCATTGTGCGCGGCTAAAAGGGCACGAGCTGTCGCGAAAGCGATAGGTGCACCGTCTTCAGTGCGATCAAAACGCTGACTGATCAGGGTGTCCATTCCGCGGGTGGAAGTAAGCTCGGCTTTCACCGTTTTTAATCCTAAGCGCTTGGCTAAACTCAGAGCGATGCCTTCCCATATAACTAAATTTCGTTGGGGATCAGGTATATTAAATTTTGAAATTAAATTTTTATTTTTACCAGATTTATAACCAAGCTTAAATCGTTCACCAGGTAGGGCGTTTACACCACGATAGAGAGAATCTATGTCAGAAATATTCAAATGACCCATCATCAAACGCTCCAAATCAAGAGCGACATGACTAAGCTGCTTTAATTCAAGCATTGGGTGAGCGTCCGATTGAAAACCAATGGCGCCGGGGCGAAGTTCTTCTTGAGAATTAAGCAGTAACTCTATGTTTGTTAAGTCTTTTTTGTTTAAGAAACGAGCGAGTTTTCTTGCGCCAATGCCCGGAATCAAGTCATACATGAACCCGAATACTGCGCGGTTGGGTGACGTTTTAAAAACTTTAGGTATTAAAGGAAGGTCGCGGCTGAGACTGTAGCCGGATTCAAGCCAAAAAGGATCATAAGCAAAGTAGCAGACACAATCATCCCTGCCAGGGTCATCAATGCTTAATTGGCCGATTGGCAGGGGATTGGAAGGACTTTTAAAGTAAAGGTTTAATATGGTGGAAGCCATTTAAATTAAGCGGCGTGGAGCGCGGGCGCGTTTGGGTAAACGCTCGGATTCCAGGCGTAAGCCGGAGGTATCGGCCGAAGGGGAGGCGATGTCGCCCATGGGTGCTCCTAAACCAATAGCTTGCATAATGGCGGCCACATTGCCGATGGCTACACCTGGATCGCCAGCTTCGACCTTCGCCAGTGTATTTAAGGAGATTCCCGCGCGCTCTGCAACTTGCGATTGCGGCAAGCGACGGTGCAGGCGAGCAATTTTTAAATTTGCACCAAGAGCCTTCAGAGAGGTTTCAACTGCTAATGATGGACGCATTTTATTCTCAAAATAATGGTGAAATGATCTTTTAATACCCATTATTATGATGATTAAAATCTCAACTGTCAAGTGGATCAACTTTTTAAAGTAAAAGGGTTTAAATGGCTATATTTTTTACTTTAAGTCAGTTATAAAACTCAATAAAATACGATCTAAAGTGCAATAACACTCAAAATAAAGCGTATAAACAAAAATCTCAAATATTAATTTTGCTCTCAGAGTTTAATATTTTGATCTATATCTCGGTATTGCTGACTGTTGTTTAATTGCTTATGGAGGTCGTTACATAAAATCCAATATCAATACAAAAATATGTAAATAGAAATTTTCTATTACTCCACTATTCGCATCCGGAAC
>DVMY01000003.1 GCA_018714755.1 Candidatus Aphodousia faecigallinarum | reverse complement strand
CTCGCGCGGCAGACGCCGCTCAAGCCTTGGGTTTGACCGCAGATCGCTTGCGCGAATTGGGTTTGGTTGATCGTGTGCTCTCGGAACCTTTGGGTGGCGCTCACCGCGATCCTCAATTGATGGGGGCCAGTCTGAAAAAGACATTGACCGATCAAATGCGTCACTTCAACGCGATGGACACCGATGAGTTAGTCGCTCGCCGCTTGGAACGTTTGCTTCAATACGGCAAATTTGAAGAAAAAGAACTTGAAAAAGTGATGGCTCCGATCGCTGAGCATGAGTCTGTTAGTGAAGAGCCTGCTTCCAAGAGCAGCAAAAAGCGCGTGACGCGCACCAAGGCCCACAATGCCGACAAGAAGACAGAAGACAACAGTAACGAAGCCTAAACGCTCTATCACCACGCTATCGCTTCGTACGGTGGAAGGTAAGATACTGACCGCGCTGCGCGAAGCGATTGCCAAGGCCTGCGGTCAATCCGAGCAGGCCAGCCTTTTCGCCGCGCAACCTTCCGGCAGTCAGAAAGTGCGCATTACGGTCGGTTTTTCGGGTGGCCGTGATTCGGTGGCGCTTCTCAAAGCGCTGTGTGTTTTGCGCGGCAAGAAAAATTCTCCCATCGAAGAAATCCAAGCCCTGCACGTTCATCACGCGTTAAGTCCAAACGCTAACAAATGGGCGAGATTTTGCCGTCAAACGGCCGAAGAGCTTGATGTGCCTTTTAAAGTGGCTTACGTGCGTGTCAAAAGCAAAGGCGAAGGAGTGGAGGCGGCTGCCCGCCAAGCAAGGTATGAGGCGATTTTTAAAGCGGCCGATCAATTTGGCTCTCACCTTGTCATGACCGCTCATCACCAAGACGACCGATTGGAAACATTTCTGATTCAGTGGATGCGAGGCTCGGGCGTGGATGGTTTGGCGACTTTTCCCATTTCTCGTCCGGTGGGTTCCGTCCAATTGGTTCGACCGCTTATGCGCTTGCCCAGGCAGTTGCTTGAGCGCTATCTGGAACTGACAGGCTTAGGTTGGGTTGAGGATGAAAGTAACGCCGACACCGCCTATCTTCGCAACGCCATTCGTCACGAAGTGCTTCCGGTGATGGAGGCGATCCGTCCCGGCTTTAAAGAAGCGGCAGCACGCTCGGTAGAGCTTGTGGCGCAAAGCGCGCAGATTTTGCGAGAAGTGGCCCATGAGGATTTGGTGCGCATCCAAAATGAGGATCGTTCGTTATCAATTGATAAGTTGCTGAATTTATCGCTTCCCCGTCAAGCTTTGGTGCTTCGTGCGTGGATTGAAAGTTTTGGCTTATTGCCGCCAACCAAGGCGAAGCTTCAAGAAGCTCTCAAACAAACCCGACAGAGCAGTCATGACACAAAACTCGCGATCAAAGTGGGAACAAATATCGAAGTTCGTCGTCATGGCGCGAAACTTTTAATGCGGGAAACCGCCGGGCAGAAAAAGGACAAAACTCAATTTGAAACGCTTCAGTGGAAGGGCCCCGGTTCTTATTCTCTGCCTTCTTGGGGTGGAGAGTTGGTGATTTATGAGGTGCGCGCCGATGAACCAGGCGTTGATGAATCCTACTTTAAGGACAGAGCGCTTCAAGTTCGCCCGCGTCAGGGCGGTGAGAAATTAAAGCTTTACAAAAATCGCCCTCGCCGTCACCTAAAAGATCTCTATCAAAAGGCGAATATCGCGGAATTTGATCGGCCGAGGCTGCCACTGCTCTGGAGCGGTGAGGAGCTGTTATTCGCGGCGGGCCTGGGAATGGATGTCCGATATGAGAGAATGGATAGTGATAAGCCTCGCTATCGGATTGAGTGGAAGCCCGATGAGACCCTTTTATCACTTCTTATGAAGCCGTAGAACATAAAAAGCTGAATCCCGTGAAAAGATTCAGCTTTTTTAGGTTGTTAGGTTAGCCTAAATATTTCAGTGTAAAAGCAACCATAACTTTCACGCCGTTATCGAGCGTTTCAGGATTAAGCTTCATATCCGGGTGATGAAGGCCGGGAGTGGCGCCTGCGCCGACACCAATATAGGCCGTGCGAAGCGAAGGTTTCTTTACTTTAAAGAAGTGGAAATCTTCACCACCGCCGATACTGGTGGCGCGAAGCTTATCTGCGCCCAACGTTTCGGCGATGCAGTCAGCCATTTCTTTGACGAGTTCCTCATCGTACTCGCAGGCCGGAATAACGTCTCCCATTAGTTTCATCGTCGCCTTGCCGCCAAAAGCCTCGGCGGTGCTTTGAGAGCAGTGCTCGAGCTTTTCAAGCATTTCCTTCATCAAGGGATTCGTTTCCGCGCGAACGTCATACAGGCAATAGCCCTTGTCGGGAATCACGTTGGCGGCGGCGCCTCCCACTTCAATCTTGGTGCACTTCATCGACCAGGTTAAAGTCGGAGCAAACTTCAAAAGCCCCGCGTTTTGCACGATAGCGGCCAACATTTCAGCGCAATTAACACCCAAATGGGGGCGCGAGGCGTGTGAGGCGAAACCTTCCACATCAATGCGCACGAAGATACTGGCAGAGTGCATCAAAGCGGCCGCCACGGTGCCTTCAGGAATGTCGGTCGCCGGACGCACGTGAAGGCCTAAGGCGATATCAACGTCGTCCAAAACACCGTCATCTATAACAGAGAGGGCACCTTTTAAGGTCTCTTCACCGGGTTGGAACAAAAGCTTGAGTTTGCCGCGCTTAATTTTGCCTTTCAATTGAGAAGCGATCGTCAAAAGCATGGCGCAGTGAGAGTCGTGGCCGCAGGCGTGAATGACTTTATCTTCGCCATTCACTTTAAAGGGAAGCGCATCCATGTCGGCGCGAAGCATCACGCAGGGGCCCGCTTCACTGCCTTTTTCGACAGCCACAACACCTGTTTGGCCGACGCCGGTCGTCACCTCATAGCCCATGGCTTTGAGTTTGTCTGCGATATAGGCGCTGGTTTTGAATTCTTTAAATCCCAATTCCGGGGTCTTATGCAGGTCGTTATAAACATCGACGACATTGAGTTCTTGGGCCATGGGTCTCTCCTAAGTGAATTGCCAATAGTGTTAATTTATACGGCAAAGAGACCAAAAACAATAAGCAAAATTAGCTAAAAATGCGCAGAAACGGAAAAGGGGAAGCAATTTTGCTTCCCCTTGAATGTGGTGCGCCGGGTAGGATTCGAACCCGCGACCCCCTGGTTCGTAGCCAGGTACTCTATCCAACTGAGCTACCGGCGCGTGAAGTGGAATTATGCACGCTTTTAAAATAAGTTGCAAGACTTTTTTCAACTATTTTTTCTGAGCCTTATCCAACACACGTTTTGCGATGCGGCGAGTTATAAAACGAGGCGCGATTTGGGCGCTGAAAACCAATAACTTATTCAATACGCCATAAGTGGCGATCGCTCGATAGGCAAAAAGCGCGTTTAACCCGCGCTGCGCCACTTCACGAGCCTCAGTCATGGAAAAATCAAATTTAGAGCTGTCAGGCAATCCCGCTCGTAACCAAAAAGCGGTTTTAACAGGTCCGGGGCAAAGCGTCGTGACGCTAATGCCATCGTCTTTAAGCTCCTCATGCAATGCTTCTGAAAAACTGAGCACGTAAGACTTGCTTGCTCCATAGGTGTTAAGTTTGGGGCAGGGCATGAATGCCGCGATGGAAGCGACATTGAGGATGTAGCCGCGTTTTTTCTCACGCATTTTCTGAGCCATAGATAGTGACAGCTCTGTGAGAACACGAATATTTAAATCAATAAGATTGAGTTGATCCTGAATCGGTAAATCCAACGATTCACCATAAAGACCATATCCCGCATTATTGATCAGCACCTCGGGTTCAATATTTTGTTTTTTGAGGTGCCGAATGAGATTGGTGAGGCACTCGGGGTCTGTTAAATCACCGGCCAGAGCTAATTCGCACTCTGCGATCTCTTCTCGAAGTTGACCCAATTTCGCGGTGTCTCGCCCAGTGATCACCAAGCGGTAGCCTCGAGCGGCCAAGAGTTGACAAAATTGCCTGCCGAGGCCTCCCGAGGCACCGGTCACCAACGCCCAAGGAGCTTCCCTTTCGATAACTAACGACATACCGATGTGACCTGTGGCAGACTCACCACCTTGTTGGTGCCGTCTTGCGCATAAAGATTGTCAATGGCCGATTGCACCATATAGGGCAGAATATCGTCAATTCGGTTGCAGGAGGCTTCATTGCGAACCACGGCGTTAAATACGGCTGTCCCCTTTGAACCTTTCATTTCAAGCAGTTTTACGTCAAGCTCACGCATATAGAGCTGCTCGGTGTAAACGCGATTGACAAACGCCACCTGAGGACCTAAGAAGGGACCGCCGTGCCAGCCGTGATGTCGGAAGTGTCCCCAGCCGAAACCGCCGCCCATCACTGTTACCGGCACTTGTTCGCTGCGCCTGATGATGCGCGAGGGTTTAACGGACCAACTGACGCTCATGCGATACTTTTCACCGCTTCCGGCTGTCACGGGTTCCAAATGAGCGGCCACTAAAAGATTTTCTAAACTGGATTTGATGGCGCTGTAGGTCGGGTCATTTTTTTTCGAACCGGAGGCAGGCACCACGGCGATCTTGTCACCCCAATCGGGCATGGCGTGCAGCCCGGGATTTAAATCCGGCGTCATCGACAGCTTTGAGGAAATCGCGACATTGGTGTTGACAGTTGGCGCCGCGCAACCCGTAACCGTCGCAAAAGCAGCTGTTATCAAAGCAATTTTCAGGACTTTTCTTAACACGAACACATTAAACCCCAAAATTGAAAATCTGTTATGACTTGAATTGTATTGTATAGCAGTAACGAAAAACGCCTTGTGACTTAATGAAAATTTTGTAATACAGGGACGTTGTTTTCAAATGTTAGAAAACCGCCTTTAAAAGTATTTGAAGCGCTAAATCGCCAATCGGCAAGAACAAAACGTTGCAGGGAATCGTTAATGCGATAACTTCCCGGCCTATGGGTATGACCGTGTATGACATAGTCACAATGAAGCTTTTGGGCCCACTCGGCTATGGTTTTATCATCCACATCCATTAGTTGCGCCTCTTTATTTTCCTTACTTTGTTTTGAGCGGGCTCGAGCGTTGTTGGCAATCTCAAGTCTTTTCGATAAAGGCAGTCTCAGAACCAACCATTGCCACCAAACGCTTCTGACTTTTCGTCTGACTTTTTGATAGTCATGGTCGTTGACGCACCAAAGGTCGCCGTGAGACAACAAAAGACGTTGAGATCCCAAAGTAGCCACGGTTGGATCGGCCAAAAGCGTCGCTCCCAAGCGTTCGCACAAGCGTTTCCCCATCATGAAGTCACGATTGCCATGCATTAAGAAAAGTTTATGATTGCTCGCCCAATTCTTTAGCGGCTCCAAAAGGCCTACCGCGCTGTCCCACGCGTCATCGCCTACCCAATAGTCAAAAAAATCCCCAAGAATCACCAGTTCTTTATAAGCGGAGGCTACTTCATTGAGAAAGCGGACAAAAAAAGCGGCCTGTGCGGCTGACTCGGCATTGAGGTGCAAATCAGAAATGAAGCACGGATCAGTCAGAACGATTCGATTGGTTTGCGCTTCTATAGTAGGGCAGGAAAATAAACTCATCGTTAAAACAATCTAAAAAAAGTCCTGTCAATTGTAAAGAAAAAATGAATTCACAAAAAAGCCACCTTAACGCATAAGCATCAAGGTGGCTTGTTGGTTCAGAGACTATCCGGATTAGTCAAGCGTTTTGACGTCCGCGGACATCTTACCCAACATGATGCCTAATTCGAGGGCACGTTCAAGACCGGTCACGGAGAGGCATTCAAAGATGCCGTGGTAGTTCATGCCGCCCGTGAAGAGGTTCGGGGTGGGCAACCCGCGGGCTGAGAGGCGAGCGCCGTCTGTGCCGCCGCGAACCGGTTTTTCATTGATTTCAACGCCGATGCGACGATAGGCTTCGCGAGCCAATTCGCAAACGGCCGGATGTTTATCCAAGTAGTTCTTCAGATTATGGTATTGAACCTTGATATCGGCCGTGACGCGATCGCCCCAAACCTTGTTCATGTCTTCAACCATCTTGCGAACATAGTTCATGCGTTCTTCGAAGCGGAAGTTGTGATGATCGCGAATGAGCATCTTCAAATCAACGCCGCGCACAGCGCCGGAAATACCCATCGGGTGGAAGAAGCCTTCATGGCCTTCGGTCTTTTCAGGAATGGATTCAGCGGGCAGGCGAGACAAGAAGTCCATCGCCATGCGGATGGCATTGACCATCTTATTCTTGGCAGAACCCGGGTGGGTGTTCAAGCCTTCAAAGTGCACCTTAACAACAGCGGCGTTAAACGTTTCGGTTTCAAAGCCGCCTTCTTCATCGCCGTCAAAAGTGTAGGCGTATTGAGCGCCGAATTCGTCAATGTCGAAGTTTTCCGTGCCGCGGCCCACTTCTTCATCAGGCGTGACAGCGAAGCATAGCTTGGCGTGCGGAACTTCGGGGTGTTCAATGAAATAGCGAGCCGTTTCAACGATGATGGCGATGCCGGCCTTGTCATCGGCGCCCAAAAGGGTGGTGCCGTCGGTGACCACTAATTGTTGTCCGGCGTATTTGGCTACGCCCGGGAAACGTTCCATCGTCAAAACGATATTTTTTTCTTTATTTAAAACAATGTCGCCGCCCTTGTAGTCAACCACTTGCCACTTGGCGGGTTCGCCGGAGGCTTCGGGGGACGTGTCCATGTGAGCGATCATGCCCATCGCGGGGGCATCTTCCAAGCCGGCAGTGGCGGGCAGATAAGCCATCACGATGCCCTTGTCGGTGACGCGCACATCGGTCAGACCGACGCTTTCAAATTCAGCCTTCAACATTTGAGCATAGGCCACTTGAGCTTCAGTGGAGGGGGCCGTCGTGCTATTGGGGTCGGAGGTTGTGTTGTATTGCGTGTAGGACAGGAAGCGTTGCAAAATCAGGGGTAATTTAGCAAAGCTTTCGGCCGTGTAGTTGCCGTAGTAGTTGTGCTTTAACATGGGTATCACCTTAATATAAAAGATAGCGTCAGACAAGGTGGCGCATAAAATCAGCGGAAATTTTATCGATTCGAATATTTTCGCCTGAATAAAACATAGGTTATTTTGCCTAAGCGCAATATCTTATGAAATTTACATATTTCTACGGGTTTTAACCTATTTTTTTACCTACTTACTTTTACCTATAATCGCCAAGACTTTTTGTCGTAACAGGCTGTTAGCCGCGCCTTTGAGCGACTGATAACTCTTTTCCAATCTGGAGAAACAACATGACTTGGACTATGTGGGCTGCTTTGATCGTGGTTGTGGGCACGGTCTGGGCATTGATTAAGCGCTACGAAACGCGCTTAGTGCTCTTGACATCCGGCTTGATCATGACCATCCTGTCTTTGGACCCGATGGCTGCGTTCGCGCAATTTGACAAGTCGATGACCAACAACTCGCTGATCATCGTGATCTGCTCGTCGATGGGTTTTGCCGCGACGATGAACCTCACCAAGTGCGACTTGCATTTGGTTTCTCTCTTAACGAAGCCTTTGAATAAGTTAGGTCTCTTGCTCTTACCGTGCTGCATGATCGTAACGGGCATTACCTCTTTGGCCATTTCCTCCTTGTCCGGTATGTGCGCCGCAATCGGTCCGACGATCGTCGCTTTGATGATCCGCGCCGGTTTCCGTCCCGCCATGGCTGCCGCCACTGTGATTTGCTCGACGTTACCTTCTTTCTGGTCTCCGGGTTCTTCACACAACGGCTTCGTCGCCAAGCTCGCCGACTGGCCTGTGATGGACTTTGTGACCTACACCGGTTTCCGCACCCTTTTGATTTCTGTCGTTTGTATCGTTTTCTTGATGATCGCCTGCATTATCTTCGGTGACTTCAAGAAGGGCGGTTTCGAAAATGACGGCGTTCATAAGAGCAATGTTGAATTGCCTGAAAACCCGAACGTGCTTTGGGCTTTCGCTCCGTTGCTCCCGGTTGTGCTCTTGTTCGTGATCGCTTTCTGGTTCCCGAGCGTTAAGATGAGCGTGGCCACGGCTATGTTGTTCGGCTTCATCTACACCATGATCGTTACGCGTTCCAACCCCGCTGAATTGATCAAGAAGTTCTTCGACGGTATGGGCCACGGCTACGGCAGCATCATCGGTTTGATCATTGCCGCCGGCGTTTTCGCCGCCGGTCTGCGCACCTGCGGTGTGATCGATGTGTTCGTCGAATACTTGAAGAACTCCTCCGAAGTCGCTAAGCTCGGCGCCGCTATCGGCCCGATGGCTTTGGGTATTATGACCGGTTCCGGTGACGCCGCTGGTTTCGCTTTCAACGAAGCTGTGACTCCGCACGCTCCTGAATTCGGCATGACGATTCCGGACTTGGGCTACTTGGCTATTGTGTCTGCCACCTTGGGTCGTGTGTCTTCACCGATCGCCGCTGGTGTCATCATTATCGCCGGTATCGCCAACGTTTCGCCGATCGAAGTGATTAAACGTTCGTTGCCTGTGAACGCCGCCATTATGGTGTTCCTATACTTCATCAGTTGATGATTTTTAAAAGTGCCCGATTACTTCGGGCACTTACCGAACGATAAACGCCCGTCTCCTCCACAAGAGTCGGGCGTTTTGTTGTATGCCTGGCATGGCACTTAATTTATAGGGTGAAAGTCCCAGGGCAAACTACAGATCGGCCGAACAGAACCTGCATCAGACACACGATGTCAGGTAAGTCTGCTAGACAATAAGACGACGTTCCAAGCTTTACGCAATCAGAGGTGCAAATGCCGCCGCAATATGCAGCCCTTCCTCAAGTGAGACTCAGGGACGTTGCCGTCTGGAAAAGTAACGGAGCAATGCTCGTCGCGACTAGTTGATGAGCGTTCGGAAACAGAATGCCGAAATCATCTTTTCCACGAATCAGCAGGATCAGAGAGGAGACATTCTAAAAAGGTGATGCAACCAACAATGATCAAATTGGAGATTGATTCTGCAGGTGCCTGCTGCAAGAGCCGTACGGTGTGTCAGTGAGAAAACAATCCTCAGCCTGCAGCCCGATGGCATAAAAAAACTTCGGAGCGCATGAAGCGCTCCGAAGCTGATCAATAACCTGAGTGATTAGGCTACAAATTTAACCGTATCCATCGCTACGAAGCGGATGCAGTTGCAAAGGCCGCGCAGATACGTGTCAATTTCAGCGCCGGGGATGCCGAACTGAGCGACTTCATGGGCGTTGAATGTGAGCACACAATCCATGATGCCGTCATTGTCAACATCTTCAAAGCGGTGAGCAATCGGATGAGCCGGGGCGTTAACGGATTCTTTCTTACCGGTAAAGCCCAAGCTCCAGTACACGGTTTCCATATCCAAGCCCGTGACATCGAAGTCCGCGCTGCCGTAGAGCACCACTTCAACCGTTGCTTCCTTGGAAACGCTCAACGTTTCAGCTTCAACGCTCATCGTGTGAAGACTGATTTGTTTGAGCATCTTTTCCCAGGCTTCATCAGCTTGGGCGCATTCGCGGGCGGTGAACTCACCTAAGTATTGACGAGCCGCTTCGTGGTCAAGCGTCTTGGCGTGAGCGAGCGCTTCTTCGTAGTCGGCTTTTAATTTTTCTTCAAACTTCTTTTGCGTGCGGAAAATGCCCGGCAAAAGACCGCGGTTGAAGTTGGTGAGTTCGCCCACTGTGGCGTAGATGAAATAGCTCTTATCCAAATCGTAGTCAAGATAATGAGGTTCAAGATGGAAATGGTTCTTGCGAGCTTCTTCAATCGTCATCCATTGATAGCCTTCAGGGATAACGCCGGACATTGGGAACCACGGCAGGTAGATACCGGTGTCTTGATAGCTCGTGCAGCGCCACATCGTGTTGTAGATCGGTTCTTCAGCCAAATCCATCACCCAGGATTCGCGCGTTTGAGAGCGAGAAATATCGCGAGCGGAGACGTGGAAGGCGTCTTCACGGCCATCACCACGTGTGGCATAGGATTCGTAGCAGCTTAAGCGCAACACGTCGCGCACTTCTTCCCAACCCATCGGGTTGGCGGGAGCGAGTAATTCCGGATAGTGCAGTTCATCGTTGTAATAGTCGCCCGTGATGGCCCACCAGCCTAAACGCATGCGGCGAGACTTCGTGGGAGCGTGGCGGTTTTCATCGCTTTGGTAAGCCATGGCGAAGTCAAAGTCGCTGTAGTCGCCGGGAACCTTCGGCGTGTAGCGGCCCTTCTGGATGGCGTATTCAATTAAGTCGGCAGGGGCGATGACGTTTTCTTTGTCGTTGAGGTCAACGTGGCGGATGGCAAGCATGTTGGAGATGAGCATCACTTTGTCATCGGGAATACGCTTGGCAACGTAGTGATGGCCCTTGACAACGTTTAAGCACCAGGCTTCGTTTTTGTCAGCGACGGTGTAGTTGCGAGCCGAACCGAAGTAACCGTATTCGTCCAAGAGCTTCGCGGCGATTTCCATCGCTTCGCGAGCCGTGTGAGCGCGTTCGGCCATGATGCGGCGAAGCAGGAAGCCGACACCGCCTTCTTTAAGACCTAAAGATTCTTGATCAGGATCATCCGCGTCGTAGGAGGAGCCGCCGCCGTTGGAACAGATCACCAAACCGGCTTCGTTGGCATAGCCTTGGTCGAAAGAAGAACCATCGATCTGAATCATGTTGGACCAGTACGTGGCAAGTGTTTCTGCCGCTTCGGGGACTTCGGCGCGGCCGGGTTCGGCGACTAAAACTTCGCCCGCGGCGTGCTTGCCGCCCGGCACATAAAATTGTTGGTGAAATACGCGGCCGCCCGAGTCTTCGTTATGACCGACAATGACTCGACCGGTTTTGGAAACGGCCTTACCGACGATAATGGTGGTACACATGGATGATTCTCCTTTCGAGGTGTACAGAAAATTTGAATAGCCCGCTCGTTTGTTGAGTAGGCTAGTGAAATACAACTAGGCAATATTACCAATGTGTGAGGAAAAAGAAACGGCTGTTAGCGTAATTGCTAATACAGCCGTTGAACGAAATCAAGTTAATTTGTTTAGACGTTTTACCATTCGTGGAAAATAATGAAAGCGGCCGCCACGATCATGGCAAAACCCAAAACATAGTTCCATTTCAAAGGCTCACCTAAATATAAGACAGAGAAACCCATAAAAATGGAAAGTGAAATCACTTCCTGGATGGTTTTTAACTCCGCGGCGCTGAAGTAACCATAACCGATGCGGTTGGCCGGAACTTGAAAACAGTACTCAAAAAAGGCTATCAACCAGCTGATGACCACAATGTGCCACATGGTGACTTTGGGAAACCGCAAGTGGCCGTACCAGGCAAACGTCATGAAGAGGTTGGAGAAAAGCAAAAGCCCGATGGTTACGACGGGAACAGGCAAATGCGACAACATGGTGAAGTCCTTTTATTTTTATGAAAAATTCAAGAGGCCGATTATAGGATTAGGATCGAGTAAATGTAAAAGGGGAAGCAATTTTTGCTTCCCCTTGAATTTGGTGCGCCGGGTAGGATTCGAACCCGCGACCCCCTGGTTCGTAGCCAGGTACTCTATCCAACTGAGCTACCGGCGCGTGAGGACGTAATATTACGTATCCTTTCTCAATTTGTCAAATGACATGATCGAAAATGGAGGCCGGGTGCTCACCGACAGAACAAATCGCCATGATTTTCTCTTCTTGAGCGAGCTTCATAAGCTTTCGCGCCTTGCTGTCATCGACTAAAAGTCGGCAGGTGCATCCCAATCCCATCGCGGCCGCCGCTAAATAAACCGCCTGAACTTTCGCGCCAACATTGATGGCTCGGGCTCTTTCATTCATTTCGCCCTCTGAAAAATCCACTTTAAAAGTTTTCTCGATGAGTTTGGTAGAAAACGTTTCGGTTTTTCTCGCGTCAGAGACAAGAACAATGTGTTGGCTCGCCAATTTCATCCATGTTTTAATTTCACCGAAATGCTCTCTTTGATCTTTGCCTTCTATAAAAAGCAGGGCGTGGCGTTTAGGCAGATATTTCCAAATACCGTTGGCCTGTACAACGTAAAGGCTGACATCTTGCCAATTAAAAGCCGAGGGAGTGGTGCGTTTGAAATTTTTTCGATTGATGCCGTTGGCGGCCCAAAGTAGCGCGGCAAGCTTATCTTCTGCGATGGATTCACCGGAGAAGTCTCTTGAAGTGCGTCTTTTTTCAAGCGCCTCCTGAAGCGTCATGCTTAATTGCTTAGGCTCAGGCAGCAGACGCAAGACATCATTGTCCCCAATTGGTTCAAGAGGCTCGCTATCTTCTTTATATCGGTCAAGCATGCCTTGGAGCTCATCAATATCGAAACGATCGAGCCATTGATCAAACCGTTCTTTGGAGCGCTCCTGAACGTCATCCCATTCGAGTAAGAATTCATCCTGTTTGGCTTTAAGTTCTCGTCCAAACAACTTTTGTCGTGCTTTGAGATCGCGTTTAGTCTGATCCCATTCATTTAGGAGCCGCTCTTGTTTTTCTTGAAGCTCTTTTTTCAACGTTTGTAAAGACTTTTTCAGTTTCGCTTTGACAGGCATGGCTATCTTCCTTTCTACCGGTCAGTTGCCTTCGAATGTTTCGCGCGGGGATTGCGCGGTCTATCGGGCGCCTCTTTGGTATTTTTGATGAGGTGCTCGAGTGTTAGAAGCGGGTGCTTGAGAAGCATCCTGGGGCCTTCTTCTCGCATGATCTGCCGCGCCGTTTCTTTTTCTTCGGCTCGGTAACAATGAATCTTACACTTGGCGCAAGTCGGTTTCTTTTCTCCAAAAGGACAACACGCTAAACGGGTGAGCGCGTATGTCAGAAATGCCTTGCAATCCTCGCATAATTCATCACTTTGATGATGACGTCTGCAATAATCTTCAACCATGGAGCGCAACAAGGTCGCTTCTCGTTTTAGCGCTCTTTTTTCTAGCCTTTCGGCGTGTACTCTGGCGTTGACTTGTTGCATGACTGCCCTTATTGATTTTTAACCGCTTCAATAATTAAGTTCCAAAAACGCTCCCGAGCCAAATGAGTGGCGACCGCCGTATGACAATCACTCGGCGCGGGTTTTCGCAAATCAGTCACCGTCATGCCGCTAGTGAATTGTCCGCGGTATTCAACATGCACGGGCGCTTTTCGAACTTGGATAATGGAGGGATCAATCACATAAGCGATCGCGCACGGATCGTGCACAGGCGGTTCATCAAATCCTTTTGAACGTTTGTAATTTTCAGAAAAGCGGGTGAGAACCTGGGTGAGAAATTGCGCGCAAGGCGTGTCAATGCGAGCGATTTTTTCCTTTACGTCTTTCGTCGCCAATGCTTGGTAGGTCAAATCAAGTCCGACCATGACGATGGGCCACTTTTCTTCAAAGACGATGTAGGCGGCTTCCGGGTCATTTTCAATATTGAATTCAGCCATGGGTTTGACGTTGCCGATATGGTAGCCGCCTCCCATTAAAACGACTTCTTTGACGCGATCGACAATTCGCGGCTCAAGTCTTGCGGCAAGCGCTATGTTGGTTAGCGGGCCGATGGGCACAAGCGTCACCGTTTTTTCGGGTTCACGCATGATTGTGTCAACAATGACTTGAGCGGCGCAACGGGGATCAACTCTGTACTCTGCTTCAGGCAGGGTCGTTCCGTCCAAACCTGATTCACCGTGAATGTTAGCGGCCACAACCACTTGATCACGTAACAAAGGGCGAGCCGCGCCCGCGGCGACCGTGACTTCTTCCAAACGGGCAAGTTTTGCAATGCGCAGGGCGTTGCGCGTGACTTTCTCCAGTGTTTGATTGCCGGCAACGGTTGTGATGGCCAAGACCTCAATATTGGGGTTTCCCGCGGCCAATAAAAGAGCCACCGCATCATCGTAACCCGGATCACAGTCGATAATAACTTTGCGTTTTTCCATGGCGCCTATCCTAAAAATTGTTTTTTGAAAGAAGTTAATTCTTCAATCGTTGGAATGGAGGGAACGGCTCCTTTGCGAGTCAC
>DVMY01000108.1 GCA_018714755.1 Candidatus Aphodousia faecigallinarum | reverse complement strand
GGATCTTCGTCATATCGTGAGCTCATCTTGGTGTGGCGCATTTGCAAAGGATAAGCATGCATCAAATCACCAATGATGCTCATACCTTTTCCATCCGAATCCAAATCATATCGAGTGTGTCCCATCGTGTGTCCTCGCGCGTCACTAGCGAGCATTCCAGGCAACACCTCCTCATCAAAATCAAATGTTTTCACACGATCCCGGTAAAAGCTAAGGATTGAGCGAGCCCGTTGGATAGAACCTTCTGCTCGTCCCACTCCTTTTTCAATCCAAGATTCGTATTCAGCTTTAGACAAATGCACAGTCGCCTTTGAAAATACCGCCTTGTCGTTTTGGACCAGACCTCCGATGTGATCGCCATCCAAATGAGTCAGAAAAACATCTGTGATTTCTTCCGGTTTAATTTCCATTTTCAAAAGCGTTTCCACAGTGGATCCTCCGGCACTCGCTCCATAGCCGGCATCAATGAGTACTTGTCTGTTGGGAATCTGCACTAAAAATGTCTTAACCACACCTGGAGCTTCTCCTCCCGGAAGGTAGGCCATCATTTCCGGCGATTTCTCCACGCCTTCAAAAAGCGATTGGTTAAAAACGGTTTTGCGGTCAATAATGACTGAAACTTTGATTTGACCTATTTGAAGCATTTGAACCGCCGACAACGCAAACTCTTGGTTTACCATTTTTCCTCCCTCTGACGCGCAAACTAAAGACGGGGCCACCACGCATGCGCCGCAAGCCCCCAAAAGTGTTCTTCTGCTACACCTATATGGCATTCAAGCCTCCATACAAAAATAATTCGGCCCAAAGAACAATTTTTCTTACATAAATTAAAAAGAAACAATCCCGTCAAAACTGAATACCTGAAAATTTACAGTCCATCGTACTCGCCGTCATAACGATCAGGATATAGGAAAAACCGTAATTGCCTTTGACGCCGGTTGAATAAGCTTTACGACCCTAGGGTTTTCGACAGGCTTGACAAAATTAGCTTTCGCTAGACTGCATAGGGTCGCTTTTTGCGACATTTTTCAAACAATCTCATGCCATTGCAAAAACGATCGCTTAAGACAAAGGAAAGGAGGCGTCATGATTGGCATCATCATTGGCTGCATCGTGTTGGTCATTGTTGGCTGGAGCATTATCAAAGGAAAGTATGCTCCATTGGTATTAATGGGAAGCGCGTCATCATGCTCGCCTGCTCCATTATTTTTGACACGGGCACTTTCATGCCCAAAAAAGGTGTGGTGCCGACAGGCAATGAATTCTTAGATATTTTTGAATTCCTTCGTTACTCATTTGTCAAACAAGCCACCAATTTAGCTTTAATCATTATGACAATGGTGGGCTTTGCCAGCTACATGACACATATCGGCGCCAATGACGCGTTTGTACGCGTAGCCATCAAACCGTTGGGACTTGTCAAGAAATACCCTTACGTGATGGTTTTTGTGGGCTTTTTGCTATGCAAACTCATCAGTATGGTAATCGGCAGCGCTGCTGCTTTAGGTGTTGTTGTGCGTTGCACTTCTAGGTCCTGCGATGGTAGCTTTGGGCATGAATCCATTGGCTTTAGGTGGCATCTGCGCAACCTCTGCGGCCGTTTCCATGGCTCTTTTGGGAGGCTCAACCGCCACAGCGGCTGAAGCTAGCGGCTTATCTATTTTGGACTATGTTTTTCTTTACAAAATCCCAGCGGGCTTTCCCGCTCTTTTAGCCATTGGCTTAGCTCATGTTTTCTGGCAAAAATACCTTGACCGCAAAGAAGATTGGGTTTGCGCCGATCATATCGGCGATGAACTCATCTTCGATGAGGCCTCTGGCAAAAATAAAAGTAGCGTCAAAGCCCCAACATGGTATGCGATTTTGCCGTTTTTGCCCATGATTTTTGTGGTGCTGTTTCCCGAATATGGAATTCCGGGACTCAAACTACACATCATTGCGGTTGTTTTGCTCTCGGTTTTTTGTGGTTTAGTGGCGGAAATGATTCATCAGAAGATGAATTTTGAAAAGATCGCAGCCGGAACCAAAGTATTTTTCCAAGCCATGGGACGAGCGTTTAGCGGGGTGGTGATCCTAGTGATTGCGGCGAGCATCTTTGCTGATGGCTTTAAAGCTTTAGGCATGTTGGACGCCATCGTCAATAGCGCCAACGCTATCGGTTTGGGCGGCCCGGGCATGTCAATTGTGTTTGTATTGATTTCTGTGCTGGTTTCAATTGTGACGGGCTCTAATGGAGCGTCTTTTTACGCCTTGGTATCCATGATTCCAACTGTGGCTAAAAGCTTGAATGTCCCGGCTGTCACTCTCGTCCTGCCATTGCACCAAGCCTCCAGCATGGCCAGACCGCTTTCTCCCGTCGCGGGTGTCGTGGTCGCTGTTGCAGGCATGTTAAAAGCCACCCCATTTGAAATCGTTAAACGCGGTTCAGTACCTTGCGTTGTCGGTTTGATCGTACACCATATCACTGTGTACATTCTGGCAATGTAAAGAGATCAAGGTCTCTACTTACACACTCAAAGTTGGAGACCTGTTTCTTTTTCATAGCTTACTTAAGGACAGACCTATTAAGCGGTCCGTATAGTCCGCCATGAACAAGGGAATATTTAAAACATCTCCATCAAGTTTCAAGTTATCCAATGAAAAACGAATTCTCAGCTTAACTTGGTCCGGAAAGAGCTCTTTGAATTTTTTCAAACTCTTACTTTTAATATTAGTTTCAGCCTTTACCTCGATTGGGAAAACATCATTGTCTCTTTGGATCAGAAAATCCACTTCGTAGGGTGGGTTCGTCTGGCTCCAATATCGAGGCATTACCTCGAATTGTGTCAATAGCGATTGCAGAACAAAATTCTCTGTGAGAGATCCCTTAAATTCTGTAAAAAGCCGATTACCCTCTCCGAAGGCGGTTGGAGCTAGCCGCGATAAGCGACGAAGCAAACCGACATCGACAAGATAAATTTTGAAAGCAGAAAGATCATCATAAGCAGACAACGGCAAGCGGGGAGCTGAACTTCGATAAATTTTATTAACTAATCGAGCATCCACTAGCCACTGGAGAGCATCCTCGTACTCTCGAGCTCGCGCTCCATTTTTAACCACTTTGAAAAGAAATTTTTTATTTTCTCTGGCTAATTGCGAAGGTATGGATTTCCAAATCATAGAGATCTTTGGAAATTCACTTGTTTTTGGATGTTTTGCGAAATCTCTTTCATAAGTCTCGATGATTGAAGACAACGCCTCCTGCATCGCGTTGACATTCCGAGCTTGTGTCCACATTAGGACCGCCTCGGGCATTCCTCCTGTAACAAAATACATTTTGAGCTTCTCGCAGAGAGAATTAAAAAACGCATCAGGAAGCAGCTCAATTGATTGCACTGTTTCCAGATAATGAACCAGATTGTCATCACCATTGGCAAGTAAAAATTCTGTGAAGGTCATCGGATTAATTTGCATAAAATTGACCTTTCCGACAGGGAAAGATGATGGTTTGGCCAAAGCAATTCCAAGCAAGGATCCTGCGCATGCAACGTGATATTGCGGAGCATTCTCACAAAAATATTTCAGCGAATTTATCACCTCAGGACAATCTTGCACTTCATCGAAGATAATTAAAGTTCTTTCAGGATCAATTTTCTGCGCGCTTGCAAGCATTAAATTTTGCAAAATTCGCTCAACATTTTTAGTAAGTTCAAAAAACTGCTTGTACTCCGCGTTTTCGTCAAAGTTGAAATAAGCCACGTTATCGTAATAGAGGCGCCCAAACTCTTTGAGAATCCAAGTCTTTCCCACTTGACGAACACCTTTTAAAATAAGCGGCTTACGATACGGAGAGTTTTTCCAGTTGAGTAATTTATCCAAGATAACTCGCTTCATAACCATCCCTTGAGTTTGCTAAACATTTAAAACTTATACCCGATATTAACTCAATATCACATAATTATTTATATTTTTGTGGAAAAAATCACATTTTTATTAATTTTTACGACACCTTGACCTTGCCTGAAAATGGTTGACAGCTTTTAAAACAATGATTGTTTTGTAAAGCAACAATATTTGCACAATACTCTCGATAAGCCAGATCCGTTGAGTCTCTGAAATACGTCATTTGACACTCCATTCTTTGTTAAAAGGTGTCAACTTTTTTCAGGACAAGTCAGGCGAACTCAATCCCCTTTTCAGGCGTGACCCGTGTACCGGCTTGGCCTGCGATAATCTTTTCGATTTGATCCAAAGCACCGATTACCGCAGTCTTATCCGTGGCTTCTACAAAGCGGCAGGCAGCCTCTACTTTGGGTCCCATGCTTCCCTTAGCAAAACCGTAGCCACGCAACGTTTGCGGATCGGCACGCGAGATGCGTTTTTGAGTAGGTTTACCCCAGTCAAGGTAAGCGCCATCAACGTCAGTAGCAATAATAAACATGTCGGCTTCGACATCGGCGGCCAACACAGAAGAGCCTAAATCCTTATCGATCACGGCCTCGGCGCCAACTAAATTTCCTGTTTCGTCAAAGTAAGTCGGGATGCCACCACCACCGCAACAAACAACAATATAGCCAGATTTCACCAACGTCTTCACTGGTTCAATCCCCAAAATACGCTTCGGTTCAGGAGATGGTACCACTCGACGATACTTGTCGTTATCTGGAGCAATCGTCCAACCCATCTTTTCAGCTAATTCTTCGGCTTCTTCTTTCGTGTAGACAGGACCGACCGGCTTTGTCGGATTTTGGAAAGCCGGATCCTTCGGATCGACTTCCGTTTGCGTGAGCACGTTACACAACGAGGCGGATTTAGGAACGAAATTAACCAATTCTTGTTGAATCATGTAGCCGATCATGCCGATTGATTCGGCGCCCAATACATCCAATGGATACATCGGAACGGCTTTATAGGCGTTGCTTTGCAAGGCGATCAAGCCGACCTGAGGACCATTGCCGTGTGTGACAATCAATTCATTGCCCTCATAGGCCTTAGCGATTTGTTCGCAGGCCGTACGCACATTTGCACGTTGGTTTTCGCACAACATCGGTTGACCCCGACGCAACAGAGCATTACCGCCCAAAGCAATCACTAAACGCATTTTTTCCCCTAAAAAATCGGTACCAAATTCTCTGACCTTATCTGGAGTTGGAGACCAAATTATTTTAAGCGTTTAGATGCGCAGAGTCCGAAAAAAAGCAGGACTTGTTTGGCTGTTAATTCAACTTGTCTTGGCATTTTTATAGTAACCCGGACATTACCCTATT
>DVMY01000107.1 GCA_018714755.1 Candidatus Aphodousia faecigallinarum | reverse complement strand
TGCCGCGGCAACGATACTTTATGTCTTTATCGGTGGTTTTTTAGCGGTGAGCTGGACCGATACCGTTCAGGCGGCCATGATGTGTGTGGCACTTGTTGTCACCCCTATTGTGGTAATGAACGAATTGGGTGGATTTTCAGAAACCATCGGTAAAGTGAGCGCCATTGATATGTCGATGCTGGATATGTTTAAAGGACAAACAGCGGTCGGTATCGCATCACTTTTGGCTTGGGGCCTAGGCTATTTTGGTCAACCTCATCTTTTGGTTCGCTTCATGGCGACCAAGTCCATTAAAGTAATTCCCACAGCTTGTCGCACTTCAATCATTTGGATGGTATTTTGTTTGGCCGGAGCGGTTAGTGTGGGCTTTTTCGGCTGCGCATATTTTGCCGAACACCTTACCGAAGGGGCTTCAGTCGTTGCCAATCCGGAACTCGTTTTCATTGTTCTTACCCAAGTGCTTTTCAATCCATGGATTGCGGGTATTTTGATGTCCGCCATTTTGGCTGCCGTGATGAGTACCTTATCGTGTCAGCTTTTAGTTTGTTCTTCCACACTCACGGAAGATTTTTATCGTGCCTTTATTCGTCCGCAAGCCGGTACTCGTGAGTTGATTTGGTTCGGACGCGCGATGGTGTTGATGGTTTCTTTAGTGGCTATTTTTATCGCCATGGATCCGCAGAGCAAAGTTTTGGGTTTGGTAAGTTATGCCTGGGCCGGTTTTGGCGCTTCCTTCGGACCGGTGATCATCATGAGCCTGTGGTGGAAGAAAATGACAAAAAACGGCGCACTGGCCGGAATGGTTACCGGCGCGCTCACGGTTATTGTTTGGAATACTTTTGGTTGGTTCGGCCTTTATGAAATTATTCCTGGTTTTGTTTTCGCGTTGATCGCCATCGTTATTTTCTCTTTGATTGGTCAAAAGCCATCTCAGGCAATGAAAGATATCTTTGATGAAGTTCAGAATTCCGTTCGTAAAGGAAACGATCTGACAATTTAATCGCTACAGTAGACTGTTTTGAAGTACTTTAGTTAAATTTTTTCAAGTTCTAAGTTGACGCTGGCGCAAACTAAACCGGCTAAGCGATTAAATAATGACTGAAGTTCAAGGTGAAGCGCGTCTGTTTCAACGGCATTGACGTCGTTGTCTGAAATGCGTTGCAAATGCAGACGGGTTTGCTCACGAGCAACTGACAGCAGTTCTTTTTGAAGATTCAACAATCGTTTGTTGAGTTCACTTTTTTGATTTTCGTCGGTTGATCTTAAATAGGCTGCCAGCGTTTGAATTCCGGAAAGTACAATTTGGTGTGATTCGCTCAGCTCTCTGAGTCCTTCGGGGCTGAAATCCAAATGTTTAACACACTTGTTTTCGTTGATGACATCAATTGTGTGTTCAATTAAATTAATGGCGGATTTTAACGAACCGTTGACACTTTTTAAGTTTTGCCACTCAATGGCTTCCATGGCGCTCAAATTGGTTGTAACCGAGCGATTTAGAAAAAGCGACAGAGAGCGATTTAATTTGAGAAGTGCCGCTTTTTTGTTTTTCATGATCATTATTTCGCCAGGATTGGGATTGCTTCTGAGCAAAGTATCAACATACAACCATAGCAACCGAATCTCGTCAGTTTCTTTAATGAGATACTTTTTAGCTACTGACAAAGAAATAGTCACAGAAAGAAAATTTTCTTGAGCGAAAAGTTTTTGGTCATTAAAAATGAAAGTTTCTTTTTCCGTCGGCGCTTTCAGCAAATGCTCCGCGATAGAGCTTAGAGGCTTAATGAGGACTAGACCGGCTAATCCGACGGCAGCGTTAAACAACAAATGACACAGGACCACATTGTTAGGTAATTGAGACGACATTTGAGGCCGCAAAGAAAGCGCGGCTACAGCAAGAATAATCATCAGTGTTCTAAAAAAGGCGGTTGCACTGGGCCCGCGTCGTCCTATTCGACTGGCAAACATTGTTGTCAATAATGCTAAAACCGTACTGCCGGCGTTGGCTCCCAACACCATCCATAGCGAGGCTCCGAAACTAAGAACCTCGGCAGAGAATAAAGAGGCAGCTACGATAACTGCCGCTAAACTGGATACGCAGCCGACGGCTAAAATCGTCCCTGCAAAGAACGAAAGAATCGGGTAGTCGTGCAGCAGATCGAAAAAGACCGCGATTTCCCCGTTGGAGCGCAAAGGTTCTGTGGAGACGACGATTTGGTTGATTGCCACCATGATAAAAGCCAAGCCTAAAAGGATTCGGCCGAATTGGCCTTGTCGAGTGGAAGGCTTAAAGCAAAAGAACATGATTACGCCGGCAAGAATAAGTGCCGGCGCGATACAGGCCAGATTTAAGCTCAGAACACAAGCGACAAACGCACTTCCTAATTCAGCTCCGAATATGCAGCTGATGGCGATTAAGGTGTTAAGCAGCCCTTCGGATTGAAGACCGGCGACAAGCAGTGTGGCGGCTGTTGAACTTTGCAGAAGGCTTGAGAGACAGAAACCGGTTACAAAGCCACTGAACCGATTGCTCAAATTTTGGGCGAGCCACGAACGAAGGGACATGCCGAAAGTTCGAAGCATGCCGCTTTTGACCATGTAGGTGCCCCAGAAAATAAGAGCGACCGCACCAAGTAGATTGAGCAAATGACTCATATTGAAAAGGTTCTCAAAATCACTTGAATAATTTTAGGCCATTTGAAAAAAACGAATGCTTTAAGTAGTGCGGTGTTCGCTAATTAGATATAAAACGGGGACGGCTGAAACAAACCGTCCCCATAGTAGGCAACTAATCAAAGATTGATTACTTGCGTTCGGCGATCAACGTCAAGAAACGTTCCGCAACCTTGATGTGCTTTTCAATCGAGTTGATTTCCAAGTATTCACGGTCGCAGTGCATTTCACCGCCGACAGGTCCCAAGCCGTCCAGGGTGGGAACACCCATGGAAGCGGTGGTATTGCCATCAGAGGCGCCGCCAGCCTTCACCCAGGCGATGTCAAAACCTTCCAATTTGGCGGCTTCTTCAATTAAGCCGGCCATGGCTTTGGTTGCTTCGCTCAAGGGCATTGCGCCGTGGTGGTTCTTTTCAACGATTTCTTGCGTGACGCCGGCCACCCATTCTTTCTTGGCCAATTCCATGATCTTGGCGTTGACTTCATTGTAGTCATCGTCATTCCAAACACGGAGGTCAAGTTCCGTTTCGGCAAAATCGGCAACAACGTTAGCAACCGTGCCGCCGCGGACCATGCCGAAGTTAAGCGTGATGCCACGATCCCAATCGGCCAATTCCTTGACAGCGGCGATGAATTTCACCATGGCATAGATGGCGTCGCGGCCGCGTTCCGGATTGTTGCCGGCATGCGCGGACACGCCATGGAAGGTGATTTTGTAGGTGCTGGAACCCTTGCGGGCGCAGACCAATTCGCCGCCTTCGCGAGCCGGCTCAAAAATCAAAGCGCGATCGGACTTGGAGGCGCATTCCTTTAACCAATCATGGGAAGAAACAGAACCCGTTTCTTCATCGGGATTGCAGGCGACCAAGATGGAGAGTTTGTCCAACGTTTCCTTGGGCAAATTCTTCAACGCGTAGAAAATCGTCATGCAGCCGGCTTTGCAGTCCAATACACCGGGACCATAGGCACGGTCACCTTTGATCGACATCGGACGCACAGCCACGGTGCCGGCCGGGAAAACCGTATCCAAGTGGGCGTTAAGCATCACGTCATAGTGCGTGGCTTCAGGCTTATTGGTGGCAAAGAGAGCAGGGCCAACCTTATCGCCTAAATCGACGAGTTTGGCTGTAAAGCCGATGCTTTCGTAGTGTTGTTTAAACGTTTCCGCGACTTGCTTGACACCTTCGGTGCAGGCGGTGCCCGCGTCAACATTGACAACCTTTTCCAAGTCTTTCAAAAATTCTTGAACCATTGGAATCTCCCTATTTCAAGTCATGTTATGAGACGATTGAAAAACTCAATCGATTGATATGGATTGTACGTTAAGTACGGAAAAAGGGGATTAAATGATGTTTATTTAATCCCCTTTGCGTGTGTGTCTTATGAACCGATCACTAAACGATGATGTTCATAATGAACATACCGATTAGCGCGTTCAGGACAGCCACACCCATTAAGAGAGGGATCACTTTGCCCCGTGTTCCGATAACACCCAAGCAGCGACCCATGTATTGCAATTGAGAACCCATCAAGTAGATGCCGGGAGCCAAAATAGCGCAGTGTTCGACGGTGAGAGCACCTTGATCGAACAATGCGGCGGCCACGCCGACACCACCACCCATGGACATCCAACCTGCGATCAAAACCGCTGCGGCTTCACCGGGCAGGCCGAACAAAACCATGATGGGACGGAAAATGTCGCCCAAAATCGGCAACAGACCCGCAACGTTTAAAGCGCGAATAATAACGAAAGCCATCAACACATTCGGGATCGTGGAGTGCGTGGCAATGCCCCAACCTTGCACGGCACCTTTGACGAAGACGTCGGTGACCATCGGTTTGCTGTTTTCACTAGACATATTCAATATCCTCCAGTCCTGAATTAAGCGGCGCTCTTCTTCTTAGCAGAGAAGATCTTCAAGAAGCGAACGATGTTTGCACCGACCACTTTCATGACGAGCATGATGCCCAAGCACAAAGCGATGGAAGCCGGAACTGTGTTGCCGGCCGAGTCCGTCAAGCTCAACAGAACCACGCCGGCACCAAGGAAGTTGGTGATCGTGGCATCGGCAGACAATTGGAACATGGCGAAAACGTCAGCTTCGTCTTCGGTAATTTCGCCCTTGTCCAATAATTGACGCGTCAAAGCGGCACCACCGTCGGTGGATTGCAAGGAAGCGATCAAAGCCAAAGAGCAGGAACCCGGGATGCCCATCAAAGGACGAAGAATCGGGGTCAACAATTGACGAGCAGCAGCCAAAGCGCCGTAGTGGTCGCAGACCGTGATCATGGCCAAAGCGAACATAACGGTCGGGACAAGAGTCAAAGCAAAGCAGAAGCCGTCAATGGCACCGGTACCGCCGACACCGCGGAACATACCGGTAGAGGTCTTAATGGCGTCGCCGCTGAGCGTAACCTTGGTGATCACTTGACCGAAAGCACCGTTTAAGGTCGAAAAGTCGAAGATACCCCACCAGTGATTACCAGCGCAAACACCAGAGAAGAAAACGATAGCGAAAATCAAGGCGATGTATCCGCCAATGCCAACTTTTTCTTCCGTAGTCTTGTTTTCTTGTTCAGACATAGGATGATCCTTATTGTTAGACAATATGAAAATGATGGATGCCCTGACATCCATGTAACGGATAGTAAAGTATTTAACAATTTTGCGTCTAGGTAAAAATGCCTAATTTGCAGGCTATACATGGTTAAACTAGGTGTAATACCTAACCATGATCAAATAAAAAACGACTCTGGATAACTATTTTGTTGACTAACTAAGATTGGTTTAAGAGAGTGAGAGCGCTTTTCAATTAAAATATCAGATTCAAATTCATTATCAGATGACCGTTTTTATGTTTAAGCGACGGTCGGGGAGAGGACGGATGTCTTTAAATGACCCTCATTGGGGCCGGGGCGGCTCAGACGAAAACGAGAAAAAGAACACGCCCGAGAATGAAACTCGTGATGATTCTGAACGCAATAACGACGAACGCAACCGTTCAGTCAATAGCGGCAATGATCAGAAGAAAGGTGAAGGCGATGATCTTGATCGCCTCTGGGATGAATTCAACCGAGCTTTGGGCGGCATGCTGGGACAAGGTCGCTCTCGAGATGAGCGGTCTGGAAGGGAAGACGGTGGTCGCGAAGATCGCCGCGAGGAGCACTCTTCCGGAACCAATGGTCAGAGTCCTCAAGAACAGTTGAAAAAACAGTTTGAATCTTTCAAGAACATGCAGCCGCCCAAATTCATGAATAAACAACCCGGCGGACGTGGAGTCGCTTTCGCGGCCGTGTTGGTGATCGGCCTGTGGGCGGCTACCGGTTTTTATATCGTGCCTGAAGGTCAGTCCGGCATTGTGACGACTTTTGGTAAATACACTCAAACGACCATGCCGGGTTTCCGCTGGCATTTGCCCTGGCCGATTGAAACGGTTGACATTGTTGATGTCAGCAGTGTTCGAACCGTGGCGATCGGCGCCATGGGGCGCGCCAACCGAGAGGCTGAGGCGTTAATGCTCACCGATGATGAAAACATTGTCGATCTGCGCTTTAACGTTCAGTATCGTATTAAGGCCGGTGACGGGGCCATGAATTACATTTTCCGCTCACGTGATCCGGATGAGTCGGTTCGTCAATCCGCAGAAAGCGCGATGCGTGAGGTGGTTGGTCGAAAGAAGATGGACAGCGTGCTTTTTGAAAGCAAGCAGGAAATCGCTGAAGACGTCAAGAAGATCATGCAGGAAATGCTTGATCGCTACCGCACAGGCATTGAGGTTATGAGCGTGGCTATCCAAAACGCGCAGCCGCCTCAGCCGGTGCAGGCCGCTTTTGATGACGCGGTTAAGGCGGGTCAGGACCGCGAGCGCCAAATCAATGAAGGTCAGGCTTACGCCAATGACGTCATACCGAAGGCTCGTGGTATGGCGGCCCGTTTGGCCCAAGAAGCCGAAGGTTATAAGGCTCGCGTGGTAGAAACGGCCAAGGGTGACGCGGATCGCTTCGCCCAAGTGCTCACACAATATGAAAAAGCGCCGCAAGTCACACGTGACCGCA
>DVMY01000106.1 GCA_018714755.1 Candidatus Aphodousia faecigallinarum | reverse complement strand
AAAAAAACGTTTCGCTGCTATCAATGAAAGATTGAAATCCTACGCAGTCCGCATGCAGGCTGTTAAATCGTTGGGAACGCCCCTGACTCAGTTGGTGACGATGATCGGCGTGTCCGTTGTGGTGGTCTTTGCCTTGATGCAAGCCCAGCGCGGTGAACTTTCTATGGGTGAATTCACCACCTACTTGTCGGCCATGCTTTTGATGATGCCTGCCATCAGACACTTATCCGGTCTTAATGGATCCATTGCTCGCATGTCGGCCGCTGCCGAAAGCGTCTTTAAGATGGTTGATGAACCGATTGAAGAAGATAACGGCAGGCGCACGATTGAACGAGCGACAGGCGCCGTCAGTTTCAAAAATGTTTGCCTCACCTATGACGGCTCTCCTGAACCGGCTGTTGATAATTTCTCGCTTGAAGTAAAACCGGGTGAAATGGTGGCTTTGGTGGGATCATCCGGGTCGGGTAAAACTTCACTTATCAATCTTATCCCTCGTTTCTGGACCATGACTTCCGGCGATATTCTTTTTGACGGAATTAGCCAAAAGGACTTGACCTTAAAGAGCTTGCGCTCTCAGATCTCTTTAGTCAGCCAGGATGTGGTGCTTTTTGATGACACGATTGCTGCCAATATCGCTTATGGCGTTCGTGACAAGGTGACCGACGAGGACATTCGCAAGGCAGCACAGGCCGCGTATTTATTGCCTTTTATCGAGTCTCTTCCAGAAGGCTTCAATACCCGAGTCGGTGAAGGCGGCGCTAAATTGTCCGGTGGGCAGCGTCAACGCATCTCAATTGCGCGGGCTCTTTTGAAGAATGCTCCTATTTTGCTTTTGGATGAGGCGACAAGTGCCTTAGACACGGAAAGTGAAAAATACATTCAAGCCTCGCTTGATGAATTAATGGTCGGACGCACCACTTTTGTAGTGGCGCATCGCCTATCAACCATTGAAGGCGCAGACCGAATTGTTGTGATGAAGCACGGTAGGATTGTAGAAATTGGCACTCACCAAGAATTGCTGAGTAAAAATGGGGTTTACGCCAATCTTTATAAAATCCAATTCGCAGACAAGCACACGCCTGTGCAAGCCTAAAGGTTAATCTAAGACAAAGTCATTTTGAGCCTCTGATTTTTCTTCTGGAAACTCTCAATAGGGGCTCCATTCTTTTGAGCGTACAATCGTTCTGAGTTGCTTTGCGTTGCTAGTGATTTTGAGCTAACAACGTTTTTGTTTCGACATGTTTAACCGGGATCGTGCGTTCATTATGAGTTCCAATAAAAAAATTAATATGCTTGAGGGCAGCCTCTGGGACAAGCTTATTGTTTTCGCTCTCCCGTTAGCTTTTACAGGCATGCTGCAACAACTCTATAACGCTGCTGACGTAGCTGTTTTAGGCCGTTTTGTTTCAGATTTGGCTGTTGCGGCTGTTGGTAATAATGTCCCCGTTATTGGTCTAATCATCAGTTTTTGCATGGGCTTGGCTTTAGGTGTCAATGTCGTTGTCGCCCGTGCTTTGGGTATGAAAAATGACCGTAAGGCCAATGAAGCGGTCAGAACTTCTTTTTTAACTGCCATAGTTTTCGGCGTTATCGCGTTAATTATTGGTCAGATATTGGCCAACTCGGCCATGGATTGGCTCGAAGTGCCCGCAGAGGTTAGAGAGCATGCTTTGGTTTATTTGCGGTTTTATTTGTTGGGCATGCCTTTTATCGCCATCTATAACTTTTTGGCAGCAGTTTTTCGCAGTCAGGGCGATACTCAGACGCCGCTTTGGGCATTGCTGATCGCAAGCTTATTCAATATCGGCGGGAATTTATTCGCCGTCCTCGTTTTGGATTGGGGCATCGCCGGTGTGGCGCTTGCCACGTCTTTAGCCAATTTATTGTCTGCGGTCATTTTATTTGTGAAGCTGACACGACTGGACGGGCCTTTAAAACTTGACGTGACGCAATTGCTAAAACTGGATGTCGCTTCCCTTAAAAGCATCGTTCGGATTGGTTTGCCCGCCGGTATCCAGGGCGCAGTGTATTCTCTTTCCAATTTGGTTATTCAATCGGCAATCAACAGTCTGGGTCCAGCCGCCATGGCCGGTTCTGTCGCCGCGTTCACGATCGAAATTAACGTTTATTGTTTTATCAACGCGTTTGCTTTGGCGGCCACAACTTTTGTCAGTCAAAACTACGGGGCGCGTAATTTAGAGCGTTGTTATCGGGTTATGTGGGTGACAATGGGTTTGAACATGTGCATGACCATTTTGATGACGGCGCTGGTGTTGTTATTCAGTAGGGATTTACTGGGTATTTTCTCCAATAGTGAAGAAGTAATCGCTCTTGGGATGATTCGCATTTTATGGGTGGTTTTGCCGCAACCGCTCAGTGTGGTGATGGACACGCTTTCCGGCTGCATGCGTGGTTACGGTTATTCCATGCCGCCCGCGATGATTACTTTAATTGTTATTTGCTCCGTGCGTTTAATTTGGGTCTATACCGCTTTCCCATTGGCTCCGACATATGAAACACTGATGATGGTCTATCCTCTCAGTTGGCTAATCACAATGATCGGACTGATTATTCTTTACGTGCGCCTTGTGCGAACGATCAGCAGCCGAAAGCAGCTTAGTGTTGAAGAGATTTGAGTTTTATTTCGTTGCTTAAAGTACCGCGCAGTCTTTTTGACTTAAAGCCGAACCCCCAGAATGGTGAGAGTCAGCGGAATAAGAATGGCCGAAAAAATGGTGGAAACAAAGATTGCGTTGCTTGCCGCTCCTTCTTCGCTTCTGAATTCATCGGCCATGAGGTAGATATTGATCGCCACCGGCAAAGCCGCGGTCAGGACGCAGGCGTTTGTTGTTATTTCGTCTAGTCCGATCAGACGTGCCAAGCAATAAACCAAAATCGGGTGGATGACAAGCTTTAATGTTGAAATGGCCATTCCTTTGGGCAAGGCGGCTGAGAAACTGTGTTGAGCCAGAGCCATGCCAACCGCAATTAAGGCGATTGGAGTGGTTGCCGAGGAAACATAGCCTAAAGTGCGCTCAATAAAGTCCGGCAAAGCCCACCCGGTCAGGCCCCAAGCCGATCCAATCAGAATGCCTAAAACAACAGGATTTTTAAATACTCTGAGAAGAGAGCGAATAATTTTTGCCCAATCTCTGGGACCTTCATTTTGCCCCAGTTCAACGCTAGCGATGGCCGCGGTCCAAAGAAGCAACACACTGAAAATAATTAACAGACTGATGGTTGGCATAGCCGCTTCGCCCAAGCTCACTTGAAGGATAGGGACGCCGAGTTGGACGTTGTTGCCGAAGATAGAAGCCATCCCGAAAATAGTTTTTCCGGTATTGCCCAGACCGAAGAATCCGCCGACCACTCTCCCAGAATAGTAAACGAGCAAACATGAGCCAAAAAAGGCGATCAGCACTCGCCAATCAACAGGAGGCATCTCAGAGAGATCGCTCATCATGTCAAAGAGCATAACGGGCATTAAAAATCGGAAAGTGAATCCGGATAGCGCTCGAACAATCGTTTGGTCAAAGTATTTTCCCTTAACCAACGCCCAGCCTAATATCACCAATAAAAATAGGGGCAGGCAAAGAACAAGGTGGTAAATAAATAAACTGAACATAGTCCAACGCTACTAGAAGGGACAGGGCGCCTCAATTGTTGTGAGCAGCCCGGTTCTGGGGTGGATGAAACGAAGCGCCTCGGCATGCAGATAAAGTCTGTCGGCGGTGTGCCCATACAAATCATCGCCGACAATAGGAGCGTTTAATCCTTCCGCGTGCGCGGCATGCATTCGAAGTTGGTGCGTGCGGCCGGTTTTTGGATAAAGAGCAACACGAGCTTGGCCGCGCTCATTAACGCTCAGTACTTTGTAAAGGGTAAGCGCAGGTTTGCCATAGGTACGTTCAACCATTTGGCGGGGACGTTCGTATGGATTCAGACACAGCGGCAAGTCAACTTCTCCGCTTGTTTGCGCAGGCGTCTTTTCCAGCAAAGCGATATATCGCTTGCGAATGCCGCCTTGGGAGAAGGCGCCCTGAAGGATCCGATGAGTTTGCTTATTTTTGGCAAACATCACGATACCCGATGTCGCCATGTCCAAACGGTGCAAGAGCATGGGACCCGTGGCCTCAGGATAAAGTGAAAGAGCGACGGTATATAAGTCATTGACCGGTAATTTGCCTGGGACCGAGAGCATGCCGGCGGGTTTGTTAAAAGCGACGATGTCATCGTCCTCATACACAATGTCCGGTTTCCAGTCTTTGAAATTGTTTAGCGCGAGTTGGTTTTTCTGAAGTTTTTCGCCTTCGAGGAAAAAATTTAGAAGTTTTTCGTGACGCTCTTTGGCAAAAGAAAAAAAGGTGCCTGCGCCGCGGGCATCATAACTGGCCACCGGTCCCCACCAAAATTGTCCCATCGCGAGCGGTTGGGCTTGGTTTTTATAGGCCTCATTAAGTAAAGACGGCAAGGCTGTTCGCAAAATAGCCTTTAGAAGATCTTCACGGTTTAGGCTGCCAGACAAAAGGTCTAACAGTGTGAGACGCTTGTGGTTTTTATTTTGAACAAAGAGGCTTGCCAAGCGTCTTTTCCACTCATTTTCCACGGCCACATGCGTTCGGTGCTGGAAATCCGATCGAGCTGCCTCTTCGGCTTGCAGGGCCAGAACGTATTTGAGCTTCAAACGATCCAGCTCGCCGGAATCGAACTGACTGGAGGCAATCAGAGCGTCTCGATTAAAAACCCCGCTGGCGCGCTGGCGCTGACGGTGTTCTTTTCTGGCAAGCGCTTGTTCTTTAAAAGAGAGGTATTTTTCTTGCGCTTGAATTTTCGCGTCAAAAGCCTTGTCAATTCGATCGGTATCAAGCGGTTTAAGTTCTTCCGGAGGCAGTTGTTGCCAAAATGACTTTTCAAAATAAGGATCCGTTGTGTCGAATTGATCACAGGCGGTTAAAAAACCGAGCGAACGATCGCTGAGACGGCAAACTAACACCGCCACTAAACGCCCGGCTTGGCGGGCGGCATGATCGTCCAGGTGGCGGCTGACAAGATCCGCGGCCTGTTTAACCAAAGGGTGCGCGGTATAGTGGTACGGATAAGTAAGGACCTCGCCAAGATCTGATGCGGATCCTTGCAACTTTTTAAACATATTTCAATCAACTAATTTCGTTGACTGAAAGTCTAGCAAAAAGCAAAGCGCCCGAAGGCGCCTTGCTAAGAATGGGAAGAATCAATCCCGATTAGGACAAACCGACAATCTTTCCATTAACCACATCGATATGCAGTGCGGCAGGCTGTTTAGGCAGTCCGGGCATGCGCATAATGGCTCCGGTGGTTGCAACGACAAAACCAGCGCCCGCGTTCAAAATCAAGCGCTGAACGGGAAGGACGAAACCTTTGGGCGCGCCAAGCCAGGTCGGTTCATGTGACAAAGAGTAGGGCGTCTTTGCCACGCAGACCGGCAAGTGATCAAAACCCAACTCCTGGATTTGCTTGAGATCCTTTTTAGCGGCAGCGGATAATTCAATCGCCTTGGCGCCGTAGACGTTGACGGCTAATTTTCCCAACTTGGTGACGACGTCATCATCGGATTCATAGGTGAAGTGAAGCGCTTTAGGCTCACCGGAGGCGGCCTCCATAACGGCTTTGGCTAATTCAATGGCACCTTCGCCACCCTTGATAAAGCCATCGCAAACAGCAAAACGTACGCCTAACTGCGAGCAGCGAGCGCGAATGATTTCAATTTCTTCGTCCGTGTCGGAGGCAAAGTGGTTTAAGCTCACCACAATTTCAGGACCGAAGTGCTTAAGGTTTTCAATGTGAGCGTCTAAGTTGCACAGACCCTTTTTAAGCGCTTCGACATTGGGCTTGCCAATATCGGCTAAGGGTACGAGTCCATGCCATTTCAGTGCCTTCGTTGAGGTGACAAGCACTATGGCCGATGGGGTGAGCCCGGCGGCGCGGCACTTAATGTTCATAAATTTTTCGGCGCCCAAATCGCTTCCGAAGCCAGCTTCCGTGATGGCCCAATCGCCAAGCGTCATGGCTGCTTTGGTGGCGACCACCGAGTTGCAGCCATGGGCGATGTTTGCAAAGGGACCACCGTGTACAAAGGCGAGGTTGCCTTCAATTGTTTGCACGAGGTTGGGCTTCATGGCTTCTAAAAGCAGAGCCATCAAAGCGCCCGTCGCTCCTAATTCTTTGCAGGTGAACGCCGA
>DVMY01000105.1 GCA_018714755.1 Candidatus Aphodousia faecigallinarum | reverse complement strand
GTCGGTTTCGCTGTTGCTGTCTTCGGGATAGTCCAAATCGATAACAGGAACGCCCTCAAAAATGCCGGCGCTGATGGCAGCGACGTTGCCTTTGAGGGGATTTTCCTTAATTTGGTCCTTTTCTAACATTGTTTGCACAGCCAAAGCAAGAGCTACCCAGGCGCCAGAAATGGAGGCGCAGCGTGTGCCGCCATCGGCTTGAATAACATCGCAGTCCAAGTGGATTGTGAACCCTGCGATTTTAGTGCGATCTACAACCGCTCGAAGAGCGCGGCCGATCAAGCGTTGAATTTCCATCGTGCGGCCGGACTGTTTGCCTTTGGCGGCTTCACGGTCGCAGCGCGTGTGGGTGGCGCGAGGCAGCAGCCCGTACTCAGCGGTGACCCAGCCTTCAGGTTTGTCTTTTAAGAATTTAGGCGTGCCTTCAATGACAGAAGCAGTGCAAATCACTTTCGTGTCGCCCACTTCCACCAACACAGAACCTTCGGCGTGCTTGGTGTAGTGGGTGGTGAAGCGAACGGGGCGCATTTCATTGGGTTGTCGATGAGAGGGACGTTCAAACATGGTGTTTAATCCTCACAAACAAAACTTAGTAGTCTTTTTCACGTTTTTTCAAACGCGGTTCAAATAGCATGGTGCCTCCCATGGCCTCGGTCCATGGGCCTTGAATGTTGCTTTGCGGCTGCCAATGTTGGGCGGCATCCTCACTCATATAGAAACCTTTTTCGGTTTGAGCGAAAAGTTTATTGCCTCTGCCGTCCAGTGCCATAAACATGCCTAATTCTTTACTGATATAGCGAGGGTGCCAAAATTTTCCCTCTTGGCTGGCCACATAGATGCCTTTTTCACAGGCAGCGAAAAGTTTGCCTTGGAAATGAAGCAAAGAAAAGAAATGCCCGCAGGCGTTTCCATCGTATTTAAGGCGCCAGCGAACGCCGGAGGAGGCTTGGAAAATAGCGTCGTTTGTGCAGGCGTAGAGCATGTTTTCAAAGCTCTCAATATCTACAAATTCGGCCCCCTTGCGCTGCGGACTGACTTGGGTGAAGTCGGGGGCGTTTAACGGAGAGCTGAAAATGCCAGCGTCAGTTACTAAAAATAGTTCGCCTCGGTGAATGGTTAAGCCGCGAAAGGTGCCAAAGGGGTGATCTTGATTCTCATAGAAGATAGACCACGTTTGACGAGAATCGTGGCTGATTTCGATGCGATTGAAAAGATAGTTGAGTCGAAAGGACGCATCGGGTGAGTCAATCACTAAGGGCATTGTTCTTATTCCAAATAGAGTCGGCAGGATTGTAAAGCAAACCGAGCATACCGCAAAAATGAAGCAATAGGGCAAACGGGGGATAAACAAAAGAGTAACGATTAACGAAAACTAAAAGGAGAATAGAAAACAAAAATTAGGTAAATGAAATAACAAAATAAGCATTCTTGATTTTTAAAAAGTCTATTTTGCATCATTCAAATGAAGGGGGGAGCCCTAGAAAAATGGGCCTTGAACCATCGAATAAATGCTTTTGAGTTGCAAAAAAACAACAAAAGGGTGTATAACTATAAAAGTCCTCTATAAACAATTAGTTAGATGGATTGTCTGGCTTTTTTCGCCCATTCTGATACAAAAAAAAGACTGAGTGGAGTTGCGCGGGTTGATCTGTCGAGTAACAATGCGTCTTAGCAGGACGAATTCTGCTTCCCTAGTTGTGGGATGTAATTTTCCATATAAAAAAGGTAGTTATTATGAAAAAGACTTTAGCTGCAGTCGCCGTTCTCGGCGCATTTGCCGGCTCCGCTTTCGCTGCCGACGTGACCATGTATGGTCGTATCGATACTGGTTTGCACTATAACAACAACCAAGTTGACGTTGATGGTCAACAAATTGTTGACGCTGACAAGTTTGAAATGGGCTCCGGCTTGTCCACGGGTTCTCGTTTGGGCTTGAAGGGCACGGAAGAAATCAACGAAGACTTGAAAGCGGCCTTCGTTTTGGAACATGGCTTCAATAGCGATGACGGTGGTGACAGCGATTCTAACCGCTTCTTCAATCGTGAATCTTCTGTCCAATTGATCAGCGATACTTATGGTACGTTGGCTTTCGGTCGTATGGGCACGATCGCTTCTGATGCTGGTACGTTCGGTTTTTACGCCGGTGCTGTGAACCCCTTCGGTTCCGGTTGGTCTGCTGTTGGCGGTCAAGGTGTTGGTGCTAAGATTTCTGCGTTGAACGACGGTCGTTATGACAACACGATCACCTATAAGTCCCCGACATTTGCTGGTACGACGGTTTACGCTCAGTACTCCATGAAGGGTGACAATTTCAACGCCGATCAAAAGACTTACGACGAAAACACGCACCGTGTTGATCGTTACGCTGCTTTAGGTGTGAACTTTGCTACGGGCGCTTTAAATTTGGCCGCTGTGGTTGACTGGGTCGACGAAGCCTGCACGGGTTCTAATCCTGTTAAGGAACCGGAAGATAAGTACACGTTCAACGTTGGTGGTAGCTATGACTTCGGTGTGATGAAGGCTTTCTTGGCTGCTCAATACTTCCAAAACGCCAACGACGTTGGTTTGATGGGTACGTTGGTTAATGACTCTGGCGTTCTCGGTACCTCTGTGGTTGACGGTAAAGAAGTCGCTAACAAGTTTAGCGCTGATGAACTCAAGGGTTACAGCGTTGCTCTTGGTGCCACGGTTCCGGCCATGGGTGGTAACTTCTTGATGTCCGTCAGCTACACGGACGCTGAAGATGACGCCAAGGACGCCACGGCTGAATTCACCGGTTACCAAGCTGCTGTTGCTTACCAATATCCGTTGAGCAAGCGCACGGTTCTCTACACGGGCGTTGGCTACACGAACCGCGAAGCTGACAAGCTGAACGCTGTTGAAGGTAACAAGGCCGAACAAGAAACGTACGACGTTTCCTTCGGTATGGTTCACTACTTCTAATTTGATCGGGTAAGTTTTAACTTAACTGATTAGTTAAAAGTTTGGCCTCGGTGAGCGATCATCGGGGCCTTTCTGTTTCTGCTGCCCTTACTCTTTTCCTCTCGTTGTATCCTGCTATACTTCTCTTCCATTTTTGATTAACAACGATTTGTTTTAACTAAACAAATTTCCTTTTGTGCAACGGATGTAAACCGTGACCGCGAAAAAAATTTATCTTCGCAGCTTCGGCTGCCAAATGAATGAGTACGACTCTGAAAAAATCGTTGACCTGATGGTCGCCAACGGCTATGAGCGTACGGAAACAGTAAACGAGGCTGATCTCGTTGTTTTAAACACCTGTTCCATTCGGGAAAAATCCCAGGAAAAAGTTTTCTCTGAATTGGGTCGCATTCGCGACGCCAAGCGCGAAGCCTACAAGGACGATATGTTGATTGCGGTGGGCGGCTGCGTGGCGAGCCAAGAAGGCAAAAAGATTTTGTCACGCGCGCCCTACGTTGATATTGTGTTTGGACCGCAAACGCTTCACCGACTTCCCGCGATGATTGAAAAAGTGAATGAAACGCATCGCCCCCAAGTCGATATTCGTTTCCCAGAGATCGAAAAATTTGACCACTTGGCCGAGCCTCAGGCTCGCGGTGCGACCGCCTTTGTCTCCATCATGGAAGGCTGCAGCAAGTACTGCTCCTACTGCGTCGTGCCTTATACGCGCGGAGAGGAAATCTCGCGACCGATGGCGGACGTTTTGGTAGAAGTGGCGAAGCTTGCCGCACAGGGCGTCAAAGAAGTGACGCTTTTGGGACAAAATGTCAACGCCTACCGCGGCGAAACGCCGGATGGCGACATCGCGGATTTCGCGATGCTTTTGGAATACGTCGCTGAGATCGATGGCATTGAGCGCATCCGCTACACCACCTCCCACCCCAAAGAATTTACTCAGCGTTTAATTGACGCTTACGGCAAAATTAATAAGTTGGTTAACCACGTTCACCTGCCGGTGCAATCGGGATCAGACCGTATTTTGGCCGCGATGAAGCGCGGCTATACCGTTTTGGAATACAAGTCCATCATCAAGCGGCTGCGCGCGATTCGACCGGATATTTCCATTGCGACCGACATTATTGTGGGTTTCCCGGGCGAAACAGAAGAGGATTTCCAAGCAACGCTCAAACTCATGGATGACGTTGGTTTTGATGCGAGTTTCTCCTTTGTGTACAGCCGTCGTCCAGGCACGCCCGCGGCGTATTTGCAAGACGATACGCCTCAAGAGGTGAAATTGAAACGCTTGCAAATTCTGCAGGCTAAAAACGACGCCAAGGCGACTGAAATTGCCCAATCCATGTTGGGTACGGTGCAGCGCGTGTTGGTGATCGGTCCTTCGCGGCGAGGCCGCGGCATGATGGCCGCCCGTACGGACAATAACCGTATTGTGAATTTCGTGGGCGATGAATCTTTAACCGATACAATGGTTAATGTCAGAATTACCGAAGTCAATCCCCACACTCTTTTGGGCGAGAAGATTTAAAAGAAAATGGCTCTTGAAGAAAAAGTATTGTCGCTTAACCTCGATTTGAGCAATACGGCCCTGGCTAGTCTTGTGGGGCCGATGGATGCTAATTTGCGTCAGATCGAGGTGATTTTGGATGTGAGCATTTCGCGTCGCAATAATCAATTTCGGATCACGGGTGAGGCGGGTAAGGCGCGCGAGGCGCTAAACGCCTTGCAAACGTTGGCTCTTCGGGCTGAAAAAGAGTCTGACGAATTGACAACCGACGACGTGCAACTCTTTTTTGTGGGTGAAAACGCTAAAAAAGTGGATGGTGACTCACCCACTACGCCTGTGTTGCACACCAAGCGGCGTGAACTTCAAGGTCGGACGCCTAGACAAAATGAATACATCCAGGCGATTTTGGATAACGACATCGCTTTTGGCATTGGGCCTGCCGGCACTGGTAAAACGTATCTGGCCGTGGCCGCCGCTGTGGACGCTTACGAGCGAGACCGCGTCGAGCGCATCATTTTGACGCGTCCCGCGGTGGAAGCCGGGGAGCGTTTGGGCTTTTTGCCAGGCGATCTCTCGCAAAAGGTGGATCCTTACTTGCGTCCCCTTTATGACGCGCTTTTTGATTTGTTGGGTTTTGATAAAACGCAGCGCTTGCTTGAGCGCCAAACGATTGAAATTGCTCCGCTTGCCTACATGCGCGGGCGCACGCTCAACAACGCGTTTGTGATTTTGGATGAGGCGCAAAACACAACGCCTGAGCAAATGAAAATGTTTTTAACCCGTATCGGTTTCGGTTCAAAAGCAGTTATCACGGGTGACGTTACCCAAATAGATTTGCCAAGAGGCGTGCGCTCTGGCCTTGTTGAAGCCCAAAATGTGCTCGCCGGCGTGCGAGGCATCGCAATGACATACTTTACCGCCTCAGACGTTGTGCGTCATCCCCTTGTCGCTCGCATTGTGGAAGCGTACGCTAAGGCTGATGAAAGACGCCAATTAGCGAAGGCTGCTAAAGAGGAAAATTAATCAATGTCTAAGAAGAAACTGAAGCTTAATATTTTTGAACACGGCGACTTTAAGCTTCCGTCCAAAAAGAAAATGAAAAAATGGATGGAAGCGGCGCTTGAGTGGGATGCTGAAATCAATGTGATGTTCGTTGGCGAAGAAGAAGGGCGTGAAATGAACGCTCAATATCGCCACAAAGATTACGCGACCAATGTGCTCACGTTTGACTACCAGCATGAACCCGTCGCCGTCGCCGATCTTGTGATTTGCGTGCCGGTTCTCATTAAAGAGGCCAAGAATCAAAATAAGTCATTTGAAGAGCATTTGGCGCATCTTTTGATTCATGGTACCTTGCATGCTCAAGGCTATGATCACATGGAGTACAAAGAAGCCAATGTGATGGAAGATAAAGAAATCGGCGCTTTATTAAGTCTTGATTTTGACAATCCATACGAAGATCGGATTTTGCTAAAGGGAAAGAAACTTAAACTGCATTTCAAGCGTTAAGACTTCACACATCGTTTTCAATGACAAGCCCAAAAAGGAGAGCAATCTCCTTTTTGCGTTTTAGGAATTTAGAGATTTGTGCGATTGAACGAAAATAGCGCTCCAAGCTATATGCAACCGATTGAAATACTTGATAACATTAACCATTCCTTTTTTCATTGTTTAGATCTACATGAGTACAGAACCACCGCTTAAGGCGGGCTCTTCAAAACACCGCACTTTTTTTGAACGCCTCTCCGGCGTTTTCCACACGCCCACGCGTGAAGACTTCATCGATACGCTTCACGAGGCCAATGAACAAAAACTCATCGACGATTCCGCCTTGAAGATGATGGAAGGCGTCATGCAGTTTTCCGATTTGAGAGCTTGTGACTTGATGGTGCCGCGCTCTCAGATGCAGGTGGTGGATTTAAGCGAAAGCAAAGACGTTTGGCTGCCGCAGATGATCGAGGCCGGTCACTCTCGTTTCCCTGTCATTCTGGATGATGACCGAGACAATGTGATTGGGATTTTGCACGCTAAAACTATTTTGCGCGTACTCATTGATCCGGAATTTAAGGCAAAAGATCACTTGAGGGCGGCTAAATTCATTCCTGAGAGCATGCCGCTTAATGATCTGCTGCGAGACTTTAAACTCGAGCGCAACCACATGGCCATTGTGGTCGATGAATTCGGCAGTGTCTCCGGCCTTATCACGATTGAAGACGTGCTAGAGCAGATTGTGGGCGAAATCGATGATGAATTTGACGAAGTCGATGAAAATGCGGACAACATTTTGGAAGATTCCAAACACGGTTGTTGGCGAGTGAAGGCGCTCACGGAAATTGAACAATTCAACGAATTTTTCTCAACCGAAATTAACACGGATGAAGATTGTCACTGTGAGACAATCGGAGGCTTGATCGCCGACCGCCTTGAACACATGCCGAAGATCGGTGAGACGGTCGTCATTGAAGGATTCCGTTTTACTGTGCTGCGCGCCGATGAACGTCAGGTGAGACTATTGAAAGTTGAGAAGCTTCCCGCTCAGGAAGCAGCTAAAAAAGAAGAATAAAAACGATGTTGTTGTCCCCCACTCAAAAGTATTATCTCTATCGTCTCGGCGTGAGTTTTGCCTCAGGCGTTTCGCTTGCGAGCGCCTTTGCGCCTGCCAATGAGCCGCTTTTTGCCTTCGCGGCCTTGATTGTCATTATCTACTTGGCGGGTATCACGGAAAGAGTCTCGCATGTCGCTTTGTGGGGATTGGCATTTGGATTCGGTTGGTTTGTTAGCGGCATCAATTGGGTTTACTTCAGTATGTACCATTACGGTTACATGCCGCTTGAGTGGACCTATGTCACCACTTGTGTTTTTTCTTTAGCGCTCGCGCTTTTCCCGACAGCCGCTTTTGCATTAAGCGCTAAATGTTTCCCTAATCCTGTCGTCAGGATGGGACTGGGGCTGCCGGCCGCGTTCACGTTTTTTGAGTGGTTGCGCAGCTGGGTTTTGACAGGATTCCCGTGGCTTAATCCCGCCTACTCGATGGTGGATTGGCCTTTGAGTGGCCTGGCGCCCTTTTTGGGTAGCTTCGGCGTGCTTTTAGGAATGGTTTGGATCGCGGGGCTTTTGTGCGCCATTTGGCACTTGAGAACGCAATGGGTCTATGCCGCGGCTTGCGCGATTACGATCTTTTCCGTGCTGCTTTTATCGATGGCCGGAAAGCAAATTGTTTGGAGTGAGCCGGTCGGTGAAATAAGCGTTCGCTTGGTTCAGCCCAACCTTGAGCCTCGGCTGCTTCAACAATCTGTGCGGGAACGTTTCGATGAAATTTATTTTTATCTCGATAACGTGACCGTCGAAAAGGCGAAGATTGACGCTGTGATTCTGCCCGAATCCGCCTATCCCCTTGCTTGGCAGCAGTTCCCTCAAGACGAACGTGATCGTTTGATCGATTGGGTAAAAAACGAAAAGAAAACGCTCCTATTTAATGCGTTTTGGTTAAACGACAACCGTTTCAGCAACGCGGCCATTGCCTTGGATCCGCAGGGCACGCTTTCCCTTTATCAGAAACGTCATTTGGTTCCCTTTGGGGAATTTGTCCCGTGGGGCTTCAGATGGTTTATTGATTCCATGCGCATCCCGATGACCGATTTGGAAACCGGAGCGAATTCTCAGCTGACGATGAATTTCGCAGGCTACACGGCGGCTGTAAACCTTTGCTATGAGAATCTATTTGGCAATGAGTGGGTTGAGGCATGGAATAACGCCGAGCCCAACGTGCTGATTAATTTGTCGAACTTAAAATGGTTCGGACCGGTGAAGGCCGCGAGCCAACATTTGCAAATTTCGCAGATGAGGGCTTTGGAAACCGCCCGCCCGATCTTAAGTGTGACCAACAGCGGAGAGACGGCTCTGATTGATGCGCATGGCAAGATCGTCAAACGCCTGGCCACCGACATTGATGCCACAATGGATGTGACAGTTACCGCCATGAAAGGGGAAGCGACGCCTTTTGTGAAATATGGCAATTGGCCCGCCGTGATTCTTTCAATTTTGATGTTATTAGGTGCTTTTATTTGCACTTTTGCCGAAAAACGTAGGCAAAAGGGCTAAAATTAAAAAATTTTCCGAAGCTCGAAAAGCTTCTTAACTGATTTCTCAATTTTTGGATTGAACCGATGATTACATTTCAGGAAGTCATCCTGCGTTTGCAGCAGTATTGGAATCAACAGGGTTGCGCGCTTTTGCAACCGATTGATATGGAAGTGGGGGCCGGCACATCCCATACGGCTACTTTTTTAAGAGCGTTGGGACCGGAGCCATGGCGCGCCGCTTACGTGCAGCCTTCTCGTCGTCCGAAGGATGCTCGTTATGGCGAAAATCCCAATCGTTTGCATCAACACCATCAATTCCAAGTCGTTTTGAAGCCCGCACCCACCAACATTGTGGATTTGTATTTGGGCAGCCTTCGCGCTTTGGGTGTTGACACCGAAATCAACGATATTCGCTTTGTTGAAGACAACTGGGAAAATCCGACGTTGGGTGCTTGGGGCCTGGGTTGGGAAATCTGGATGAATGGTATGGAAGTGACGCAATTTACGTACTTCCAGCAAGTGGGTGGTTTGGAATGTAAGCCCATCACCGGTGAAATCACCTACGGTTTGGAACGCCTGACGATGTATCTGCAAAACTGCGACAACGTGTTTGATTTGGTCTATACGCGTTGGAAGGATGCGGATGGTTCCATGCGCACGCTCACCTACGGTGACGTGTTCCATCAAAACGAAGTGGAACAAAGTCACTACAACTTTGAAGCGAGCGATCCGGAAAAACTGCTTCGTCAATTCGATTACTTTGAAGGTGAAGCCAAGCGTTTGATGGATATGAATTTGGCTTTGCCCGCCTATGAAATGGTGCTCAAAGCCGGTCACACGTTTAATTTGTTGGACGCCCGAGGCGCCATCAGCGTGACCGAACGCGCGGCCTATATCGCTCGCATCCGCACGATCAGCCGTTCGGTGGCTCAAAGCTACTACGATGCCCGTGAACGTTTGGGCTTCCCGATGTTGAAAAAGAATTCCTAAGAGGCGAAAGAAAAATGACTAGTTTGTTAGTGGAATTGCAAACCGAAGAGTTGCCGCCGAAGGCACTCAAAAAACTCTCCGAAGCGTTTGCTCAAAACTTAACGAAGAGCTTAGCCTCTCAGCATTTCTTGGAAGCCGGAAGTGAAACGACGGTGTTTGGTTCGCCTCGTCGTTTGGCTGCCTTGGTTACTTGTGTGTTGGCCAAGTCGCCTGACGAACCGTTCAAGCAAAAGCTGGTTCCGGTGAAAGTGGGTTTAGATGCCGATGGCAATCCCACCGCTGCGCTTCAAAAGAAGATGAAGGCTTTGGGTATCGAAGCTGACGTCAAGAGCTTAAAGTGCGTTGACGACGGTAAAAACGAGCAGCTTTTCTACGAAGGTATTCGCCCGGGTGTGGAATTGGTACAAGGGTTGCAGACTGCCCTGGAAGCCGCTGCGTTTAATTTGCCGATTCCGAAGGTTATGCACTATCAACTGCAAGATGGTGTGACCACGGTCTCTTTTGTGCGTCCGGCAAAACACTTGGTGGCGCTTTACGGTGCGGACGTGGTTCCTGTGAGTCTTTTGGGCTTGAAGGCAGATCGTCTCACTAGCGGCCATCGCTTCCACACGCATGAATTGATTTCTTTGCGTTCAGCCGACGATTACGAAGCGCAAATGATGACTGAAGCGAAGGTGATGCCGTCTTTTGCTAAGCGTCGCGAAAAGATTGTCCATGATGTGAAAGAAGCGGCTTGCGCGATCGGCGGCGAAGCCATCATGCCCGAGGATTTGATCGATGAAGTGACGGCTCTGACGGAATGGCCTGTCATTTATCAATCCAGTTTTGAAGAAGAATTCTTGAAGGTGCCTCAGGAGTGTTTGATTCTCACGATGCAGCAAAATCAGAAGTATTTTGCTGTGCAAGATGAGAAGGGACGCTTGATGAACCGTTTCTTCCTGGTTTCTCAATTGGAAGCCAAGGATGGCGGCAAAGAAATCAGCGCCGGTAACGCCCGCGTGGTTCGCGCTCGCTTAGCTGATGCCAAATTCTTCTATGATCAGGATCGTTTGCAAACTCTTGAAAGCCGCATTCCGCTTTTAAAGAATGTGGTCTATCACAATAAGTTGGGCACGCAAGCTGAACGCGTGGAACGCGTCAAGGCGATCGCCGCTAAGGTCGCCGATTTGATCGGCGCCAATCGCGAAGAGGCGGTTCGCGCGGCTCAATTGGCCAAAGTGGATCTCTTAACGCAAATGGTGGGCGAATTCCCCGAGTTGCAAGGGATCATGGGCGAGTACTACGCCTTGCACGATGGAGAAGGTGAGGAAGTGGCCTTGGCTATTCGCGAGCACTATCAACCCCGTTTCGCAGGCGACGCGCTTCCCTCCACCTTGGTGAGTTTGGCGGTCGCTCTCGCCGATAAGCTTGAAACGCTTTCAGGCCTTTTCGGTATCGGCCAAATGCCCACTGGTGATAAAGATCCGTTTGCCTTGCGCCGTCACGCCTTGGGCGTGCTTCGCATGCTCATTGAAAAACGCTTGAATGTTGCCATCACCGATTTGGTTGATATCGGCTATGAAGCGATGAAGTCTGTCGCCAACATCAAAGACGCTCGCGCGGATCTTTTGGCTTTCTTTGAAGACCGAATCCGAGTGATGTTTAAGGATAAGGGCTATAGCGCTCAGGAAGTTGACGCTGTGTTGGCAACGCATCCGACGATGGTGCTTGATGTTCCCGCCCGTCTTGAAGCGGTGCGCGCCTTTACTCAACTGCCCGAAGCCGACGCTTTGGCAGCGGCCAACAAACGTATCGGAAACATCATCAAGAAGACGGTGCCGCAAACAGATGTGGTGGATGCCGCGCTGTTCGACTCCGAAGCTGAAAAAGTGCTCTACGACGCGCTTCAAACAGCCGAATCTAGCGTTAAGGTTGACTACGATGCCGGTCGCTACACCGAGCTTTTAAAGAGTCTGGCTCCGATGAAGGCTCCCGTGGATCGTTTCTTTGAAGATGTCATGGTCAATGTGGACGATGAACGCGTGCGCGCCAACCGTTTAGCGCTTCTGTGGCGTTTACATCGTACAATGAACATGGTAGCTGAGCTTTCACGCTTGGCGAAGTAATTTCTTTGCAGAAATAACTTAAGGCGAGAGGCTCCATTTGGGAGCCTTTCGCAATCTTGGGGATAAAATGATGTCGGTCATTCGCGGTTGGCTTTACTACATAGTGTTGGCGCTTACATTGATTCCACTGGCGATCGCTTTGATTGTCTTGTATCCGGCAAGCGCCGCGCTGCGTTATCAATTGGCGGTCAGTTGGGCTCGTTTTATGCTCAAGATGGGAGAAGTGATCTGCGGCATGCGCTATGAATTTAAGGGGCTCGAGAACTTCCCAAGCGATGATCGACCGCTTTTGGTGCTCGCCAAGCACCAGTCCGCATGGGACATATTTGCGTTGGCCTCTCTCATTCCTCACAAAGCCAGTTTTGTTTATAAAAAAGAATTGCACTACGTGCCGGTTTTCGGGCAAGGATTGGCCACTCTTCAGATGATGGCGATTGACCGTAAAAAGGGCTCTCGCGCTTATGGGCAATTCATGAAGCAGGGGCGGGAGTTTTTGAAAAAAGGTTGGTGGTTGGCGATGTTTCCGGAAGGCACACGGACCGCTCCGGGAGCTAAAACGCACTACAAATCCGGCGGCGCTCGTTTTGCCGTGGCCACCGGCACCCCCATTGTTCCGATTGCCTTAAATTCCGGCCAGTGCTGGCCTCGCAACTCCATTTCTAAAACACCGGGATTGATCACGGTTTCGGTCGGGCCTATGATAAAGACTGAAGGTCGGACATTTGAGTCCGTCCAGGCTGAACTCGTCAATTGGATTGAAGGCGAGATGCACGTCATTTCGCCTGAACTTTACAAAGATCGAATCACGAGCGAATTTGACGAAAAAGCCTAGTCTTATGGGATTGGTCAATACTGTGAAGCAGCTGGCTTTTGATTTTTTTAACGAGCCGGTTAAAGGTGAACCGAAGTCAAAAGACAGGATGAGAAAGCAGCCTCTCATGCCTGACGTGCTTTCACACCTGCATGAAAAACTCTCTCAGGACAAGCCAAGTTTTCATCTAACCCCATCTTTCTCCTACCGCTTGGAGCGTGCTAAGCGCAAAACGGTCGGCTTTATTGTGGACGAGCGTGGCGTGACAGTTCGCGCGCCGCGCTGGGTTTCCATTACAGAAATTGAAAAGATGCTCCAGGAGAAGGAAGGTTGGATTCAAAAGAAACTGACCGAATTTAGCAATTGGCAAAAAGAAGTCGGACTGCAAAGTGTGCGCTTTACTGATGGAGCGCAATTGCCTTATTTGGGGCGAACATTGACGCTACGCCTGGAACCCGCGGCCAAGGCGGTGTTCTTTTCTGAAAGCGCGCGAGGTTGGGAGCTCATTGTCAATACCGCGAAAGACACTCAGGAGCAACGAGTCAAGGATTGGGTTCAGGTTTGGTTTAAAAAAGAAGCCGAACGATATCTCGGAGGCCGGATTGAGGCTATGGCTCGTGACTCTTTGGTCAGTTTTAGCGGCTGGGGACTGTCAAGTGCTAAAGGTCGCTGGGGATCCTGCAGCGCCGATCGTCGCATAAGACTAAATTGGCGATTGATTCACTTAAATCCGGCGCTCATCGATTATGTTATCGCTCATGAATTAGCGCACTTGGATGAAATGAATCACAGCCCTCGTTTTTGGAAGCGGGTGGGTGAAATCTATCCTGATTATGAAAATGCCAGACGCGCGCTCAAAGGCGTTTATATGCCGACTTTGCCTTTTTAGGCCCGATGAGAAAGCTCAACAAAGGCCAGCACCGGCAAAGCTTCGGCGCGCACGCCGGGATCAATGCCCGCGTCTTTGATTGCTTCTTCGGTCAGCAGTTTGGATAGGGCGTTACGCAAGGTTTTGCGACGTTGGTTAAACGCGGCGGTGACAATACTGGAGAATTTTTCCCAATCAACCGGCTGCAGCTCTTCTTGTTTCTTTGGGATCATCCTGACAATGGAACTCGTCACTTTGGGAGCTGGGGTGAAAGCGCCGGGAGGCACGTCAAACATCTTTTGCATCCGATAGCGGTACTGCAACATCACAGAAAGTCTTCCGTAAACCTTGCTGCCGGGTTCTGCCACCATGCGGTCAACGACTTCTTTTTGAAGCATGAAATGTTGATCAATCACACGGTCGGCAATACTCATCAGGTGAAAGAGCAAAGGGCTTGAAATGTTGTAGGGGAGATTGCCCACCACGCGAAGAGCGGTTTGAGGATGAACCGAACTCCAGTCCAATTTGAGCGCGTCTGTCTCAATGAGCGTAAGGGTGTCAGGGAAAGTCTCTTTGAGCCATGCGGCTAGGTCTCTATCAATTTCGATAGCTGTTGCGTGGCCGGCACCCGCGATCATTTTTCGGGTGAGCGCGGCCTGTCCCGGGCCGATTTCGACAATGGTTTGGCCGGGCTTAGGATCAATTGCACGTGCGATGCGCTCAATCCAGTGCTCATCGTGCAGGAAATTTTGTCCAAAACGCTTTCGAGCACGATGCCCGGCTAATCCATTTTGCATTCATTAATCCCTTTAGAGTTCTTCGCGTCGAATTTCAACGTAAGCGCGGTCCCGCAACTCGCGCTGCCAATTAACCGTCGCTTCGGCAAGCTTTCTTTGGCGAAGAATTTGCCGCGCCATGTAACGCATGCGTTCCGCGTCCATTGCTTCTTGACGACGATCAATCACTTGAATGATGTGGTAGCCATATTGTGTTTTAATCGGTTGGCTGATTTCGCCGGGCTGCAATTTGTTCATGGCTTCTTCAAAAGCCGGCACTGTATCGCCGGGATGCAGCCAGCCTAAATCGCCGCCGCGCGTGGCAGAACCGTCCACCGAGTGCAGACGAGCTAACGTTGCGAAGTCTTCTTTGTCGACAGTCAAACGTTTGCGAATGTCGCTTAAGCGATTAAGCACGGTGGCTTCATCGGTCACGGGGGTGACAGCCATCAAAATGTGACGGGCGTGCGTTTGAGTGACAGGGCCGCCGGCAAGTTTAGTTTGAACACCATCTCTACGATCGTTGACTTTAACGATGTAAAAACCGTCAGAACTTACATTCATGGCGATCTTGGAGGCGTTTTGACGAGCATCGCGAACCGCGGCAGCCATGGCAGTAGGCATTTGAGAGAGCGTGCGCCAGCCTAAATTACCGCCGTCCAAAGCGTCATTGGCTTTGGAGTAGCTCGCGGCCAATTGTCCGAAATCCTCTCCATCGCGAGCGCGTTCCAAAATGTCATTGGCCGTGCTGCGAGCGTTGTTGAGCTCTTCGGTGCTCATGCCTTCGTGAGCGGGAATCCAAATGTGCGAAACATTGTATTCGATCGTATCGTTGATGTTGTAACCCGCTTGGTCGGCCAAGAAAGCGTCAATTTCGCTCTCAGGGATCTTGATTTGCTCATCAACCTCACGTTCACGCAGACGTTGCGCGACAATTTGCGAGCGAATTTCTTCTCTGAATTGGGTAAACGGTACACCGTCAAGAGACAGGCGCCGACGTAGTTCCGCGATGGAGATTTTATTTTGAGCGGCGATTTGCTCAATAGTGGCATTGACCACACCGTCGTCGACTCGGATGCCTGTTTCGCGAGCTCGTTGAGAGATGGCACGCTCCAGAATCAACTGCTCGAGAACCTGGGCGCGCAATTGAGGCATGGGAGGCAATTGAATTTTTTGGCGTCTTAAATTGAGCGCGGCCGAATGAGCGCGATCCGCGAGTTCTTCCGTTGTGATGACATCGTTATTGACCACGGCCACAACGGCGTTAAGAACTTGTGCACTGGAAGTCTGCGCTTGTGTGGCGGTTGTTTGAGCCGTGCAGACACTTGCGGAAAAGGCGGCAAGCAACGCCAAGTATTTCATCTTATTCATAGTAGTCATACAGTCCGGCGGGGCCGGGTTGATCTGTTGTAGGCCGATAGCCCGGGATGGCGCGACGCAGGTCTTCAATCGGGTCGGAGCCGACGGAACCCAAGCCCGTCAACTCTAATTGAATGAAGAAGGTTGTGTCGTATCTGTCCTCGCTATCGAGCGTGCGCTGACCGACCAAGCGCAAGGCCCAGCAGTCGGCGACGTATTCAATACCGGCTAACATTTCCACCGGCTTGCTTTCATCAAGCGCGTAATTGTAGCGTGCTAACCCATAGAGCGTGTTGGTTAGCGGCCACTGCACACCGAAATCAATTTGCTTGATTCGGTCGGCTAAAGCGGTTGTCGGCAAGTCGTCGTAGCGGTAGTAAAGACCCATGACCGCAGAAGATTTAGGCTGCCAACGGATGCCCGCGTTGATGCGAGTGAAACGGCTTTCATCCGTTGAATATTGAGCGGTTGTCGAAACCACCACATCTTTTGTCAAATGAGCGGTCACGTTGCCGAGGTAGTCGCTCTTTTTGTCTTGATTAAGACCTTCGGTGCTGCGGTTGCCGTTTTGGTACCATCGCCAGTTGTTGATCGTGTAGCGATTTAAAGCCACGTCTTGATCGGAGAAGTAGAAACGCTGACCGATAGAGGCGCGTAGCCATTCAAATCCGGTTTTGCGATCGAGATAGCGGGAAGTGAGAATCAGGGACACTTGATTGGCTTCTGAAACACGGTCGTGTCCGGTGAACTCATTTTCCATAAAGAAGCTGCCGAAACTCAAGTCCGCGTAGGAGCTGTCAAACACCGGCATCTTACTTTGATCACGGTAGGGGGTATAGACGTAAAAGAGTCTCGGTTCGAACGTTTGCGTGGCATCGGTGCCAAACCATGAGGCGTCACGTTCAAAAATTAAACCGGTGTCCAAACTAAACGTCGGCACAATGAATTGAGAGTTTTTTTCGTAGCCGATGGATTCCCGGAATTGTTGGTCCAGGTTGTTAAGCCCCGTGAGGTTATAGGAAACCCCCGTGATCATCGCCTTCGGTGTTACGAACCATGCCGCGCCTCGCATCGGGTAGGCGACGGAATGCTGCATGTAGAAACGGTCGCCTTCGGGTTTGAAGTCTTCGTCTTTATGCTTGAATTTGGTCGCTTCAAACGTGCTCGAAATTTCAAATCCGTGAAAGTCCGCGTAATAGGCGTTCCAGGCAAATTGAGGTACCTTTTCGTACGGTTTGTCAATCGGAGCGTGGTGATCACGGTTGAGCACTTGATTTTTCTGCACGCTTAAAGACGCGTGCCAGAAGTCCTTGCCATAAGTCATGAAGAGATCTTGCGGCAAAACGGATTCGTCACTTTCAGCAAGGTTGCCCGAGAAGTCATCTAAATAGTCACCGTCGCTGACGCGGTTGTAGTTAGCTCGGAAACGAATGTCATTCCATTGCGCCCAACCGTCGACACGTGCGCCATAGCGGCTTTCATCCTCGTGCCGATCATGAGGCATCCAGTCGTAATTTAATGTGCCGCCCATGTTTGGCGTCAAGAAGCGGAATTCATTTCCTAAAATGACACCCCGTTTGGTCACTAGTCTCGGCGTGAAGGTGTAGTCATAGTTAGGGGCGATGTTCCAGTAGATGGGCTGAGCGTAATCCAAGCCTAAGTCTGAACTGAGGCTGATCGTCGGGGCCAGCAAACCACTTTGGCGCTCCGTTCCGACGGGGAAAAAAGCGTAAGGCAAGCCCATCACCGGAAGGCCTGCTAAGTGAAAGCTCGCATCGTGAACGGTCGCCAGATTGGTCGTTTCATCAATGGTGAGCGTGTCGGCTTGAATCCACCAGGCTTTGCTGCCGGGTTTGCAGGTTGATAAAGTGGCGTCACGAAGCTGTGTGGACTGGCCGCTTTCAAAGCGAGCGTATTTGGTTTTGCCTTGGATGCGGCGGGCAGGATAGGCGTAACTTGCGTCCTGCATCTCGCCCGTTTCCGTTTCGATCTGATAGTTAAGTTCCGGGCCGGCAAAGCGAACCCCATCGCGCAAAACGACGGCGTCTCCCTTAACGTCCACGGTGTCGGTCGACTGCGTGTAGGTAATGTTGTTGCCCCGAATGATCGTTCTGGCTCGACGGACTTCGGCATCGCCTGTCAAAATAATCTGATCGTCGGTGGTTTCCATTTGGTCGGCCGAAATAAAGCTCGCGCTATTGTCGTTGACCACTTGAGGCGCATCGCTTAATGAGGCCGCTGTGCGCAGACGCAAACAATCGTCGGTTTGAGCGTGAGAAAGGGATGCGCACGCAAGCGCACAAGCCACGCTTACGAGTTTAAGCGCAGGCAGTCCTTTCGAGGTGTAGGGAAAAGAATCCGACATGAAATGAATGAATTAGGTTCATCAAACAGTACTCGCCCATTATAGCCGAAGCGCTTGGCGAGCTTGTTGCTACGTGTCATAATTTCGAACGCTAAATTATGAAAATAGGTGAGGAATTTATGTCAGATCGTCAAAATGAGCGTCATGATTGGTTACAGAGTATCGCGGCGCCTTACGGTTTGGATCTTGAAAGCGTAGTGCCGGCGAGCTCTGACGCGGGTTTTAGAAGTTACTACCGCGTCACGGGCGCCGAAGGCCAAACCTATATTGTGATGGACGCTCCTCCGGCGCACGAGGATGTTCGCCCCTTTATCCGTGTGACAGGCCTTTTTCAGAAAGCCAATCTAACGGTTCCTCACATCTACGAGCAAAATGTAGAAAAAGGCTTTTTATTGCTGACTGACTTGGGACGTGAAACCTATTTGGATGTCCTCAATGAAAATAATGCGCGAGAGCTGATGACACAGGCCATTGACGCGCTTGTTAAGTGGCAGAGCATTTCTGAGGCCGGCGTATTGCCTGAATACGATCGCGCGGTATTGACTCGGGAATTAAATCTCTTTCCAGAATGGTACATTTCCCGACATCGTGGCAAAACGTTGGATGAGCGGCAAAACGCCCTGTTGAAAGTGTGTTTTGAGCGCATTTTGCAAAATAATTTGGCTCAGGCCAAAGTATTTGTCCATCGCGACTACATGCCTCGCAATTTAATGGTTAGGGCTACCGATGGCCCCGGCATTTTGGATTATCAGGACGCCCTTTATGGACCGGTTTCCTACGACATCGCCTCTCTTTTGCGTGACGCCTTTATCAGCTGGGGCGAAACCTTTGTGATTGATATGACGATCCGGTATTGGGAAAAAGCGAAAAAAGCGGGGATTCCGGTGCCAGCTGATTTCGGCGTTTTTTGGAAAGATGTCGAATGGATGGGACTACAGCGCCATCTCAAAGTATTAGGGATTTTCGCTCGAATCAATTACCGTGATGGCAAACCAAAATATTTAGCCGATACTCCGCGTTTTATTAATTACGTTCGCCAGACTGCGCATCGCTATGACGAATTAAAGGCGTTGCTTTTCTTAATTGACCAAATTGAAGACAGTGTCCCTCAGTACGGCTATACGTTTTAGGAGCGTTGAGTGAAAGCGATGATTCTGGCCGCCGGCCGCGGCAAAAGAATGAGACCGCTGACGGATCAGTTGCCCAAGCCGCTTTTGCCGGTCGGCAATCGCCGTCTGATTGACTGGGCGGTGGACGGTTTGGTCCGAGCTGGCATCCATGAGATCGTTATCAACGCGGCGCACTTATCTCATACTTTTATGCCGACATTAGGTCAATACTACCGTGGAGCCACTCTCACTTATTCCATTGAGGGCCCCAGTTACGATCAGTCGCTTGAAACTTTGGGAGGAATCGCGCGAGCGCTGCCGCTGCTGAGCGACGGCAATGAGCCCTTTATTGTTGTCGCGGGAGATATCGCGACGGATTTTGACTTTTCGACGCTTTTATCGGAACCCGCGGCAAGGCTTCGTTCGGGACAGGCTGACGCTCATTTGATCTTAGTGCCTAACCCGGCTTTTCATCCCGAGGGGGACATGGGATTGGAAAATGGGTTGATCACTAGGGAAAAAAGAACCTATACCTACTCCAGTATCGGTCTATTTTCTCCCAGAATTTTTAAAGACGTGCCGATTGTGTTCGCAAAGCTTTTCCCTTGGCTAGATCAATTTATTGAAAATGGTCGCGTGACCGGAGAAGTCTTTCATGGCTTTTGGGAAAACGTGGGAACGCCGCAAGCTCTTCATGATCTATCGGCGCGGGCGCCAAAATAGTGCGACTCGTCCGTTCGAGCGCAATATATAGAATATTGTTGTTTCAAAATCTACGGATAGTTTGTCTTTTGTCAGCGAAGTCGTGAATTTTGCTCAGAAAATGAGCAATGTTATTAAAATAACGCCAGTGCTTGCCGCCAGGACGGTAATGTTTTTTGAGACAGTTTTATGAGTTTCAATTTGGGACAGTACCGTATTGACGGGAAGCTTTTTTTAGCCCCTATGGCGGGGGTGACGGATGCTCCGTTTAGGTGCTTGTGCCGCTCTTTTGGAACTGATTACGCGGTCGGTGAAATGCTCGCAAGCGCTCCTCAGCTCCGGGCGAGCCGAAAAACTTTGGCGCGTTTGCAGTTTTTTGAAAACGAGACGCCGCGTGTGGTCCAGCTGTTAGGGGCTGATCCCATGTCGCTAAAGCAAGCTTTTTTCTGGGCCTGTGAAGCGGGGGCGCAAGTGATTGATTTCAACATGGGTTGCCCCGCGAAGAAAGTTTGCAATGTGGCTTGCGGTTCCGCTCTGATGCGTGAGCCTTCCCGTTCGTTTGAGATTTTAGAGGCGCTCGCCGAAGCTTCAAAAGAAAGCCATGTGCCTGTGACTTTGAAGTGTCGCACGGGCTGGGATGAGGAGCATAAAAACGCGCTTATCATTGCTCGCCACGCTCAGGATTGCGGCTTTGCCATGGTGACCATTCATGGTCGCACGCGGCTGGGCGGTTTTGAAAGCGAAGTGGAATACGACACCATTGCTCAGGCGGCGCAAACGTTAACGATTCCGGTGGTCGCCAACGGCGATATCACGGACGCGAATAAAGTCCGGGCGGTATTGCGATATACCCGGGCGAGCGCGGTGATGATCGGGCGGGCCGCCTTGGGGCGTCCCTGGTTATTTAAAGAAATAAAAGAAGAACTGAGAAATGGTCAGCCTTTTGAGTTGTCTTTTCATGAAAAAGCGCGGGCCATATTGACTCACCGACAATGGCACCTTAATTTGTACGGAGAAACGGTGGGTGTGATGACCTTCAGAAAGCATCTGATATGGTATCTGACGGGATGGCCCGGATTTGAGGCTGTGCGAGCGGCTCTTTGCGAGGCCGGCAGAGCTCAAACGCAGCAGGATTGCTTGTTGCGTTATTTTGACCACCATGGGTGGTTGTAATTTATTCTTTTTCTCTCTTATTTTGTGTTTATTGATATGGTTTCCGATACAATCAAAAAACAAGAAGTGGTGGCAAAAAATCCAATGATGATGAAGCCCGCGGATATCCAAGCCGATGATTCGCTGGAAGCGGCGGTTGTGCGCAATTTGCAGGCATATTTTGAGACGCTCAACGGCATGCGTCCTCATCATGAGCTCTACCCCATGGTGATGCAGGCGGTCGAGAAACCTTTGTTGGAGTTTGCCATGAAGCGAACTGGGCACAACAAGTGTGCTGCGGCGCAGCTATTGGGCATTAACAGAAACACGCTGCACAAGAAGCTTCAATTTTATAAACTCATCTGATGATGAGATGTGAGAGTTTTGTTTTTCTAAATTTAAATTTTAAGGACATTTATTATGCGCAAACAAGCATTGCTGAGCGTATCCGATAAGACCGGAGTGGTGGACTTCGCTCGCGAACTCGCCGCTTTGGGTTATCACTTGCTCTCCACGGGCGGTACGGCCAAATTAATTGCACAGGCGGGCATTCCTGTTCAGGAAGTGGCCGATTACACGGGATTTCCTGAAATGCTTGACGGTCGCGTCAAGACACTCAACCCGAAGATTCACGCCGGCATCTTGGCTCGTCGTCCGGATCCTGCTCATATGCAAGCGTTGGCAGAGCACGATATTGACCCGATTGATATCGTGGTTGTGAACCTTTATCCGTTTGAAGCAACGGTGGCCAAGGCGGACTGCACCTTTGAAGAAGCGATCGAAAACATCGATATCGGCGGTCCCACGATGATTCGTGCCGCCGCTAAAAACCATGAAAGCGTTGCCGTGGTGGTGGATCCCGCGGACTATGCGACGGTCGTGGCGGAGTTAAAGGAAAAAGGCGAAGTGAGCGCCGCCACCCGCTTGAATTTAGCTAAGAAGGTTTTCTGCCACACGGCTCGCTACGACGCCATGATTTCCAACTATTTAACGGGTTTGGACGATAACGCTCAAAAGAAAGATTTTCCGGATAGCTTTACGCGTCAATTTGTTAAAGTGCAGGATATGCGCTACGGTGAAAATCCTCATCAAAAGGCGGCGTTCTATCGTGAAGTTCATATTGGCAAAGGCTTGTTGGCAAGCTACAAGCAGCTGCACGGCAAGGCGTTGTCCTACAACAATATCGCCGATAGCGACGCCGCCTGGGAAGCGGTCAGACAGTTTGATGAACCGGCCTGCGTCATCATCAAACACGCCAATCCCTGTGGTGTGGCAGTCGGTGCCGACAGCGCCGAGGCTTATGCCAAGGCATTTAAGACCGACTCCAAGAGCGCTTTCGGTGGCATCCTCGCCTTCAATACGATTGTGACGGGTGCTTGCGCGGAAATGATTTCCAAGCAATTTGCAGAAGTGATCATGGCGCCCGCTTTTGATGCGCAAGCGTTGGCTATTTTGGAAAAGAAACCCAACTTGCGCTTGCTCACCATCGAAATGGGGCAGGATCACAACGACTTTGACTTCAAGCGTGTGGGCGGCGGCCTTTTGGTGCAAACGCCTGACCTTCAGGTGGTCTCGGAAGAAGCGCTTCGAGTGGTAACCAAGAAGCAACCCACGGCACAACAGCTCAAAGACATGCTCTTTGCTTGGCGCGTGGCGAAATTCGTGAAGTCCAACACCATTGTTTTTGCCAAGGACGGTATGACAATGGGTGTTGGAGCCGGTCAAATGAGTCGAGTGGACTCCGCCCGAATCGCCTCGATTAAGGCAGAGGAAGCCGGTTTGAGTTTGAAGGACACGGCCGTGGCAAGCGACGCCTTCTTCCCGTTCAGAGACGGGTTGGATGTTGTGGTTGACGCCGGCGCCACTTGTGTTATTCAGCCGGGCGGCTCGATCCGCGATCCGGAAGTGATCGCAGCGGCCGATGAGCGCGGCGTCGTGATGGTCTTCACCGGAGAACGTCACTTCCGTCACTAATGGACTGAATCGGTTGCGACAATCGTAACCAATCGAAAAAATAGGTGCCAATCATTTAGACTGGCGCCTATTTTGCTTTAAAATCAAAGCACTTCATTTGAATTTTTGAGATATCCGCACTAAAGGATGGATCATGCAGATTAACCGTCGAACGTTGCTCACGACCGCTGCGGGCTTGGCCTGCGGCGGGAGCTTGCCCGCATGGGCACAACTTCGCATTGAAATTACGGGGGTGGGTGCCAATCAAATGCCGATTGCCATCCCTCAATTTCAAGGAACCAATAACGCGCCGTTGGACTTGTCAGCGGTTATCTCCGCTGACCTCGAAAGAAGCGGAGCATTTCGCTCCATCAAAGTAATGGGTGAGTTGCCGCCCGAGGATGTGGAAAAGCCTAGAGCGAAATTCTGGCGAACGATGGGGGCCACCGCCCTGGTGATCGGAACGATCGAAAAGTTGGTCGATACGCGCTATCGCATTAGCTATAAGCTTTTCGGGACCGTTGAAGATAAGATAATTGATGAAAATCAGTACGTGGTGAGTAGCGGCGATTTGCGCCTGACGGCTCATCGAATTGCGGACGCTGTGTACGAGCGATTAACGGGTGAATCTGGTATCTTCGCTTCCCGTTTGGCTTATGTGCTGCAGCGTGGCCCGAGTTCCTACGAGTTGGTTGTGAGCGATAGCGACGGCGAAAATCCGCAAACGGCTCTCAGAAGTAATCAATCCATCATTTCCCCCATGTGGTCGCCCAATGGATTGTTGCTCACCTATGTTTCTTTTGAAGCCAATAAACCCGTCATTTATTTGCACGATGTCCGCAGTGGTGAGCGTCGTTTGATTGCCAGTTTCAAGGGAAATAATTCGGCTCCGGCCTTTAGCCCCGACGGTAAAACAATGGCCGTCGCCCTTTCCATGGGGGGCGGCACGCACGTGTACCTCATGAGCACCAATGGTACCAATGTGCGGCGCTTTACCAATAGCCAAGGTATTGACACGGAACCCGTGTTTAGTCCTGATGGACAGTATGTGTATTTCACGTCCGATCGCGGCGGATCGCCTCAAATTTATCGGCAGGCGGTGGCCGGAGGCGCGGCCGAGCGGGTAACCTACAGCGCCGAGTACGCCATTAGCCCGGCCATCAGCCCCAAAGGGGATAAGCTGGCTTTTATTTCTCGCTTCAACGGTGCTTTCAGAGTCACCTTGCTTGACCTTTTAACGGGAACGCAGCTTGTGCTGACCGACACCATGAGAGATGAATCGCCGACGTTCGCTCCCAATGGCAAGATTCTCGTTTATGCGACCGAAGAGGCCGGACGAGGTGTGTTGGCGACGGTTAGTTTGGACGGTCGCGTCAGAACGCGATTGACCGGTCAACAAGGCGATATTCGTGAACCCTCTTGGGGACCGCTTCTGCAATAATTTCAATTTGATATTGATGGAGTTTTAAATGCAATTTAAAAGCAAAGTTTTGTTGGTTAGCTTGGGTTTGGCGGGCGCTCTTTTGACGGGGTGTTCCTCCGTGGATTTAAATCCCAACGGTCCTGACAGCCAATACGCAGGGGACCCGTTCTCCAATCCCAATTCTCCTTTGAGTCAACAAAGCATTTATTTTGCCTTTGATAGCTATACCGTTCCGGCCGAGTCTCAGGCCATGATCGAAGCTCACGCTCAGTACCTCGCCACGCATCCGAGCGCGACGGTGGTGTTGGAAGGCAATACCGATGAGCGCGGCGGTCGTGAATATAACCTGGCTTTGGGACAAAAAAGAAGTGATAGCGTTGAAAACCGCTTGCAGCTCTTAGGCGTGCCGGCCGATCGCATGGAAAGCGTCAGTTTCGGTAAGGAACGTCCTCGCGCCATGGGTCACGATGAAGAGTCCTACCAACAAAATCGTCGAGTCGATATCATTTATCGCACGAAATAGTTTGATGCGCCTGGTCACCAGGCGCGTTGCATTTTTTGGATCTAGGAAATTTTAGGAAAAGTATGCGTCAGACCTTATTGGCAGCGATGATGTTGGCGTTGTCTGTGCACGCGAGCTCTGCGTGGGCCTTTGCCGATGATGAAGCCAGAACGGCCATTTTGGAGTTGCGGGAACAATTGAAGGCGAGCCAGCGCGCTCAGGTTGATCTGATGGGACAGGTTGAAGCGTTGCGCTCGGAAAATCAACGAATGATCGGTCAAATGCAGGAATTAACGCGTCGGGTCGAGACGATGGATAAGCGTCTTGTTGAAGTGGAACCCGCTCGCGTGGAATTAAACGGCCGTGTGATTAATGTAAAGCCCGCCGAACGTCGTGACTTTGAAAAAGCGGTTTCATTGTTTAGAAACCGAGATTTTTCCAATTGCTTGAAAGCGCTCAATACATTTAAGAAAACATGGCCCAAATCAGCCTACATGGCTGATGTTGACTATTGGCGCGCAAGCTCTTACTACGCGCTCAATAATTTCAAGAGCACCATCACGGTGGCTAATAACCTCTATCGAGTTTACCCGAGCTCACCCAAGGCGTCAGAAGCGCTTTTGTTGAAGGCTTCCGCGGAGTTGAGTGAAGGCTTGATTGATGAGGCTAAAAAAAGTCTTAACACACTGATTAAGCGCTACCCGCGATCCGAGTCGGCAAAAACCGCTAAAGATCGTCTGGCGCAAATCGAAAAACTGGGTTAAGAACTTGGGTTTACAATACGTTTAGATTTTTCAATGAGGAATGGTCCTCGTTTTTTTGTTTAGAGATACACGAAAATGACTTGCTCTCGATGCGGACAGGATATCCTGCGCAACCCGCTTGAAAATCGCGGTTCGGCTTTTACTGATGAACAAAGAGATCAAATGGGCACGAGGGGGCTTTTGCCCGCCCGTGTGGAAACGCTTGAGGAACAGGCTCGCCGCTCTGTGGCCTTCATGCGCACTTTCCCCATGCCCATTCAACGCTACTTCTACTTGGATGCTTTGCATAACACCAACGAGACGCTTTTCTACAAGGTTGTGTGCGATAACATCGAAGAGGTGATGCCGATTATTTACACGCCGACGGTGGGTGAGGCCTGTCAGAAGTTCAGTCATAACTTTTTGCAAGCCAGAGGCCTTTTTGTTTCTATCAAAGACAAAGGTCAAATTTCCAAGATCTTGGAAAATGTCAAGCAAGATGACGTGGAAGTTATCGTGGTGACCGATGGTCAGCGCATTTTGGGTTTGGGTGACCAAGGTGTTAATGGAATGGGCATCCCCATTGGCAAGTTGGCTCTTTACACGGCCTGCGCCGGTGTGGCGCCGGAAAAAACACTTCCGGTGATGATTGACGTTGGCACGAACAATCCTGCCTATCTTGCTGATCCCCTCTACATGGGGCTTCGTCAAGAACGTGTTTGCGGCGCCTGCTACGATGAGCTGATTGACGAATTCATGATGGCCGCCCGTAAGCGCTGGCCTAACGTGTTGATTCAGTTTGAAGATTTCGGCAACGCCAATGCGTTCCGTCTGTTGACTCGTTGGAAAGATAAGAGCTTGTGCTTTAACGATGATATCCAGGGAACCGCTTGCGTGGCTTTGACGGGCTTTTATTCCGCCATGCGTGTGACCGGAGGAAAGCTTGCCGATCAACGTGTGCTTTTCTTAGGTGCGGGCGAAGCCGCAACCGGTATCGCCAACTTGATCGCAGAGGCCATCGCGGATGAAGAAGGCATCTCCATTGAAGAAGCTCGCACGCGTTGCTACCTTTTTGACTCCAAGGGATTGGTGGTTGCGCAGCGAACGGATCTTTCCGCTCACAAGCGTGAATTCGCTCACGACGCGCAGCCCGCCGATAGCTTCCTGCAAGCAATTCAGCAATTGCGTCCGACCGCCATCGTGGGCGTCGCCGCTCAGCAAAACGCGTTTAATTCGATGGTCATTGGTGAGATGAGCGCGATTAACGAGCGCCCGATCATTTTCGCTCTTTCCAATCCGACCTCCAAGGCGGAATGCACGGCTGAAATGGCCTATCAATTCTCAGAAGGTCGCGCGCTCTTTGCTTCCGGTTCTCCTTTCGACCCGGTTGAATACAAGGGGCAAACGTTTGTGCCCCGCCAAGGCAACAACTCTTACGTGTTCCCGGCTCTGGGTCGCGCCGCCACATTTGTGAAAGCGAAGACAATGCCGACCGGCATGTTCTTGGCGGCCGCGCGCAAGTTGGCCGATTTGGTGAGCGAAGACGATTTAAAGCGTGGCAGTCTTTATCCGTCTTTGAGTGACATTCGACCGATCTCAGAGGCGATCGCAGTGGCGGTGGCAGAGTACGCTTATGAAAAAGGACTTGCTAACGGAGAAAAGCCGCAGGACTTAGCCGAGGCGATCAAAGCGAGCATGTACACGCCTTCTTACTAAACGACAATCAGACAAGGGATGCGGAAACGCTCCTCATCCCTTGTCAGCTTAGATCAGTGAATCCTAACGCCTTAATTGATGTTGCTCCCGAGCTCATTCCCGATACAACGCCTTCGATAGAGGATGTTGTCGGGGTTGCGCGTCTGAAAGGCGAGCCCTTGCTGCATTTCCCGGACGATCTCTACATCCCGCCGGACGCGCTCAAGCTTTTTTTAGAGTCGTTTGAGGGACCGTTTGACTTATTGCTTTATCTTATTCGTAAGCAACGGCTTGATTTAAATGAGATTTCGGTGGCGGCCGTGACGGATCAATACATGCAATACGTAGAACAGATTCGTTCACAGAACATGGAGCTAGCCAGTGACTATCTGGTGATGGCAGCCGATCTCATGATGATTAAAAGCAGATTGCTGCTTCCGGTGCCCGTTAACGAAGAGGATCAAGAGGAAGAAGATCCGACGGCTCGAATTTTGCGAGAGGTGGCTGAGTACGAAAAAATACAAGTGGCGGCTCAGTTGCTCAACGCCCTTCCCACCATGGGAGACGGCTTTTGGAGAGGCTATGTGCCGGTTGAGGAAGACGAGGCGCCGGAGCCTCAAGTGCTTCCGCAGGAGTTGGCTCGCGTTTGGCTCTCTGTTGTCAAAAACGCCAATTTAAAGGTCAATCATACTGTGGCCAGGCAGGAATTATCCATTCATGAATTCATGTCCGCGATCATTCGCCGTTTAGAGCAGGAACGCTTCGTCAGCTTCGATGAATTGGTCCAAGGTCAAGCTTCCATGCAGGAAAAAGTGGTGAGCTTTCTTGCGATTTTGGAGCTCTCGCGGGAAGGACTCTTATCGATCACACAAGCCGCGCCTTACGCACCCATCTATTGTGCGAAAAAACACATGCAGCTTATCTAAAAAGTTTTCTGCGAATCAGGGGCGTTTTTTGCAAAAATTTCACGCTCATTTAACTTAAACTCGTTAAACTACAACCGTCTTATTTTTGACTAGAGGAAAACAAACGCTATGGAATGGTTGACCGAGCTGATTACGACGATGCACTGGGGTGCCGTGGCTCAGATCATCATGATTGATATTTTATTGGGCGGTGATAACGCGGTTGTCATCGCTCTGGCTTGTCGCAATTTAGATCCTCATCAGCGACGACAAGGTATTTTTTGGGGTGTGTTCGGCGCGATCGCATTGCGCGTGGTGTTAATCACTTGCGCCGTCTATCTGCTGCAGCTGCCGTTACTGAAGGTTGTCGCGGGATTGCTTTTGATTTGGATCGGCGTGAAGTTGTTGATTCCGCACGATGAGGAGGATAAGCACATAGAGGCGAGCACCAAGGTTCTTTCAGCTATTAAGACCATCATTGTGGCTGACTTGGTGATGAGCATCGACAATGTTATCGGTATTGCCGGTGCAGCGCAGGCCGCGCACGAACATCATCAAACCCTTTTGATTATTTTTGGTTTGATTGTCAGCGTTCCGTTTATCGTGTTTGGCAGTCAGATCATTCTGAAGGTTTTTGACCGCTTCCCCATCATTGTGACTTTAGGGGGCGCCTTGCTAGGATGGATTGGCGGGGGATTGATCGTCAGCGATATCTTCATGGTTGAACATATCCCTCAAACCGACGCGGTCCATTATGGCGCGTGCGTGTTAGGAGCGGCTTTGGTCGTGCTTATCGCCAGAATGTGGGTCAATCGGCAAAAAGCTAAAAAGGCTGCATCTTAGTACAAAATAAAGGCGATTAACCGATAAGTGTTAATCGCCTCGCAAAGAGAATAGGGGGCCGAGCGCCCGTTATCTTTCTAGCCAATATCCTTCAATTCACGTCTCAAGATTTTGCCGACCGCGGTCTTCGGCAATGAATCCACGAAAATAATTTGTTTCGGGATCTTGTAGCCTGTCAGCTGAGTGCGACAGTATTTCACCACGTCTTCCTTGGTGATGGACGGATCTTTTAAGACAATGACAGCCTTAACCGTTTCTCCGGAACGCTCATGAGGGACACCGACCACGCCGCACTCCAACACGCCCGGCATGGAAGCGATGACGCTTTCGACTTCATTGGGATAAACATTAAAGCCGGAGACTAAAATCATGTCCTTTTTACGGTCAGTAATGGTGATTTTGCCGTCAGCGGCCATGAAGCCCACATCACCCGTGCGTAACCAGCCATCTCTGAAAACCCCGGCAGTTTCTTCCGGGCGGTTCCAGTAGCCACGCATAATCTGAGGACCCTTAACGCAAATTTCACCCGTGTGCGATTCAATATCTTCGGGTTTTTCACACAACCCTAAATCTTTGAATCCGTCGCCTCGGATCGTCACTTCCGTATTGGGAAGGGGATAACCCACCGAACCGTCCCACGGAGCGTCAGGCAAATTGCCGCAGACGCCAGGAGAGGCTTCCGTCAGACCATAGGCCTCAAGAATGCCAATGCCGGTGGTTTGTTTCCAGCGTTCGGCAACCACTTTTTGGATTTGCGTGCCGCCGGCCACAGCCATCTTCAAACGAGAAAAGTCAACCGAGGTGAATTCAGGATTGTTTAAAAGAGCGTTGTACAGTGTGTTGACTCCGGTATAGACGGAGAATTTCCAGTGCTTGCACTCATTGACCAATCCCTTGATGTCTCGCGGATTGGTAATCAAAACGCTCCGAGCGGTCCAATTGAGGAAAGCCAATGTCGCGGTAAAAGCAAAGATATGGTAAAGCGGCAGAGCGCACATGGCCACTTCTTCGCATTCTTTGAAAGAACCGCTGATCCATGTGCCGGTTTGCTCCACGTTGGCAAGCACGTTGCGGTGAGTGAGCATGGCTCCCTTGGAGACGCCTGTGGTGCCTCCTGTGTACTGTAGTAGAGCGATATCTTCATTGGAAAGATCAACCGGACTAAAACCCTTGGAGTGTCCGATGGAAAGCGCGTCACGGAAAGTAACCGCGCCAGGCAAGTGCCACTCGGGCACCATCTTTTTGACGTACTTGACGGCACAATTAATCAAGGTGCGCTTCATGAAGGGGAAGAGGTCGCCGATTTGTGTTGTGATGATATGTTTGACCGGTGTGCGGGAAAGAACACGTTCGAGCGTTTTGGCAAAGTTCTCAATGATGATGATCGCTTTGGCGCCGGAATCCTTCAGTTGGTGCTCTAACTCCCGAGCGGTATAAAGCGGGTTCACGTTAACAACGATAAAGCCCGCTTTCAAAATAGCAAACAAAGCCACTGGATATTGCAACAAATTGGGCATCATCACCGCCACACGATCGCCTTTTTGCATATCGGGCAGCGATTGCAAATATGCGGCCAGGTCAAACGACAAAGCCTGTGTTTCTTTAGCTGAAAGCGTCACGCCCATGTTGGTGAATGTGGGAGCGTCTGGATGCTTGTCTGCGATACCGTCGAGTAAGGCGGGGATATTGGCGATGCGATCAGGATTGATTTGAGCGGGAACCCCTTTAGGGTACTTGGCAATCCAGGGAAAGTCGGACATTGTTAACCTACTTTATTAATTTTTAAACACAAACTGATATTGTAAACAAAAAGAAGCCGCCCATTGCAGGAGCGACTTCTTTCCGTTGTGAGTCTGATTAAGCCAAAGTCAGGCAGTGACGGGCGTAACTCTTAACATCTTCCCAGTCGGTGTAGTCAATGACGGTCGTGGGATCGGTCGGGCCCTTGGTCATTTTCATGATCAATTGAATCATTTTCGCATCAAGCCATCCCCAGTTGGGATAGTCCACTTTACCGGCGATGCATTTTACGTCGCGAGGTTTCCAGGGAGAATTTTGAAGGAACTTTTGCATGTAGCGGTTGCCTTCAGGGGTGGCTTTGATGGGGGTGCGCGCCACTACGGAGACGTTAAAGAAACTATGGGGCTTGGCATCGAGCTCATTTTTATATTTTGCAAGGAAGCTGTAGAACACTTTCGGGTAGGTGCCATAAAGAACGGGGCAGCCCACGATAAATAGGTCGTACTTGTCCCATTGCACACCTTCGCGATCGGCCTCGGTGACACTCATCATGTCGGCCTGATTACCTTCGGCAATAACGGTTTCCCATATACGACGGGCCACGCGAGCCGTGTGTCCGCTTCGGCTGTGATAGAGCACGAGCACAGATTTCATTTTTTTCTCCTATTGCCTCGTCAGCGATGTTTGACCTGACGAGAACCAGTACAAAGTCCAAAGAGAGAGTCGATAGTTTGAGATCGTTTCTCAGATTTTGTCAATCATTGCCCTTTGATTTTGAGCACGGCGCTCATTGTAGTGCAGAAATATTGCTTCAATCTTAACGAGTCAAGGATTTTGTAGCGAATCAAGCCAATCCAACAGTTCTTGCGGATGCTTGGCGATAAGACTGGTTTGCCACTGATCAATTGGAAAATCCGTCCGGAGGTATCCCCAAGTGGCTGCCGCAAAGGGCATGCCTAAAGCGGCTGCCGCTTTTGAGTCTCGAATGTCGTCCCCCACATAAGGCGTTTGGTCTGCCTTGGCGTTCATTTTTCGCAGAGCCACCAGAAGGTTATCGGGATTGGGTTTGAGCTTTCCGGTTTCATCACCGCTTACCACCACTGAGGCGCGATCGGCCAACCCTAGTTTTTCCAAAATAGGATCGGTGAAACAGCTGAACTTATTAGTAACCACTCCCCACTGCCAGTCCAGCTGCTCGAGTTTATCGAGCAATTGGGGTACACCGTCAAAACAATGAACTTTTTCCGCACAATGGTTTTGGTAGTCGTTTAAAAAAAGTTCTTTAAGCTCCGGGAAGCGAGGATTTTGATCATCTATGCCAAATCCGACCTTCAATAGGCCTCTTGCTCCTGATCCCGCGTATTCTCGAAGGACTGAAAAGGGGAGCGGTTGCATATGATTAGCCTCGCGAAGTCGGTTTAAGCTTGCGCAAAGATCAGGAGCACTATCCACTAAAGTGCCATCTAAATCAAATAGGATCAAGGGCATGGTCATTCGATCATTATCAGAGTTGAAAAAAGGCGCTCCCAAACAAGGAGCGCCTTTTAATTTAAATCAATGAGACAGTCTCATCAATTATTGAGCGCGAGTGCCAACCACTTCAACGACAGCACGGCGGTTCGGAGCCAAGCAGGCGATGTATTCAGCCTTCGTGCCGGTTTGTTCGCAGGTCACGACAGGATCAAGAGAGGCCTTGCCTTCGGTTTGGATCTTGTCAGCGGGCACGCCTTGAGCGACCATGTAAGACTTGACGGCTTCAGCGCGGCGTTCGCTCAACGTTTGGTTGTAGGAAGCCGGGCCGGTGATGTCGGTGTAACCGGTGGCCATCACGACGTCAACGTTCAAGCCGGACATACGAGCGACCAATTCGTTGAGCATCTTGACGCCTTCGGGTTTCACCTTGGCAGAGTTCAAGTCAAAGAGCGTGTCGGCAGCCAAAACGATCTTGCCACTGTTGGCGATGTCGCCGTCGCATTCAATGCCTTCGGCGAGAGCGGGCGTCCAGAAGCCGGTGCGCCAACAGAGATCGTAGCTGTTCATAACGGTGATGCCGTAGTTATTCTTAACATACGGGAAAACATCGGCAGCGCTGGCCATACCGCTCGTAGCGAGCAAGGCAGCCATAGCGGCGCCCAAAGCTAAAGTCTTTTTCATAATTATTTTCTCCAATTGGATTTATTGCGGTAAACAACAGACGACCGCACGCGTCCGGTTAACACCCCACCGCCCTCGCGAGTGGCTTTTTGGGGGCACTAACCTAAGCTAAATTCTATTCTGCCACGTTTTTGTTATTTTCTGTGCTTTTTCAAGCGAGAGCGGTCTGAGTCGACCCGATTGTTGCTTTTTAACAACAATTTTGCCATTAACCCAAACGTGGGAAATGTCTTCACGACCGGCACTGTATAACAGTTGAGCGGCAGGGTCAAATACCGGCAGCGTGTCAATTTCCCCTAAATCAATAGCGATCATATCGGCGTCCTTTCCATTTTCAAGAGAGCCGATGCGATCATCCCAACCGAGGGCTTTTGCCCCGCCCATGGTGGCGGCGTAAAGCATGTCGCTCACCTTCATTTGAGTGGTGTCGTTAGAGACCGCTTTGCCGAGCATGGCCGCCAGGCGTGTCTCGCCCAGCAAATCCACTTTGTCGTTGCTGGCCACGCCGTCGGTTCCCATCGCCACGTTGATGCCGAGCTGCATCATCTTGGCAACAGGGGAAAAGCCGCTTGCCAGTTTTAAGTTGGAGCATGGACAGTGAACAACGCTCGCCCCAGCGTTAGCCAAGAGTTCAAGTTCGTGGTCGTCAGCATGAACCGTGTGCACGGAGATAAAGTGTTCGTCCAACAGTCCTAAATTTTTGAGCCGTTCAAGGGGGCGAATGCCAAATTGCTTCACGGAGCCTTCAATCTCGCTTACCGTTTCGTCCACATGCATGTGGACGTATGCGTTGTGTTTATGAGCGAGTTCTCTCACTTTTATAAGCGCTTCATCATCGACGGTGTAGGGGGCGTGAGGTCCCACAGTGACACGAACAGAATCCGATCCCTCGAAATGCTCAAAGAGGGTTTCAGCGCAGGCGATATACTCATCGGTTGTTTTTGCCATGGCGGATGGAAAGCCGATGACGATGCCCGAGACTGAACATTTCATGCCCAACTCGGTGAAGCCCCTTGCCACGTCTTCACTGAAAAAATAATGATCGCTTGCGCATGTGATGCCGGATTCAAGCATTTCAGCGGCGGCGATCAGCGAGCCTTCATAGCAAAATTCCGGGCTCATTAACTTCCCTTCCGCGGGCCAAATTTTGGTTTGCAGCCAGTCCATCAGCGGCAGGTCCGCTCCCATGCCGCGCAACAAGTGCATCGGAGCGTGAGTGTGTGCGTTCACAAAGCCGGGTAAAACTATGTGTTCGGGCAGATCATAGACTTCGTCTGCTTCCAAGGCTTGGGTTTCGCTAGTTGGAACGAGCCCGATAATTTTCCCTTTTTCAATTAAAAGACTATGTTTGGGCAAAACGAGTCCTTTATAGGTCATAGGCATGACCCAGCCCGCATGAATGATGGTTTGAACGTGCATAGAAAACCTAACTAAAAAGCGTTAAAAGTCAGAGCGAATTGTATGGCAGACAAAAGGTTTGTGCTTTGTTGACAAAATTTTGGAATTTTGTCTGGGCGAGAAGTTTTAACTATTTGAATTTTAAAGAAAAAATAAAAGGCATTTTTGTAAAAATCCTGATAAAATCAACGGGTTAAAAATTTTGAAATATGGATAGTCAATCAATGTCTGATACCGAAGATATTAAGAATAACGAAGATAGCGTCACATCTGAAGAATCGACCGATTCAAACATTCCGGGTTCAATGCTCAATATCGCGCAGGAGCTGTTGCCTGTTTCGCTCGAAACGGAGATGAAGCGTGCTTACCTAGACTATGCGATGAGCGTTATTGTGGGGCGTGCTCTGCCGGATGTGAGAGACGGCTTAAAGCCCGTGCATCGCCGTGTTCTCTATGCCATGGAGCAAATGGGCAACACCTACTCGCGCCCGACCAAGAAATCCGCCCGTGTGGTGGGCGACGTGATCGGTAAGTATCACCCCCACGGTGATACGGCGGCCTATGACACGATCGTTCGCATGGCTCAGCCATTCTCGCTTCGTTATCCGTTGGTGTATGGTCAAGGTAACTTCGGTAGTCTGGACGGCGACTCGGCGGCGGCCATGCGTTACACAGAAGTTAAGCTGCAGAAACTGGCCGGTGAAATGCTCGCCGATATTCGCAAGGATACGGTTGACTTTATTCCCAATTACGACAACACGGAAAAAGAACCGACAGTTTTGCCGACTCGTTTGCCGCACCTCTTGATTAACGGCAGCGCCGGTATCGCGGTTGGCATGGCCACCAATATTCCGCCTCATAATCTTCGCGAATCCATTGACGCCTGTGTGCATTTGCTTAATCACCCGGATGCAACCGTGGATGACTTGATTAAGTTTGTGCCGGCTCCTGATTTCCCGACCGGGGGCATTATTTTCGGCTTGAAGGGAGTCATTGAAGGTTACCGCACGGGGCGCGGTCGCGTACTCATGCGAGCCAAAACGCACTATGAAGAATTCGATCATGGCCGTCGCACGCGTATTGTGGTCGATGAGATTCCCTACCAAGTTAATAAGCGTGTTTTGGTTGAAAACATCGCTCATCTTATCAATGAAAAGAAAATTGAAGGCATTTCCGACCTTCGAGACGAAACCGATAAAGACGGTGTTCGTGTGGTCATTGATTTGAAGTCCGGAGTCGTGGCTGACGTTGTGCTCAACAATCTCTACAAATTAACTCAGCTTCAGGACTCCTTCGGGATCAATATGGTGGCTTTGGTTGACGGTCAACCGCAGCTGCTGAATTTGAAGCAAATTGTTGAAGCGTTTCTGATGCATCGCCGCGAAGTGGTCACTCGCCGCTGTTTGTTTGATTTGAAAGAAAATCGCGCGCGCGGTCACGTTTTGGAAGGCTTGGCCGTGGCACTGGCCAATATTGACGACTTTTTGGCCATTATTCGTTCGGCCCCCACGCCGGAAGTTGCTAAAGCCGGCTTAATGGGCCGAGGCTGGAATTCCGCTTTGGTCGGGGAGCTTTTAACGCGCGCGGGCGAACATCAAAATGATTTCCGTCCGGAAGGGTTGGACCCGATGTACGGCCGCCGCGATGACGGTTTGTATTATTTGAGTGAAACTCAGGCGGACAATATCTTGCAGATGCGTTTGCAACGGTTGACGGGCTTGGAGCAAGACAAGATCATTCAAGAATACAAGAATGTCGTGGCGGTGATCGCTGACTTGCTTGACATTTTGGATAAACCCGATCGTGTGCGCCAAATCATCGAAGACGATTTAATCGAAATTAAGAATGAGTACGGTGATGATCGCCGCTCGGAAATTGACCCGACAGGTGATCCGAACTTTAATCCCCGCGATCTCATTCCGCGCCGGGAAATGGTCGTGACGATGACTCGTGACGGCTATATTAAGAGTCAGCAGCTTTCTGACTATCAGGCTCAGCGCCGGGGCGGTCAAGGGAAAAAGGCGGCGACGATGAAAGAAGGCGACATGATTGAGCAGCTTTTCATCGCCAACTCTCATGATCGGATTTTGTGCTTCTCTGATTTCGGCCGCATGTATTGTTTGGACGTGTACTCGTTGCCGGAAGGCTCCCGCACTTCCAAAGGCCGTCCGATTATTAATTCCGTGCCGCTGTCGGAAGGCGAGCGCATCACGGTTGTTTTGCCGATTGAAGACTTTGACGATAAGCATTTTGTGTTTATGGCGACAGCCAACGGTGTGGTTAAGAAAACACGCCTGAAGGATTTCGCCAATGTTCGTCGTTCCGGCATTAACGCCGCGGGTCTCGATGATGGCGACCATCTCATCGGTGTGGCCATTACCGACGGTGAACACGATGTGATGCTCTTTTCTGACGCGGGCAAGGCTGTGCGCTTTAGCGAATCGGATGTGCGTCCCATGGGACGCGGCGCTCGAGGCGTTCGAGGCATGGCGCTTGAAGACGGTCAGAAGGTCATTGCCTTATTAGTGGCCGATCGGGAAGATCAGACGGTGTTGACCGCCACTGAAAATGGCTTTGGCAAGCGCACGCTTGTGAGTGAATACACCCGTCATGGACGTGGCACAAAGGGCATGATCGCCATTCAGACGAGTGAGCGCAACGGCAAAGTCGTGGCGGCCACCTTGGTCGATGACGGTGATGAAGTCATGCTCTTGACGCAAAAGGGCAAGATTGTTCGCACCCCTGTGGCAGACATCTCTGTGTTAAAGCGCGCCACTCAAGGCGTGACTTTGATTGGATTAAAAGACGATAGTTTAGTGGCTGTTCAACCGATTGCTGAAAAAGACGTTGAGGAGGAGAAGGCCGCCGAGGCGCAAGAACAAGCAAAAGAAGAACAAACGGAAAACACTTCGTCTGAAGACTTAACTCAAACAATTTAAATAGATAAGAGAGCTCTCCCGAAGAGGGAGAGCTTTTTTGTGCAAATGATTCCTGTAATTACGATTGATGGACCAACCGCTTCCGGAAAAGGAACGGTGGCTGCTCGTGTGGCCGCCGCCCTTGGTTTTTTCTATTTAGACAGCGGTGCTCTTTACCGCCTTTGCGCTTATAAGGCCTTGAAAGAAAAGGTTTCTTTGGAAGATGAGCATGCCTTGGGTGAAGTGGCTTCATCTTTGGCGCCTCATTTTGAAGATGCAAAAATCTACTTGGACGGAGAAGACGTAACCGATAAGATCCGAGCTGAAGAAGTTGGAGTGGCGGCCAGTAAAGTGGCCGCCTTGCCGACGGTGCGTAAAGCTTTGCTCGAAGTGCAAAAGCGTGCTCGAAAAGCACCGGGGCTGGTGGCGGACGGTCGTGATATGGGGAGCGTTATTTTCCCGGATGCGCCTTTAAAAGTATTTTTAACGGCGAGCGCTCAAGCTCGAGCCCAAAGACGCTTTAATCAGTTGAAAGAAAAAGGAATTGTTGCTAATATCGACACCCTTACTCGGGATCTGGAGGAACGCGATCGACGTGATATGCAACGCGCCGTGAGTCCTCTTGCGCCCGCAAAAGACGCCAAAATCCTCGATTCTTCTGAATTGTCGATCGAAGCGACGGTGAACCAAGTGCTTCAATGGTACAAGGAAGTCACCCAATAGGACGATGCAACCGTGTCGTCCGCCCGGCAAACCGGCAATGGGGCCGGCCCGGTATTTTAACCCGGTGCTGTATCAAGTTTTGATAAGCGCTGATATTTAATTTAACTCATGTCTGAAAATATTAACCAACCCGAGTCTTTTGCTCAGCTTTTTGAAGAAAGCTTAGCTCGTCAAGAAATGCGCCAAGGTGAAGTCATCACGGCTGAAGTGGTGCGCGTGGACTATAACTTTGTAGTCGTTAACGCCGGTTTGAAGTCCGAAGCCTATGTGCCTATCGAAGAATTCAAGGACGATCGCGGCGAAGTGACCGTGAAGCCGGGTGATTTCGTAGCTGTTGCGATTGAACAAGTCGAAAATGGTTACGGTGATACGATTTTGTCTCGCGACAAGGCCAAACGCCTTGCCGCTTGGATGAACCTTGAAAAGGCCCTCGAATCTGGTGAACTCGTCACCGGCACGATCACGGGCAAGGTCAAGGGTGGTTTGACGGTTATGACCAACGGCATCCGCGCTTTCTTGCCGGGTTCTTTGGTTGACACCCGTCCTGTTAAGGACACCACGCCTTACGAAGGCAAGACCATGGAATTCAAGGTCATCAAGCTTGACCGTAAGCGCAACAATGTTGTGGTTTCTCGCCGCGCTGTCGTTGAAGCCAGCATGGGCGAAGAACGCGCCAAGCTCATGGATACGCTCAAGGAAGGCGCCATCGTTAAGGGTATTGTTAAGAACATCACCGATTACGGTGCCTTCGTTGATTTGGGCGGCATTGACGGCTTGCTGCACATCACCGACCTCGCCTGGCGTCGCGTTCGTCATCCGAGCGAAGTGGTTCAAGTGGGTCAAGAACTCGAAGCCAAGGTTCTCAAGTTCGACCAAGAAAAGAACCGTGTGTCTTTGGGCTTGAAGCAATTGGGCGAAGATCCTTGGATCGGTATCGCTCGCCGTTATCCGAAGGGCACGCGCCTCTTCGGCAAGATCACCAACATTACCGACTACGGTGCCTTCGTTGAAATCGAAGCCGGTATCGAAGGTTTGGTGCACGTCTCTGAAATGGACTGGACCAACAAGAACGTTGACCCGAAGAAGGTTGTTCAATTGGGTGACGATGTTGAAGTGATGGTTCTCGAAATCGACGAAGAACGTCGTCGTATTTCCTTGGGCATGAAGCAATGCAAACCCAATCCCTGGGAAGAATTTGCTCAAAGCCACAAGAAGGGTGACAAGGTTACCGGCCAAATCAAGTCCATCACTGATTTCGGTGTGTTCATTGGTTTGACGGGTGGCATCGATGGTTTGGTGCACTTGTCTGATCTTTCTTGGACGGAATCCGGTGAAGAAGCCGTTCGTAAGTACAAGAAGGGTGACGAAGTTCAAGCGGTTGTGCTCGGTATCGACACCGAACGTGAACGCATTAGCTTGGGCGTGAAGCAATTGAGCGGCGATCCGTTCTCCAACTTCACGAGCACGCACGAAAAGGGTTCTGTGGTAACCGGAACGGTCAAGAGCGTTGACGCCAAGGGCGCCGTGATTGACTTGGGTGATGAAACCGAAGGTTACTTGCGTGCCTCTGAAATCTCCTCCGAACGCGTTGAAGACGCTACAACGCAATTGAAGGAAGGTGACAGCGTGACGGCGCAAATCATCAGCATCGACCGTAAGAACCGCAGCATTCAATTGTCTGTTAAGGCAAAGGATGCCAGCGAAGCTCGCCAAGCCTTGGATCGTATGAACCAAGACGCTCAGAGCGCTTCCGGTACGACCAACTTGGGTGCCTTGTTGAAGGCTAAGCTCGAACAAAAGTAATCGGAGAAGCATGGTGGATGCCATGACGAAATCCGAGCTGATTGAACGGCTCGCAAATAAAAACGCGCGTTTAACCGCGCGTGACGTTGACGAATCCGTTAAAGCGGTTTTGGATGCGATGACCTTGGCCATGGCCACTGGCAGTCGCATCGAAATCCGCGGGTTTGGCAGTTTTTGCCTGAACTATCGCCCTGAACGCATAGGACGCAATCCTAAGAGCGGAGAAAGTGTGGTGGTTCCGGCGAAGTTCGTGCCACACTTTAAGGCGGGCAAAGAGATGCGTTTGCGAGTGGACGGCTCCGCGCAAGAAGCTTAAGCGCTTCTCAACGTCAACTTAAGTTCAGAAAAAAAGGGGTTGTGGTTAAGGCCGCAGCCCCTTTTTCCATATAAGTCTTTTTTCTAAGCGAAGCTACTTAGAAAAGTTAAAAGACTAGGTTAATCACTCTAGAAAGCCTGCTAATCAAGCGGTGAGGCCTTAAATATAATGAATCAACAGTGTCACTTTTTAGCGATGCTTTTGTTTCGGTTGACTATTGAAAGAGTCTCATTATGTATAACTTTTTAGCAGCTTTCTGTATTTGCGGCTTCATCGTGATCATCGGTGAGCTGGTCTCAACGTGGACCAAAGCTTGGGTCCCTTCAGTTTTCGTTTCTGCTTGCATTTTGTTGGTGGGTTACTGGACGGTCATTCCGTATGATTTGGTGAAAGATTCGTTCTTGACGCCCTTCGGAGCCACGTTGGGTATTTATCTTTTGATTGTCCACATGGGCACGGTCATTAGCTTGAAGACATTGATGGAACAATGGAAAACGGTCGTGATGTGTCTTGTTGGGCTTGCCGGCATGTGTATCCTGGCGTTGTTGATTTGCCCCTTGTTTATGGATTGGGCCTATATCATTGCGGGTCTGCCTCCGCTTACCGGTGGCATTGTCGCGGCAACGATTATGCAACAAGCGGCCACTGAGCATGGCTTGACTTCTGCGGCGGTCTTTGCCATCACGATGTACTGCGTTCAGGGATTCGCGGGTTACCCCTTGACCGCCATTTTCATGAAGGCCGAAGGCGCGAAATTGTTGAAGGAATATCGCTCCGGAGAGCGTGTTTCAAAAGACGAGCTTTCCGCCGCAAAGAATGTCACCTCCTTGCCCTCCAGTGATCGTCGCGGTCCTCTGGCTTTGCCTGACTCGCTCAATAGCCCGATCGTGATGTTGACTAAGATCGGCATGGTCGCTTGGCTTTCCATGATGATCGGTGGTGTAACGGGTATCAGCGGTGCCGTGTGGGCTTTGATTTTCGGTGTGGTTTTCTGCTCTTTGGGCTTTTTGGAAACCGATATTCTGCATCGCTGCAACTCCTTTAATATTTTGATGTTTGCGTTGACAATGTTTGTCTTCGAAGGATTAAAGGACTGCACGCCTGAAATGTTGACCTCCATTATTCTCCCGATGGTTGGCTTGATTGTTGTGGGTGTTTTCGGCATGGCCGTTTTTGCCTGGGTGGCGGCGAAAGTTATGAAACTTTCTTTCCCGTTGAGCTTCTGCAATTGTTTGACCGCATTGTATGGTTTCCCATTTAATGCCATTATTACGGAATCGACCTGCAAGGCAATGGCTAAGACTCAGGAAGAACATGAATTCTTGATGAGCAAGATGTTCCCCTCGATGATCATTGGCGGCTTCGTCACCGTGACGATCACTTCTGTGATTCTTGCGGGTTTCTTCGTGAATTTGTTCTAGTTTCATAAACACCAAGGCAATACAATATGCCTTGGTGTTCTTAAATAGTGAAGGACTGCAAAATGGATATTCAAGCTTTAGCTGAAAAATATCACGACTATCTCATTGAACAACGTCGTTGGTTTCATGCATACCCGGAAGTGAGCGGGGAAGAATTCGAAACCGCTAAGCGTATTCGCGAAGAATTGGATAAGCACGGAATTGAGTGGCGCGAGTGCGGCATGAAGACGGGTACATTAGCTACTATCAAAGGCGGCAAGCCCGGCAAGACGATTTTGCTTCGTGGCGATATCGACGCTTTAACTGTCAATGAAGAAACCGGTTATGAATTTGCCAGTAAAAATCCTGGCGTCATGCACGCTTGTGGTCACGATTGCCATATTTCCATGCTGTTGACCGCCGCTTTAATGCTCAATGACATTAAAGATGAGTTGGCCGGTACGGTCGTGTGCGCTTTTCAGCCGGCTGAAGAAATCGGCAAAGGGGCCTGTTCCATGATTGAAGAGGGGGCTCTTGAAGGAGTCGACGCCGCTTTCGGTATGCATGTTTGGTCGGATATCCCGAGCGGAAAGATTTCCGTTCGAGAAGGCGCCACGATGGCTTCAGGTGACCGTTTTGAGGTCAATATTGAAGGTAAGGGCGGGCATGGCGCGACCCCGCATCTTTGCGCAGACGCCATTGTGATGAGCGCGGCCATTGTTCAAAATTTGCAGACTGTGGTCAGTCGAGAAATTTCACCGGTTGAAACGGCGGTGTTGACTGTCGGAACCATTGAAGGGGGCACACGCTGGAATGTGGTCTCGGGTTCTGCGAAACTCACCGGCACGACCCGTTGCTTCAGCAACGAAGTGCGCGCACAATTTCCCGAAGCGATGAAACGCGTGGTGGAAGAAACCGCTCGTGCCATGCGCGGCAAGGCTACCCTCACGTACGAAGAATTGGTGCCGCCCACCATCAACGATGTTCAATTGGCTCGATCAGTGCGCGCGAGCGCTCAAAAGATCCTGGGAGATGACTATTTCTATGACTACCCGGTTACGATGGGAGGCGAAGATTTCGCTTACTATCAGCAAAAGGTTCCGGGAGTGATGGCGCTCTTCGGTGTGGGCAATCCGGCTTGTGACGCGGTGCATGCGCAACACTCCGGTTGCTACAAAGTTGATGAAGACTCTCTCATTAAAGGCGCAATGACGCATGTTCAAGTGGCTTATGATTTTCTTAACCACTAAAAAGAAGTTCTTTTTTGACTGATTTTGCCCACAAGCCTCGGCCATTTGGTCGAGGCTTGGCGTATGCAGCACGTATAATAAAAAATTACCAACGCAAAACCTACACTTCTTACTCTTAAAAGAGGTGGATAACCCGACGGAAGTCTGAGATGCTAGTTGATCGAAAAGATTTAAAAAACGCCAAACGAATTGTTGTCAAGGTTGGAAGCAGCACCATCACCCATGCCAACGGCAAGTGTGATTTCGCGCGCATCGACAAACTCGCTCGCGAGTTGGCTGATTGGCAAAATCAAGGAAAAGAAATGATTTTGGTGACTTCCGGTGCCGTTGCGGTCGGTGTTGATCGTTTGGGCTTGACGGAAAAACCGAAAACAATCCCTGGAAAACAAGCCGCGGCGGCTGTTGGGCAAGGTATTTTGATGCATACCTACGAAAAGATTTTCGCAGAGTATGGACAGGTGGTGGCTCAGGTGCTTTTGACGCGCATGGAGACCATTGATCGTCATCGTTATACCAATGCGCGCAATACATTCATGGAGCTTTTAAAACGTCGAGTCATTCCCATTGTGAACGAAAACGACGTGGTGGCGTTGGATGAATTGAAAATTGGCGACAACGATAATATGAGCGCTTTGGTTGCCAGTATTGTAGATGCGGATTTGGTGATTATCTTGTCTGATGTTGACGGTCTTTATACCGCGAACCCGCAAACCCATCCGGACGCCAAATTGGTCAGCCGTGTGGAAGAGATTACCCCCGAAATAGAGGCAAGCGCCGGAGGCGCCGGCAGCAGCGTGGGCACAGGAGGAATGTTCACCAAAATACAGGCGGCCAAAAATGCGACCACTTCAGGCATTCATCTCGTGATTGCTTCTGGTTCGGATAAAGAGGCGATCAGTCGAATCCTGCAAGGTGAAGAGGTGGGGACGCTTTTTGTTTCTAAAGAAAATCGCCTGCAGTTTAGGAAGCGTTGGCTGGCATTTGGCTCCCGAATTATGGGAACAATCTCGGTTGATGAAGGGTGCGCGAAGGCGATCAAAAAAGCGGGAGGCTGCAGCATATTGCCGGTCGGCATTGTCAGCGTTGAAGGAGACTTTGAGGCCGGCAATACGGTGAGCGTCAAAACAAATGAAGGGCGCGAAATCGCACGAGGGCTTTGCCACTATTCCTCTGATGAGTTAAAGAAAATTATCGGCTGTCAAAGCGAGCAAATAGAAGAGCTTGTGGGGCACAAAGCATTTGATGAAGTCATCCATCGTGATGATTTGGTCATCCTCAATTAGGAGTGAGCAATGAGTGAAACAGAAGTTTTAGTTAGACAAAAAGCGCAGGCTGCTCATGATGCCGCTGTGCGCATGGGAATTTTAACTTCAGGCGTAAAAAATAAAGCGCTTTTGGCAATGGCCGACGCTCTTTTGGATCACTCCGAAGCAATTCTCAAAGCGAATGAAGAAGATATGCTAAAGGCTCAGAACAACGGCATGAAGTCCTCAATGCAGGATCGTCTTCGTTTAACGCCTTCACGCATTGAGTCCATGGCGGAGGGGCTTCGACTGGTGGCTCAATTGAAAGATCCTGTGGGGGAGGTTATTGGCGGCTCGACATTGTCAAACGGACTTTCAATTACAAAAGTGAGGGTGCCGATCGGAGTGGTTGGCATTATCTATGAAGCCAGACCCAATGTGACTGCCGACGCGATAGGCTTGTGTTTGAAGTCCGGCAACACGGTTGTTCTCAAAGGCGGGAGCGAAGCATTGCGCTCCAATCAAACGATCGCGGAAATTTTGTCCGAAGCTGCGCAAAAGGAAGGTATTCCTTCAGGGGCCATCCAATTTATTGATGTTACTGATAGACAAGCGGTGACGGATCTCATTCATATGAACGGTTTAGTGGATGTGGTGATTCCCAGAGGGAGCGCAAGATTGATTCAGGCGGTTGTGCAAAACGCCACGGTGCCCGTCATTGAGACGGGAGCTGGCGTATGTCACACGTTCGTCGATGAAAGCGCCAATTGTGAAATGGCGAGACAAATTGCTTTTAACGCGAAAGTGCAGCGGCCCTCTGTGTGCAACGCGATGGAAACGCTATTGGTACACGAGAAAATAGCTGACGCATTTCTCCCTCAAATGATTGAAGAGTTTATTGAAGCGGGCGTGACTCTTTTTGGTTGTGAAAAGACTTGTCAATTCGATCCACGCATCCAATTAGCTTCAAGTGAAGACTGGGCCACAGAATACGGAGATCTGCGTCTGTCGGTGAAAATAGTCAGAGATATTGATGAAGCTCTGGCTCACATAGCAAGGTTCAGCACGCGGCATTCTGAGTGCATTGTCACGGAAAACATGAATAATGCTAGACGCTTCCAATCTGAGGTGGACGCGGCGGTTGTCTATGTTAATGCGTCCACGCGTTTTACGGATGGCTTTGAATTCGGATTCGGCGCGGAGATTGGCATAAGCACTCAAAAACTGCACGCTCGTGGGCCGATGGCATTGCCGGAATTGACCTCATACAAGTATTTAGTGACGGGTAATGGCCAGATTCGAGGCTGAATAACTTAATATCCCAATGAGAAACGGGCAAGCCGACAAAAATCGACTTGCCCGTCTTTAATTCCAATGCTTAGGCTAAATATCAATATCGACTAACTCGTAATTAGCCTTACCCATGCCAAGTTCATGCATATAGGATAACTGACGCAAACCATGTCTTGATTCAATGCGCTCCACCAAGTCATGATTCTTGTCTTTGCCGAGTGAATAGACAAGATCAACGCAGGCTTGATCAATTGCCAAAATATCCGTTGAGGCCACCATGCCAATATCCGGAATAGTGGGTTCCGCGGCGCTCAGTCCCGCGCAGTCGCAATCAACAGACATGCGTCTCATGACGTTGATGAAAACAATGTGTTTGCCGAAATGATCGCAAACTGCTTTGGCCGATTCAGCCATGGTTTCCATTAAGTGCTCTTTGGCGGGCCATTCGTCCCATGGCGCGTTAATGTCTTTGACAGCGTGAACCTCAGCTTTTCCGATTTTGCCGTCCGCGCAGCCGATGGCGATGTTTTTCATGGATCCGCCGAAGCCGCCCATGGCGTGTCCCTTAAAGTGAGTGAGCACGACCATGGAATCGTAATTCACGATATTTTTCCCCATAGAAACTTCTTTAAAGTGTTTGCCTCCTTTTACAGGGAGCATGACGGTACCCTCTTCGTCCATGATGTCAACGGGACAGAATGTCCAGCCGTTGACTTCAAGTGTTTTGCGATGCTTTTCGGTTGTGTCTCGATCGCCGATATACAAAGTGTTGGTTTCGACAATGTTGCTATTGGGGATGCTTTGCTGAAAAGCTTTCACCATTTCACGAGGCAAAATATTGGGACCGTTTCTTTCGCCGGTATGCAGTTTAATGGCTACTTTCCCTTTGATTTCGTCGTTAATGAGTGAATAGAGCTTTTTGAGGTGATCGGCATCAATATGACGGGTGAAGAAGACTTTGGCTTTTTCGCCCTTAAAATCAGCGGCGACTTTTTTACTGCCGACAACGGGAGCTTGAGTTTGAGCTGTGGCGACATTAGCGAGCGCCGACAACACCGCACCGGACATCACACCACCCATCGTTTTTAAAAAGGCACTTCGAGAACATTTGTATTCCGTCATAATTTTTCCCCTCATATATCGAAGTTTGAAAAAATTGTATCAACAGTCAGATCGCAATCATTGCTCAAAAATAGCATTCGATTGCTTGAAATAAGAATTCTGAATAAAAGATATCCGTCATATAAAAAAGATCTGAATACAGAGAAACACCTAAAACAAATTCCGTATATTTCTTAAAAGAATTGAATTTTCTAATCCTTCTCACTTATGAGCAATAGGCTTTCCATCCATAGAATTAAAGGAAACTTTACAAAAAGAGAGATAAAAATATGGATAAAAAGGTTGCGACTCGATACATCCCTATTGGTTTGATGCTATTTGCCCTTTTCTTTGGTGCTGGTAATTTGATTTTCCCGGCTTCGATGGGACAAAACTCAGGTGTTAACGTTTGGTACGCTTTGATTGGATTTTGTATCACCGGTGTGGGGATGCCGTTGCTCAGCGTAATGGCAATGGGTTATTCCGGATGCGATGACCTTCAAGAAGCTGCCGGTCGTGCTCATCCGCTTTATGGTTTATTTTTTACCATTGTTGCTTATTTAGCTATTGGCCCTTGCTTTGCCATTCCTCGTACCGGCACGGTTGCTTTTGAAATTGCCGTGAGTCCTTTTCTGGATAAAGAAAGTGTTGAAATGGCCATGCCCATTTTCTTAGCGGCTTTTTTCCTGATTTCTTTTTGGTTATCGGCTTCGCCGCAAAAGTTGGTTGACCGTATCGGCAAGCTTTTGACTCCCGCGTTGGTTCTCACAATTGTTTTATTGATTGTGCAGTCTTTTGTTTCTCCTTTGGGCGAACCTCAGGCTCCGACAAAAGCCTATGCAACGCCAGTGGTTGCGGCTGTTCAAGGTGTTTTGGATGGCTACAACACGCTAGATGCGATCGCCGCTTTTGTCTTTGCAACGCTCGTGATCAATGTGGTTCGTGAAGAGTGCGGCTTGACCGATCGCGCAGAGATCACCAAGCAGGTTTACAAGTCCGGTATTGTGGCGGTGGCGCTGTTGGCTTTCATTTATATTTTTATTGCCAAGATTGGTGCGGAAAGTGTTCCGGCAATCGGTATGCAGTCAACCGGAGCTCCTGTGTTGGCGGAGTCGGCTAAGATTTTGTTCGGTAACGCGGGTGCCGTTATTTTGGCGGTCATTGTGCTTTTGGCGTGCTGGTCAACGGCTATTGGTCTGATCACTTGCTGCGCGGCTTATTTCTTGAAGCTGACAAGGCGCTTCACCTATATTTACTGGGTGACGATTTTCTCGATTGTTTCTTTCCTGGTTGGCATGTTTGGGTTGGAAACGATTATTACTTCCACTGTCCCTGTGTTGATGTTTATTTATCCATTGGCTGTTGTTTTAATTGTGCTTTTGTTTACGGATAAATTATTTAATAGCAGGCAATGTGTTTACGCTTTCACCGTTGGCTTCACGTTTGTGATGGCCTTAATAAACGGTTTGGAAACGGCCAATATTAAATTTGACGCACTGGAAAATGTGTTAACAACGTACCTTCCGATGCACACATTGGGTTTGAGTTGGGTGTGGTTTGCGCTCGCGGGATACGTTATTGGTTTAATTTGGATGAAACTTGTTCCGGCAAAAAATAGCTAATCAATTTTAGTGTTGTCTAGTGTGGTCTCTGATTAGAGAGAGGAGAGCTCTCTCCGATCAGAGATTTCTTTTTGGGCAGTGCAAGCTGTTGTTTCCTATAATTAGCTGACTTCGTTTTGTTAAGGATAGCCATGCCGGTTTTAATGCCAGAGCCTAAAAATACGCTTTTGGGTAAAGACACGGTCTATAAGGACCAGTACAACCCGGATTTGCTCCAAGCCATTCCTCGAGCCCTCGGTCGCGATGCAATTGGCGACCATGATTTCCGTGGAGTCGATATTTGGCGCTTGTACGAGCTTTCATGGTTAAATTCTCAGGGAGTGCCTCAAACAGCGATAGGGGAGTTGCTCGTTCCAGCCAGCACGCACTCTATAGTGGAGTCTAAGTCTCTTAAACTTTACGCAGGTTCGTTTGCGATGACACGCGTGTCAGGCAAAGAAGAGGTCGCATGCCGCATGTCAGACGATCTTTCAGAGCGTCTGGGTGGAAAGGTCACGGTAAGGCTTTATTCCATAAGCGAATACAACGACGCTTTGCGTGTGATGCCAGGGATTTCTTTAGACACATTGAAATTGTCCGATGACAAGCTGATGCTTGCATATGAAACCGAGCCCTCGTTTCTTGAGTTTGACTTCACAACCACTCAAACCATTTCTCAAACCTTTTCGACAACGGTCTTTCGATCTCTGTGCCCGGTGACTGGACAGCCTGATTTAGCAAGCGTGATGATTAACTATAAGGGCCAAGCGATTAATCGCGAGGGACTTTTCAAATATTTGATTTCTTATCGTTGTCACAAGGGGTTTCACGAACAATGCGTTGAGCAGATCTATCACGATTTGCGTGAGGCCTTTAATCCTGAGTTGCTTGAGGTTTATGCGTGTTTCACCCGTCGAGGCGGGATTGACATCAATCCATTTCGTTCTTGTGTGCGAGACGAGCCCTCAGAAACAATTAGAGAGAAGCGCCAGTGATTGAGCCAATTGTTTTCTAAATTTTTTGCTGATGTCTGCCGAATTGATAACAATGAGCCCAAAGATATCGTGTTCACGCCGTTTAAGAAATTTGATAATGGAAAATCGACAATGTTTTCCTCGATGATTGGCAAAGTATTGGATTAGTGGCGTTGGCCCCATTGATTTTCTATCTAATACATTGGAATTCTTTTTTTGTAAGCGTTTTAGCAATCTTCTGCCTAATTTTGCTCCGTCATAGATTGAAGATTTAGATATTGTTCATTATGTCCATCAAAAAGAAATGAGTAAGATCGGTTCCCATAAGACGATGATGGACCAATAACTGATTGAATTGTAAGGAATAAACAAAAAATCTCAGATGTCGTTAGACCCTCTGAGACTTATTGATGGTGGAGGCGGCGGGAGCATATGTCCCAGAAAACAAGGGGGAATTCACCAACCATTAAAAAGTGCCCATCATCTCGCCCATCATAAAGTAACAGATAAGTAGAACTATACGTCCCGACGATCATTGTAATGCAAATCTCTAAAATAGGATTGTTTAACATAAATAAATTGTTATAAACAGATAGACAAATTCCAAAAAAGTCGAAAAAAACTCATAAAACCTCAGTAATCGCAAAAGAAGCTAAAAAGCATTCATTTGTCAATAATTTCATCTATATCCATATTTATTTTCATATTTTCTTTTGAAACTTGAAACTAACTAATTTAAACGAACTTTTTAGGGGATAACCCTACAGCAATTTCGAAATTCTTTAATAAACAAGTGGTTGCGACATTTTTTTTGCGGTGTCTTTGCGGTGAATCTTTCCTCTTGCCGGCGTCTAATGAGAATTAAACAGCATCGTCTTGCTTGGGGAAGGTGTGCCTACCGGTTTGATCTCAAGAAAAGACAAAAATTTGTTTGTTGATATTAGGAGTTCTTGTATGAGAACGTATGTAACTCTGAAAGAAATCTTTGAGAGCGAGCATAAGCAAAGAAGTACGATCTACCGGAAGATCGCTCAAGGTCTGTTCCCACCTCAACGTTGTAAGGGAGAGCGTCCGGCCCTTTGGTTAAAGAGTGAAATTGAGGAATGGCAACGCTTAAAAGCAGTGGGAGTGAGTGATGAGCAAATGCGCAAAGCGATCAAAGACATGGTCGCCAAAAGAGGTCAAAAATGAATCTAACGCACTTGTTTAGACCTAAACTTCAGCAGTCTGTTTTGGTAGAAAGCCTGATTGCTGAAGGACGGGTTATTTCTAGTGATTCGGATAAATTGCAGGTAAAGTGTCCCAGATGTAATGGGGAGGCTGAGTACTGGTTGCCGAATCATCTGGTTGGACCATATGGAGCATGGGACTGTCCACATTGCCACGCAACAGTATTTTCGGTGCTTGATGAATATAACCTTCATGAGTCAGATGCAGTAGCAGATCCTAGTTTCTTTTATAGGCGAGGAGAACAAGAATCGGTTACCGGTTTAATAGCTGAGGAGTTGAAGAAGACATCGTTGTTTTATCGTTATCAAAAGACACTGCGCCGAATCGAAATTCTAGGTGGCAAAGTGTGTGATGAAATATGTACCTCTTCAACACTGGAAAGAGACATCAATTGCCTGTACAGAGTTTTTGTTTTCGATGCTAGATCAAAGCGATATAGGCCAGTTGATAGCACAAAAATTTTCGGGGAAAAAATTCTTAAGGCTTACTCAGGAATTTATGATGAGGTAATTAGCATTGTTTCTCAGCCAAGTATCCGAAAACATGGCAATTTAAATTTAAATGTGGGTTATGACCCTGAAACAAAGTTATTTTGTAATTTTGATCCGAAGAATTTTAAGGATTTGGACAATCGTACTGTTAGCCATGATGAAGCGAAAAATGCATATAAGTTCTTGAACAGTTTATTAGATGAGATTCCATTTGAAAGGGAACAGGATCGCTTAGCTACGCTCAGTGCATTATTTACCGCTGTCTTTAGGGCATTTGTTACGGCTGCCCCATTCATATTCGTTGATGCAAAATCGCCTGGAAGTGGGAAGAGTACGCTCTGTAGAGCCTTGATTCGTTTGAATAATGTTGAAATCCCAGGTGCAACAAGTTACTCAAATGATGAAACTAAACTTCATATGGATGTCTTTTCTACGTTGCGTTCAAGAATGAATACTCTTTATTTGGACAATATCAATGTCGAAGTACAAGCAACACAAACGATGTGTTCATTAATTACCGAACCCAGCATCGTATCGAGGGTTGTTAGGACAAGTAATGTAGAGCGAGTGAGTACTAAATTATTTGTTATTGGCAATGGGAATGGTGGCCACATATCGGCTGATATGGTTAGAAGAACACTTCCAATCAATTTGGATAAAGGCCTTCATCATAAATTTACTCACTCATCGTTAGAAGAAGTAGTTATTCCCCGTAGGGACGAGATTATCCACGCTGTATATGCTATTTACGTAGCCTACTGTCAAGCGGGTAGTGAGAAAATAAAGGAAGCCTTGCCTTCTTTTGAAGAATGGGACAATTATTGCCGAGCACCATTGCTCTGGATTTCTGGTCAGGATCCTGTTGAAAACATATTTGAAGCATTGGAGCGTCAAAAAGAAATGGATCCTCGCTTCATTATTGTTGAAGAGCTTTATCGTCTTTTTGGCTCAACCTCTTTTTCCGTAAAACTTATTCAAAAGCGTTCAACTTCATTATTGGTATCACAGTTAAAGAGATTGTCTTTAGCAGATCAAAAGGGGATTAATTCCAAAAAAATGGGGCGATGGTTGATAAGGAGAATTGGTGAAGAAATAGGACCATACCGCATCAGCCGTACTGATAAAGCAATGCATGCCTCAATGTATTTAATTGAAAAAGCAGGAGAGCAAGATGTTGACTAAACAGAAAGTAGTTGAAATGTTAGCTACTTGCATCGAGGTCGATTTTTGGAAAACCCTTGCTTCGGAATCTGGGCCAGAAACATTGATTTTGAGTGAAGATTCTCGTAATAAGCTGCAACGATTATCAGTTTTACCGGTTATTGGTATCTTTCCTTTTATCAGAATAGGGCTTCCTGAAAGGAAAAATGAACTGATTAACAATATCAGTTGGGCAATTGACGCTTCTGCGAATCCAAGCCTACGATGCTCAGTTCAATTGCTTCAACACGCTTTTGCAGAAAAATATTGGACTTATGCGTCAGATTTGGCAAAGGTTTCTCCTGAACTCTGCCAATTAGTAAGCAATTTACCAGCAAAAGCTGTTGAATCTCTCGGTCGAAAGGATTTTGACCGACTTGCTCTTCTTTTACTAATTCAAGAGAACGAAGATCAATTTGAATTGATGGGTGGGAACTCTTCTTTATTTAATAAAAAGAGTGATCCTTGCCAAGCAGCGTTTTCAAGTTATTTAGATTTTGTGGATAAGAGAACATCTGCAGAAAAAAGGAAAAAGAAAAATGCTCTTTTGAATTATTTGATAAACCCTAACAAATTAAAGGTATTAAAGCTTAAGTCTGTTTTTTCTGAATCAGAGGTAAAAAATCTAATTAAATTTTTGAACAGTATTCAAATCTCGCAGACGTGTCTATCTCGGCTTTTGATGTTTGTTGGAATGAGTGAACAAGAAGCTAAGTCAAGAGCAAGGAAAGATTTTAAGCGTCCGTCAAAAGTTTTTAAAACTCGACAAGACTATAGGTTTGTCGGACAGGAACAAGATATTGCAATCGGCTATATCAGAGCTTTTTTATCCAGATTGGCTGACAAACCTCGTCGTCCAGCGCAAGCAGTTATTACATTTACTTTATCTGTGTTTTTGACGTGTCGAGTTCTAGGTTGGCCAATAGATGATGAAAGTTGGGGTTATTACGTTAGTTATTTTGAAAAAGTGATGTTCAAAAAATCTAGAACTTATTTCATGGAGTTTATGAATTAATTGCGGAGTGGACGAGGCATGTTCCGCAGGTAATAGAACTTTGAGGATCAATGATGAAGCAAAAATGGATGGTATTGGCTGAGAACTTGGAATGTGATCGGAGACAAGAAGTCTGTCAGGACGAAATAGATGAAGCTCTGTTGAATGAAATTAGGCAAATAAAAGCATCTATCCAAACTATTCGAGAAATTCTCTTCTTTGAAGGAGTGAAAGTTACTGATGACTACGTTGAAATGATGCGACAGACACGTTTCAGCAAAGACGAAACATCTTTGTATCCGAGGGTGCGTTATAACAAAGATAGGGGGACTGTAAGTTTTTATTGGGAGCGTATTGAAAAGCATATTCACGAACTAAGATCCGATGCTGTTATTCAATCAGCCAAGGGACGAGGGCACTCTTATTTGGGTTACGTCAAAGGCTTCACTGTTGGTGCTAAGCGAAAAGTAAAAGTGGTCCTTACTTCAAAGCATGTACGAATAAATAAGAAGAGCAAATCAATCCCATCTACAGCTTTTGATAGAGAACCTGACTGGGTGCGCATTGCTGGAGCAATAGTTGAAAAAAGGTTATGTCGGCTTAGAAAAGAAAACGATGCTTTGGCATCTCTGTCAAGACGACTGTATTTCTTAGATGAGTTATTGAAATCAAGGATTGAGAATGATTGATCTGAAGTTTTGGTCAAAAAAGGGAAAAAGCAAAGCTAAAGTTGCGGCTTTGCAATTGGCTGATGTTTTTGGAAAAAGTGAGTGTCAACTATCGACTTGTGCTAACGAGAAGCAAACAAATGTTTTTAACTCAAGATCATTTGAGTTTTTACTTCAGCAACATAGAGAGTCTATAAAGAGGCTATGTAATGCATTGCCGTTATCGGAAAGTAAACTTGATGAGTTGATACTCCCGATATTGGAAAAATTAATTCGTCTAGTACATTTGCTCCCTGCATCTGCTTCGCATCATCATTCTTATCCGGGAGGACTGATAGTTCATTCTTTGCAATGCGCTGAAATCGCTGTTGAGATTGGGAGTTACGAAATCAAGTTCGACGCGAAAACACCAGAAGACAAATATCTGAATCGAGATAAATGGATATTGGCTTGCTGTTTGGTGGGACTATTGCATGACTCAGGAAAAGTTTTTGATTTAAAAGTTACTGATCAGCAGGGCCAAATGTGGAACCCCAATACTCTAACGTTGTTGGATTGGATAGAACAAAATAATGTTGATAATTATTTAGTTCACTGGCTTCCAGAGCGCCAACACAAGGCACATCAATTACGATCAATTCGTGTCTCGTTGATCCATTTGCTGCCAACAAATGTCATTAACTATTTATCTGAGGATGGTGATACGCAAATTTTAACGGCAATAGAAGATGCAATTGTCTTAGACGCAGGTCCCTTAGCTTACGTCTTAAAGCGTGCCGATAGTGGATCTATAAGACAAGATATGAATGCTAAGGTGAGAGGAGAAGTATTCTTAAAACCTGAAATCCCTCCCGTAGGTGATTTTGTTATCAATACGATACGTCATTTAATCGAAAAGGATGTTCCCCCAACAAGCCTAAGATCATCCATCGTGTCAATCACTAAAGAAGCGATTTTCTTAAATTTAACAGATGATGTTGTTAAAGAAATTCACTATCAATCGATAATAGATGGCTGTGGTTTTATCCCTACCACAGCATCGGGTCTAGTCAAGGTTTTAAGTGAAATCGGGGCATTAAAACCATCGAAAATGGATGATAAGACATTAACTACAGAATCCTATTTTTGGAAATTTGATAACTTAAAAGAACAAAAATCTAAAAATAAAAAAACTGAAGCAATTATTTGTCTCATTAAGTCCCATCCTTTGATTAGTCAAATCTCTTTGAATGGACTTGAGAAGAATGACGAAGCAGCTATATCTCAGTTAAAGACATGCTCGTCAGAGACAAAATTAGATGTTGTGAATGCATTTAAGGTTTCAAAAAATAAGGAGGTTTCTTCAAAAGTAAAACCCTTGACCAATCAAGAAATTACGGGCGTTCTGAGCGAACCAATGCCTGATGATAAATTGAAAGAGTTCTTATCTCGCTTAATTGAAACGCTTTTGGTTCACAGTCGAAATCACGGATCACTTGCTCCAGATATTGTGGTAGAGAAAGGAAAGAGAATTTTTTCTTCCATTCCGTTGGAACAATTATTAAAAAATTATCGAATTCAGCCTAATGTTGTAAAAATTTTCCTCAAATTAAAAAGACCGGGAATTAGGATCGAGCTTGATGTTAAAGGGCATCAAGTATTAATTGAGGAAATTTATGAAGAAAATAAACGAAATTCAGGATTACTTGGGTCCGAATCGTAGCGCATATCAAATTCTACTTTGCGTTGCCGGCATTATTTTTTATGCGTTTGTAGCGGCTAAATACGAGCAATTTCAAAGCGTTGGTGTGGCAGTTGTTTTAGTGTTCACCTTAATGATGCTCGTGAAGTTTAAGCCAGCATTAAAACATCTTCGTTTTATTGCCCAATTTCTTAGAAATTCCGTTGAATTAATCCCGTTTTCAGAATTCAAAAAGTTTGTCAATAAAAACCTGAGTTCAGGAGAACGATGGCTTGGAAATTGCTTTATTTGGTCAGCAGAACAACGGCAACAAACAGAACTGTTCTTGAATCAAAGCTGGAGCGATTATTTCCGAAAAATGAGAAATCGCTCGTTATTCTGCTCAATGTTTTTTCAAGACGTTTTTAGTTCGATTTGTCACCCTATACGTTTTTTTCAAAATTTTTCCGTTGAAAAGCAAGTAGTATCTTGGACACCTGGATATCCCTGGATTCATGGATTGAGCGAGGAACAACCATTTTATTTAACTTCTGCTAATTTGGCAGGACACACATTAATCTTAGGAACGACAGGGGCGGGGAAGTCTCGTTTTATGGAGCAACAAATTCTCCAGAGTATTTTTGCAGGAGAGTGTGTGATTGTTCTTGATCCCAAGGGTGACAGAGCTATGGAAGAGAATATGTATCAAGCATGCAAAAGCCTGGGAAAGGAGAATAGTTTTATTCGGATTCATTTGGCTCACCCTGAAATATCTTATGGAATTGATCTGTTGGCAAACTACAGTCATGTTGGTGAAATAGCTTCCCGGATTACGGATACGTTTGAAGAAAAAGATGTTTTTGTGGCAATGGGCCGAAATGTACTGGAAACACTATGTGAGGGAATTAATTATTTAGGGCAGAAACCGTCATTTGAAAATCTCCAGTACTACTACTTACGCCGCCATGAATTAGCGGTCAAAGCATTGAAGATTTTTTTTGAGAAATCTCAAACAGGTAGCAAAGAGCTCGAGTCTCTACGGAACTTAGCATTGTTAAAGCAATACTCTACGCTCAAGGATATGTATGAGAAAAGTTCGGAAAATCCCATAATCGAAAGACTTATTGCGTTGGCAGAGCGAGATAAAGATCATTATATAAAAACCACGACATCAGTTTTTCAGTTATTGCAAGTATTAATTCGTACAGGTCTTCGTGATTTGTTGGTTCCGGCTTCAAACGATGGGAAGCGGTTATTTACTGATTCACGGAAAATTATTCAAAAATGTTCAGTAGTTTACTTAGCACTTGATGGCTTGAGTGACTCCTATTTAGCTGCATGTTTAGGTCGTATGTTTTTGTCTGATTTAAAAGCTGTTGCAGGGGCTAGGTATAACTTTGAAGAATGTCCTAGTAAAGTTTCCATATTTGTAGATGAGGCTTCTGAGTTTATGTGTGAGCCGTTACTACAAATGCTTAATAAATCTCGAGGAGCCAATTTTTCACTTTATTTAGCAACTCAAACGATTGCCGATTTTGTCGCAAAATCAGGTGGAAGTTCTGCTCAAGCGATGAGAACGTTGGCGAATGCTAATAACATAGTGTGTTTTCGTCTGAATGATCCAGAAACTCAGGATTTTGTTGCTAATCGGACACTTGTAACTCAGATACTATCGATTGAATATTCGCATGGTCTGACTGTGGACTCACGTGGCTTTGCTGCACGATCAGGGAATTTAGCTCAGCGGTGTGTTAGTAAAGATGCTCGGTTAGTTCCAAGCTCGTTGCTAGGCGCGCTACCTAATTTGGAATATTTTGCAATAGTTGCAGGGGGATATGTCATGAAAGGCAGGATCCCAATAGTTGTTCCTGATGAACAAAAGAGAGGTCAGAATGAATAGAGATCAAATTATGCGACCTGAGTCTATGCCGGCAGAGTATCTGGTCGCTATTTCTTGCATTATTTTGTTCACTTCAATGGTTGTCCCTAATCTGGCATTACAGTATCAATACGATATTGAAATTAGCTATGTTAGGAGCTTTTTTGGCGATTGGCCATGGACAGTATGGGGATTGGTTGGCTTAAATGAATTCTCTACAGATCAATTCTGGAGAGAGATACACACACAATTAATTGAGTGGGCGCAATTACCTGATTCAGCTTATCAAGTAAGGTGGGAACAGATCGTTCAACAAGCGTTGGACAACATGATTTTGTTAGCTTATAGAGCGATGTATCGCACTGGTTTCCTAGTGGTATCTTTAGCCTTCTTCTTACCGATGGCTACGGTTCTTTTCCTGTACAACCGAATGGACAAAGAAAATCGTCAAGGGAAATTCTTGTTTGTTGCACCGTTTTGGTTAACTATTCGAGTCCATCTGGCTCAGTTGGTCCTATTTTTTATTTTACTTGTGTGGCTTTTTCCTTTTAGAGTAATTCCAGAAATTCCATTCATACTTACGGGTATTTGGGTATTTCTGCAAGTTTCTTGCATCTATTTATTTCCGGCGCAACGTTGAATTATTGATCAGCGGTTGGAAGGCTTTTTGTATTCTATTGATTTGAAAAAATCGATGATTGAATCAAGAATGTTTTTATCCATGATGCTTAGAAAAAGAAAGTTAACAGTTCAATGGTAACCCAAAAGAAAATCATTGAAATCAACTCTACAAACTCAAAACAAGTGTTGATCTTACTCAATTAGGCGGGTTATCTATTTTCTATAAAATGGCGACTCCACTTCCTTTCGGGAGTGGGAGGTAAAGCAAAAATGGAAACGCCCCAGACTAAAATTCTGGGGCATTTCTGTTATTGCTCTAAACCTTCACTTTCGCATATAAACGTAAGTAGCAATTTAAATCATCACCAACCGAAAGACTGTCTTTCACGATTCTTTTTGGTACATAAAGCGTCACCATCACATCTTCTTGGACATCTACGGCTTCTCTTATAAAGATTGTTTTAATTTGATAAATAGGTTGCCCCAACATGACAGTCTCAGACAATTCCAATATCGGTAAAACACACTTGTAAAATGTGTTGTCTTGATCTGGAAAAACAATAACTGCACCTTTAGTACTCACAAGAGGGGCTTTAAAGTCCTTTTCAGTTTTATCTGGATTTTCGTCTAAAAATTCCTTTCGGAACATTTCAAAAGCCGGTCCTTTATCAATAGTGAATTCTTTCGGTTGTACTTTTTGGGCACTGAATGCAACAGCCGACAACTCAATACTAATTTTTTGACCAATTTGGATTTTATTTTCGTGACGATAGTAATCAACTACTAAACAATTGGCAGGATAAGGCCAATCTTCATTGTCGAAGGAGACTTCTCCAATAAATCCATCTTCCCACTCATAGATAGCTTTAACTTCAGCAACGCACGGACTACCTGCGAATTCAAAATCGATATACTTGGATGCCAATCTCTTTGTTTGGGAATGCATCAAACAATAAACTAGCGCATGGGGTTGCTCTTCAGACATTGTTGCTTCTTGAAGACACACAAATCCACCACAACGATCTTTATCACCATCTCTAGGTTTCGCATCTGGAATAATCAATTTGAGTGTGTCAGTTACATCAAATTCATCTCCTAAAAGAGCAGAAAGTACATCTCCACTAGATTCAAAGTGATTACCGTTAAAAAATTGCGTATCTCCTTTTGTTTGACTTCTCTCTATGGACATAATTTCATTCCTATTAGTTGCATTTTTTGTTATTCAAAGACCGAATAACAAAGAAAGGTACAGCTCAGAGGCAAGTTCTGTCAGGTTTCGAATTGGCATATTCGAAGGTTCGTAAAAATCTCCTTTGTCTCGGTACAAATGAAATTTTGTAAACAGTTTGCCATCTTCTGAATCTATTTACGATGTACCGGGGATAAAAAACAACGTTTAATTTAAATAATTGATTTACGGCAATTAAAGATGTTTAGGATTAGTCCTATCATTTACAACGACTTCTTCAATAATTTCTTTTTTATTCATAAAAAACCTCTATAACGATTTTAAGTTATAGAGGCTGTCCTGTGATATTTGGGTCCCTTCCAAAGGATGAACAATCTAGACTGGGCCAATGACTTACAAAACTTCTCTGTTAAAAGGCTTTTTGCTGTGAGCTGTCAGGTGCGGTGCTGCTAGACCTGATACTTAGCTATCGGCAGACTTCCTCGATAGAACTCATCAGCACTAATGAAGTGTACATCAATGAAATAGATAAGAGCATTAGGACTGAATACTAGGAAATTGTTTCGCTTTCTTGATGGCAAAGGTAACTTTAAATATTGGGAAGCTCCCAAAGATTTAATTCCTGAGAAATTTAAAAAACCTTCCGCTAAAAGACTTGCTGATCGTGTGAGAAAAAAGAAAATGAAACAACCTAACGAAATAGCTAGAGACTCATACAAGTATAAGTATCGTAGGTAAGACAAAGGGGTGTTAAACTCCGTCGGTTATTGCCGACTTTATCAACACCCCCTTTTTTATCATTCTGTCCTAAAACCGCGTCACCTTAACAAAGGTTTTGCCGA
>DVMY01000104.1 GCA_018714755.1 Candidatus Aphodousia faecigallinarum | reverse complement strand
GTCGTGAGACAGTTTGGTCCCTATCTGCCGTGGGCGCTGGAAGATTGACGGGGGCTGCTCCTAGTACGAGAGGACCGGAGTGGACGGACCGCTGGTGTACCGGTTGTGATGCCAATCGCATTGCCGGGTAGCTATGTCCGGAAGGGATAACCGCTGAAAGCATCTAAGCGGGAAACCTGCCTGAAGATAAGTCTTCCCGGAGGCTAGACCTCCTTGAAGAGTCGTTCGAGACCAGGACGTTGATAGGTCAGGTGTGGAAGCGTTGTGAGACGTTAAGCTAACTGATACTAATTGCTCGTAAGGCTTGATCCTATAACCGTACAGCTTGTTGCTCAACTCAAAAAGAAGGGAACAGGCAATCGCAAACCGTTGCGCTTTGTGGCACCGAAAAGAATTCGTCAGGTCTGTCAAAGACGACAGATCCGACAGCAAGCTTAGCCGGGCGACCATAGCGGGGTGGTCCCACTCCTTCCCATTCCGAACAGGACAGTGAAACGCCTTAGCGCCGATGATAGTTGGTTGTATTTCCAGTGAAAGTAGGACATCGCCCGGCTCCCCCATTCAAAAAGCCCCGAATCCTTTTGGATATCGGGGTTTTTTATTAGTAGTTATTTTCAAACTGCGATAAAATTCACGGATTGAGGCGTCTTTACGCCAAGAGTTGTAGCAAAGGATCCGCATGATATTCAGACGTTCACTCGTTTCTGAACTCGCTAACACGGCCGGCGCCGTGTTTACGGTCATTTTCTCGATTGTGCTTACAATCGGGCTGGTCCGTATTTTGGGTTTGGCCGCGGGTGGTCGTATTGACAGTGGGACCGTCATGGAAATGGTGGTTTACGAAGCGCTGGTTAACCTTGCTCCGCTTTTGGCCGTTTCCCTTTTTATCGCTGTTTTGATGACCCTCACGCGCAGTTGGCTCGATAGCGAGATGGTCGTCTGGTTTTCCTCTGGCGGCATCAGTCTTCTGTCTTGGATTCGACCGGTTCTTCGCTTTAGCATTCCCATTATTTTACTGATCACTGCACTGTCGCTAGTGATTTCACCATGGGCCAAAGGCCAAAGTGAGTTAAACCGCGAAGTCTGGTCTCAACGCGATGACGTCGATCGTATCTCTCCCGGTCGCTTTATTGAAATCGCTGGCGGCAAACAAGTCTTTTTTGTTGAGGAAGTTTCACCGGATGGTCTGTCCGTTAAAAATGTCTTTTTGACTGAAACGGCTATTGATTCTGAGATGGTTTTGATGGCCAAGACCGGAGAAATTAAAACGAACGAAGATGGCGACCGCTATGTGATTTTGCATGATGGCCGTCGCTATGAGGGAACCGCTGGGACTCCGGAATATAAGGTAACTGAATTTCACACCTATGGGATTCGTTTGGATGTGAAACCGGAAAGCGCTATCCAAATGAAAGATGTGGACACTCAGCCGTTGCCGTTATTATTTATGCAACCGGATAATTCTGAGGCGCAAGGTGAACTTCTTTGGCGTATTTCATGGCCTATCGCTGCGCTCAATTTAATATTAATCGCTATACCGTTATCCTTTACTAACCCTCGCGCCGGCCGCAGTCTTAACATTGTGGTGGCATTGCTTCTTTTCGTTTTGTATTTAAACGGAATTAGTGTGGGACGCACCTGGGTTGAGCAGGGAACAATGGGGTTGGTGTCCGCAACGATTGTGCTAAACGGCGCCTTCACTATTTTGGCGGTCATTTTGTTCTTACGAAGAACAATTATGCAGCGTTGGATTCCTCAATGGATGACTATCGGCTATTGGCGCTCTAAAGGAGGTCAATCATGATGGTCATCACCAAGCACCTCACGAAAGAAATCTTGCAGGCAACCGGTTTTGTGCTGCTCGCGTTAGTGGCGCTTTTTGCCTTCTTTGATTTGGTCGGACAATTGGGAAGAATCGGCAGTCGTTACGGTTTACTCGACGCGTTTGTGATCACTGGTTTGAGTTTGCCCATGCGCATCTATGAGGTAATGCCGATTGCGGCCTTGTTGGGAGCCGTGTTTGTGATGAGCCAATGGGCTGCGCGTTCAGAGTTTACTATTTTACGTGTGGCGGGATTGTCGCCTGTTCGTTTGGCCTCCATTTTAATGGTGCCGGGTCTTATTCTCGTGGTCTTTACCTATGCGTTTGGCGAATTCATCGCTCCATCTTCGGATAGTTATGCCCGAGAATATCGCGCCACCATTCAACATACGACAATGAATATCCGTGGCTCGGACACGGGCGCTTGGGTGCGCGAAACAATTGAAACTCCCAATGGACCGCAAGTGCGTTACATCAATATTCAAAAAATGACGCCGACAGAAGAGGCAATTGACTGGCGAATTTACGATTTTGATGAAAAACAACGTTTGACTCGCGTTATTTCCGCTCAGTCCGGCAGTTATGTTGATCATCAGGGGTGGCTTTTGCAAGAAGCGGTCAATACCTCGTTGCCGCTACTGGAAAACTTAATGCAAACGCCTATTATGGATCGGGTCATTGTGAGCAATCCGGTCCGAATGATGTTCTCATCTGAAATTGATCCCAGTATTTTCGGTGTGATGATGTTAAAGCCCGAAAATATGTCGATGCGCTCGCTCTACCGTTACGTAAACCACCTTGAACAAAGTCGTCAGCAATCCGGTCGTTATGAAATCGCGCTTTGGAATAAAGCGTTCTATCCGATTGCCATCTTGGTGATGATCGCTTTGGCGATGCCCTTCGCTTACATGAATCGTCGCTCCGGCGGTGTCAGCATCAAGATTTTCGGCGGTGTGATGATCGGTTTGGCTTTTTACACCATCAATAACTTATTCTCTTACATCGGTATGCTCAATACCTGGCCGCCGCTTGTGGTGGCGATGGTGCCGACCGCCTGCATGCTGGTCTTGGCTATGATCGGCATGTGGTTTGTTGAAAGACGCTAACTTCTGGAGCTCAAGAAATCGGGCTCTTTTTCTGCTTTTCCATTCCCTTCTCTAAGTTGTTTGAAAACAACAAATAACTTAGAAATTCCACTCATTCGAACTTCCTTGATCGCTATCAAAACATAAATTCGGGGGGGGGGGACACAATTGGGTTAGCGATAACTTTTTTGTTTTTTTTGTTAATCCAAGTTTATGGGTGGAATTATGACATCTAAGTCACTTCAAATGACATTGCTATCTTTGTCAATAGCTTCTTTGTTTATTCCTAATTTTGCGGTTGCTGAAACTATTAAAACTGAAACAACATTAACAGAAGGTCAGGTAGATAAAAGTAATCTTATTGTCACTACTGTGAATGGTCATCTCCAGGGAGCTGGTGAACAAAAAACAGATTTAAATGTTGATTTAACAGGAACGGGTACTTATGCGCTGTCAGTAAGTAAGGGTGGAGAAATTTCAAATTTTGGTCAGGTTCGTGTTGATGGATATACAAAACTAACCAATGCAAAATTGAGCGATATTAATGAGCTAATACTGAGTAATGAGGGGAATGCTTTATGGATAGACAAAAATGTAGAAGGGTATGACAGCACACAAGTCTCGATTAATAATCTGACCGTTGAAAAGGGAAATATACTCATCTATGAAGGTGATGTAGAAGTTACGAAAAATTTGACCGCTGAAAATTCTACTATCAAGATTCAGGGAAGCGACGCAACATTATCGGTGGGTGGAACGCTCAGCACAAACAGACTTACGGTTGCTGTCGGAAATTCAACTAATACGTATGATGTATATGCGGGTGAATTAAACGTCGATTTGTTGGACGTCTTTGGTGGTGCAGATGTTGATATTGGTGGTGGCGTAGTTCAGTCAAAAGTGACGATTACTGATGGTGATCTGGCAGTAGCGAAGGATTTAACTATCAACGGTAACACTAATAGTGTGGTAGTAAAGGGTGGGAAGTTTACAGTCGAAGGTACCTTAGAGGCTCCTTATATCAAGTTCCACAAAGACGGCAGCGGCTCACAAGCGACACTGGGGGCAGTTAAGACAAATTCTCTCTGGGTAGAAAATAGTCAGGATCAAGTTTCGATTGATGATCTGACACTCAATACAGAGTTGGTATTAAATGCCGGTGAGTTAACAGTTGGTAATGGGCAAATAATTGGAACGGCCAGAGTTCTAGAAGGTTCTACATTAAAAGTGACAGATAATTTGACCTTAACAGGAAAGAGTCTAACGCTTAATGGAAAATACGAATCTGATGGTTCTTTAACTTTGGAAAAAGATTCTGCTGCATTTATTGACGGAAGTTTTAGGGCAGATGAAGTCATCGTGAATGATTTGGCAACGATGGTTCTGGAAACGAAAGACTTCAATACGAACAATGTTACGTTAAAGGACGGCGAAATTCGTATTCGTGAATCAGCTACAGATGTTAATATCAACGCCGTTTCTATGGATGGATCTGAAAGCAGAATACAGTCTTGGGCAACAGACGCAACCGTTAAGTCTGTTCAAGCCAATGGAGGCACTTTGATTGAATTGTACGGTCTTGTCGATAGCTCAGAAGCTGTGAAATTGACTGTTAAGCAAATGACGGTTTCGGACGGAGCAAACGTAACTTTCAATAATGCAACAAAGTTTGATGATAGTTCCATCGCCTTTGGATCTGTAGAACTTGGGAAAGATTCTGTCCTTGCAAATGTAAATAACGGAATTAGTCAGCAGGGGATTGAACAGAAAGCCTTAACGAATTTGACATTTGAGAGCATTGAAGGAAATCAGGCTACGATCGTAAACGATGTGGGTGGTCGGATCAGTATCAAAGAAATGACTGGATCCAATAATGTAGTCAAAGTGGCTGATACCACAGCTGGTCAAATCACTATTAGTAAGAATACTAGCGCAGATCTGACTGTAACCAGTTCTGACTCTGCTTACGGCAATTCAATGACAAGTGTTGATCAAGGCGTTGCGGATTTAGCAGAAACAACGGTATTAGGTGAAGATAGTACTGAAGGCATGAAAGTTGTCATTGGAGCCAATGACATGACCGGTCGCATTGAAGCGGTCTATGACGCTCAGGGCAACAAGATTGCTCAGACCGAAGAAGTCAATGAAACCAACCGAACATTGACTGCTATTGCCAACGTTCCCGTTGTTGCTTGGCGCGCTGAATTAAATGACCTCTACAAACGCATGGGCGATCTTCGCGCAACGCCTTATAAGAGCGGCGCATGGGTTCGTTATAACGGCGGTAAGTTTAAGTGGTCCGATGGTGATTTGGAAAATGATTTCCATATGATCCAAGTCGGTATCGATACGATGCCTACCGAAAATAATATTCGCTTCGGTACCGCTTTCAGCTACACCAAGGGTGATGCTGATTTCGATGGCGGCAGCGCTGATTTGGATACCTACAGCTTAGCCTTATACGGAACTTGGTTAGGTGATAAGGGACAATACATTGACGTGATCGGCCGCATGGCTTCCATCAAAAATGACGCCAGTGCCAGAAGTTTGACCGGTCAAGGCAAAGCCTATGACGGCAAGATGGATAATGTCGGTTTGTCCTTGTCAGCCGAAGCCGGATGGCGCTTTGCGATGCCTTACAACCTCTTTGTCGAACCGCAGGTAGAGGCGACTTATAGCTACATTGATTCGGATAATTTCCGTTATGCTGATCGCAAGTATGAACTTCAATCAACCGACTCGTTCATTGCTCGCGCAGGCATCATGGCCGGCATCCAATGTCCTGATAACAAAGGTAATGTCTATGTGAGAGCCTCTGTTGTGCATGACTTCTTGGGCGAAACAGACGTCAAAGTCAGTAGTGCTCAAATGAGCCGCACCGTCAGCAATGACTTCGGCGGCACATGGGGAGAATTCGGTATCGGTGGTAACGTGAGCGTGTCTGACAACGCGTATGTGTATGCGGATGTTGAGCACACCACAGGCGGAGAAATTGAAGAGCCGTGGCGCGTTAATGTCGGTGTCCGCTATAACTTCTAACTGGTAAAAAAGAGCCCCGAGAGGGGCTCATAATGTAAAGGTTACAGGCGATTGACTGATGGAAAGACTCACCTGTCAATCACCTGAACTCTGTTTTACCTGTTCCCTGCGAATTGGGTTCTAGGCGCTTCAGGGCGTTCGAGGAACTCGAAATAACTCCGAGTAAGGAGGGCTTTTGCAAAAAGCGGTTAATACCTTTTTGTCGCACCTCATCAAGAATGCTATCCCTTGATAATCACACCGGCTTGCGGATTAAAGGAAACATTGACCATCGCCCCTTCATCAATGATTTGTGTGCCGGGTAGGAAGGGCACCGACATGCTGAAAGGCTTTTCTTGTCCGGATCCTTCAATGACAACGTGATAATCAATGCGGTCACCTTCAAAAAGGCGATTGATGATACGCATGGAAATGGCGTTGTTGGATTCACTCATCGCCAAATTTTCCGGACGGACGACCAACAAAGCGTTTTCTCCGATGGCAGGCGGATTTTGCTGACCCATGCGGGCAAGCAATTCTTTTCCTGCGACAGAAAAGTGCCCCCAACCATTTTCGTCAATGCCGGCAAGTGTTCCGCGCAGAAGGTTTGCCTGCCCAATGAAATCCGCCACAAACGGAGTGGCCGGATCTTCATAGAGCTTCATCGGCGTGCCCAATTGATCAATGTGTCCCCGATTCATCACCATGATGCGGTCAGACATCGTCAGCGCTTCTTTTTGATCATGGGTTACATATAGGCAAGTGATCCCGAGATCTTGTTGAATGCGACGAATTTCCGTTCGCATGTGAAGACGAAGTTTGGCATCAAGATTGGATAATGGTTCATCCATCAGCAGAAGTTTGGGACGAAGCACCAACACACGAGCCAATGCGACACGCTGTTGCTGACCGCCTGAGAGCTGATTGGGGTAGCGCTGTTCTTCTTTGGTTAAGCCCACCATGGCCAAGGCGTCACGAACTTTTTTGGCGGCGGCTTCTCCTGTTTCCCCACGAATCTTTAAACCGTAGGCGACATTGTCGAAAATTTTCATGTGCGGGAAAAGCGCATAGTTTTGGAACACAAAACCGAGCCCGCGTTCATTGGCGGGCACATTGGTGATGTCAACCCCGTCCATGAGAATTTGACCGCTAGTGGGTGTTTCAAAACCGGCGATCATGCGAAGCGTGGTTGTTTTACCGCATCCGGAAGGTCCGAGAAAGGTGAGAAATTCCCCCGGATTGACTTCGAGATTAACGTTATCAACCGCCATAAATTCTTCATTGTCTTTAACGTAGCGGCGGGAAATATTTTTCAAAATAAGAGACACGGACATGTTCATTAAGCTCCGAAGTTGTCGCCGGTACGGCAAAGTGTTTTAGCCAGTAAAGTCATCGCGCCGGAGGCGGCAAAGACCAACAGAATAAGAATGACAGAGAAAGCGCAGGCTTGCGCGAACTGAAGCTCAGTCATGCACTCGAGAATGCGGGTGGTAATGAGCGTCCAGTTGACCGAGACGAGGAAAATCGTTGCGCTGATGGCTGTCATCGAGTGAATGAAGAGATACTTCATGCCCGAGAGAATGGCTGGCAGCACAAGCGGAATCGTGATCGATACAAACGTGCGGGCCGATCCGGCGCCAAGGCTTCGGCTCGCTTCCTCGATTGACGGATCAATTTGCGTGAGCGCGGCAATCACATTTCGGATACCCGCGGAGGAGTAGCGGAATAGGTACGCCGCGATCAGAATCCAAAGCGTTCCGGTAAGCACAATCGGCTTATCGTTAAAGGCGATGATGTAGGCGATACCGACCACGGTACCCGGCAAGGTGTAATTTAAAAGTGAAGTCGTTTCAAGCGTTTTGTGCCCGCGGATTTTTAGCCGTGTGGTCACGTAGCCGACAAGCACGGCAAGCAGTCCGCCCAAAGGCGTGCCGATACAAGCAATAATCAACGTGTCTTTAATGGCTTTCATGCCATGGGTGAACACGTAGTCGTAATTGTCAAAGGTGATGGTGTTATTAACACCCCACACTTTAACGAGCGAGCCCATTAAGATGACGGCGTAAATGGCAATGATGAAGGCAATGACCAAAGCCACAATGGCGCCCATGATGGCCGTGATTGTGAGCCCCGGCCCCTTGATGCTGCTTCTGCCGCCCGCTTTGCCGCTTACCGTGACATAGCTCTTGCGGCTAACCCAATAGTGCTGCAGAGCATAAACAATGAGCGCCGGGATCAAAAGCATGAAAGATAGCGCCGCGCCGCCCTTGAAGTCATACATGCCGGTAATTTGCAGATAGGCCTGAGTCGGCAGCACGGGGAAGGAGTGACCGCCTAAGACCTGAGGGGTTGCGAAGTCTGCAAGTGAGCAGGAAAACACAAGCAAAAAAGCGTTGGCGATTCCGGGCACCGCAAGCGGAAGGGTGACTGAGCGAAACACTTCAGAACTCGAGGCGCCGAGCGAATAGGCCGCATCTTCAAGGTTCGGATCAATGCGAGCCAGGATGGTAGAAATCGTCATAAACGCCACGGGGAAGAAGGTAAGTGTTTCGGAAATAAAGGTTCCCCAGAAGCCATAGAAATTGAAGTTATCCAAGCCCAAAAATTGCAAAACCATGCCGTTTGGTCCCAGCAGGAGCGTCAAGGCGATGCTGCTTGTGAAGGGAGGCGAAATCAACGGCAAAATGGTGATGGCGCTGATGGCGAAATTAAGCCAGGTGGGCAGATTTAAGCGCGTAGTGACAAAGGCAAAAATAAACCCCAAAACGGTGCCCGCGGCGCCCACGGAGCAGCCTAAAAGAATACTATTGACAGCCAGCGTCTGTCGTACCAGTTATCCATAAACGGACGCAGGTTATCGAGGGTGAAGCTGCCGTCAACCCAAAAAGTGGTGGCAAAAAGCCGGCAAAGCGGATAGAGAACAAAGACGCCTAACAACAGCCAAAGCATGATAACAGTCAGTTTTGTGGCGACGTCTTTATTGGCCGAAGATGCTGATGAACTCATTGAAATGCAACCGAGTGCTAAAACAAAAACGACAAGACAGAGCCCGGTAAATATTATCCGGGTCTGTCTTCAAAACACGCAAAAGGCGCGCTTTATTTAATTACTTCATTAATCCAGCGTTGGGTGTATTCCTTGCGCTTGTCGCCCTTCCAGGTCACATCCACCGCAATGGTCTTGATTTTGGAAAGATCCAAAATCGGATTGGTGGTCTTGACGTCATTGCGAGTCGGCACGTAATTAATCTTGTTGGCGACGATAAATTCGGCAAATTTCTTGGACGTTACCCAATCAACAAATTGCTTGGCTTCAGCGTTATTTTTCCCGCCCTTGATGACACCGGTTGCTTCAATGCCAAAGCTTGTGCCGTCTTCAGGATAGGTGATAGTTACCGGATAGCCTTGTTGCTGAATATCAAGAGCGTCCACGATATAGAAAATACCCGCGGCGCATTGACCTGTCGCGATCGGCATCGCGCCACCCGCGCCGCTCTTGGTGTACATCTGAACATTGGCGTTCATTTGTTTTTGGAACTTAAAGGCTTCGTCTTCACCCATCACTTTCACAAGCGAGTAGATGCGTTCGGTGGCGGTGCCGGAGGTGCGGGCGTCAGCCATCTGCAAATTATTCTTGTAGCGAGGATCAAGGAGGTCTGCCCACTTGGTCGGCGCTTGCATCTTGTTCTTTTCCAAGAACTTGGTGTTGGTGAGGAAACAAAGCGGAATCAAACCGATGCCTGTCCAGTAATTATTAGGATCACGGTATTGAGCGGCGATCGCCTCGGAATTGGCGGGGCGGTAAGCTTCAAAAATGCCTTCCTTCACACCGGCCGCGTACGTGTCCGCGGGACCGCCCAACATCACGTCAACTTGAGGATTGCCTTTTTCAGCCGTCAAACGAGCCAGAGCTTCACCGGTTGAGAATCGAAGGAAGTTAACCTTGATGCCCGTGTCTTTTGTGAATTCTGCAAAGATTTGAGAGGCGTATTTTTCAGGCATGATGCTGTAGGCATTGAGCTCGGCGGCGTTGGCCGACGCTGTAAGCACAAACAACCCTGCCAGAAGCGCAGAGAGTTTCTTTGACATAGTGATTCCTCGAAGTTGTTGTGATTTATTTTGAGCACAAGCACGATCTTGAAAAAAGCGAATGGGCTGCGAGCGCCATTCCAATCGAAGATCTTACTTGAGTCAGTATTTTAGCAACGAAATTCGAAGGCGTTCTGCGAAGATAGTTCAGAGCTGGTTCGATTTTTTCAATAAAAAAATGCGGAAGATCCTTTGTCCACTATAGAAAAATTCCATAGTGGACTATAGGATTTTTCTGAAATTCAGAGTCAAATCATCCAGATTGAGTGAGCTATTACATTGTCTGCCAGGTAACGAGGCGCCGGGCAGTTGCAAATAACGGCTCCCATTCCCACGGAAAGTCCGAGTGATTGAAGCTCTGAAAAATGTCTGATCATGTCCGTCGTGGGATGAGAAGACATTTTGATCTCAACTGGGTGGTAGAGCCCATTTTCATGAATGATTAAATCAATTTCGGTTTGTTTCTTCGTATCACGATAAAAATAAAGATCAGGTTCGTGTCCGTTGTGACGCCAACTCTTCAATATTTCTGTCACAACGAAGGTTTCAAAAAATGCTCCGGCGTTGCTGTCGCGACGCATTTCTTCTGATGTTGAAAACTTACATAAATAGGCCGCAAGCCCCGTATCAGCAAAATAAATTTTGGGTGATTTAGTCAGTGTTTTATTGGCATTGTTGGAAAAAGGAGGCAGCAGATAAATCAAGCCGCTCGCTTCAGCCACGGAAAGCCAACGCCGAATGGTGAGCTCAGTCACACCTGTTAGCTCAGCTAACTTATTTAATCTCAGCTCCTGACCTGTTCTGAGTGCAAGCGCGCGCATGAATAGCCTGAATTCACGCAACTTATCGACGTTGCCAAGTGTTTTGACGTCTTTTTCCAAGAAAGTGGAAATGAAGGCTTCAAAATATTGTTCCCGTTGTTTTTTGTTTTTATTGATTAAAGCAGGCCATGCCCCCTGCCAAATCATTTTCCATAGTTCTTCAAGAGAGCGTTGTTCGAGATGGGGGGAGCGGTTATCACCTGGAACGTAAGGTTGCTGCCATTTCCCTTTGCCTTCTCGCTCATAAATGCTAAATGGCATTAAGTGCAATTCAAAAACCCGACCGGCTAAAGAGTCTCCGACTCCTTGCATCAGCGAGAAGCGCTGTGATCCTGAAAGCCACACTTGCCCATTTTCGTTTGTTTTATCAACCTCAAATTTGAGCTGACGAAAAAGTTTTGGGACTCGCTGAATTTCATCAATGAATAAAGGTAAGGGATGCTGAAGAAAAAAAGCACCTGGAGATTGCTCTGCCAGATCTAAATCATCGAAATTATCCATCGATACGTATTTTCTGTCGCTTTCAGTCAAATGCTGCAATAAGGTGCTTTTGCCGACTTGTCTCATTCCTGTGACTAACAGTACTTTGAAGTTAGCGTTAAGTTGAGGAATTTCTTTTTCAGCAGTTCTTGATAGATACATGGCACGATAACAGTAGCGTTAGACAGTGCTTAAATAGTAACAAGATGAACTGAAAAAATCCATAGTCCACTATGGGAAAATTCCATAGTTGACTATAGGATTTTTCTGATCTTTGGTCCTATTTTTTCAGAATTTTGTCGTGCGCTCGTTTAAAGACAACCAAGGCTTTAGCCGTATGCGAGGAGGTCTTCATCACATCAAGAGGCGTTCCACTGGCGACAACATCACCGCCATCCACGCCGCCTTCCGGTCCCATGTCAATAATCCAGTCGGCCTGCGCCATGATGTCAAGATTGTGTTCAATCACGATAACGGTGTTGCCGGCGTCGACCAGGCGATGCAGCACGGCGATTAACTTTTCGACATCAGCCATGTGAAGACCAACCGTTGGTTCGTCTAAAACATAGACGGTTCTGGGCGCCCTGTAACCACGGCGTTTAATATCATCACGAGCCTTAATAAGTTCGGTGACGAGTTTGATGCGCTGCGCTTCGCCTCCGGATAATGTGGGAGAGGGTTGCCCCAAACTCAGGTAACCCAGGCCCACGTCCTGCATGAGCTTAAGCGCGTGCGCGATAGATGATTGCGTGCTGAAAAATTCAACCGCTTCATCGACATCCATGGCGAGGATTTGACCGATGGATTTGCCTTTCCAAAGTACCTCCAACGTTTGGGTGTTATAGCGAAGGCCTCCGCAAGCTTCGCAAGGAATTTTCACGTCCGGCAAGAAATTCATCTCAATGGTGCGAACCCCTTGACCTTCGCACAACTCGCAGCGGCCGCCTTTCATGTTGAAAGAAAAGCGTGAAATCCCGTAACCTCTTGCTTGCGCTTCATTGGTGCCTGCGTAAACCTTACGAATGGCATCTAAAAATCCAATGTAAGTAGCCGGGCAGGATCGAGGTGTTTTCCCGATGGGGGTCTGATCGACTTCCAATACTCGATCAATATTTTCATAACCCTCAACGGTTTGGCACAAATCGCCTTCGTAAGGCTTTTTCTCCGAAAGCGTCTCGCTCAAAACAGGCAATAGCACGCCTCGGGCAAAGCTGCTTTTACCTGAACCCGAGACACCGGTCAGGACGGTCAGTCGCCCGAGCGGAATGCGAATCTCACTTGCTCTAAGGTTGTTGAGCCGCGGCTTTTTAATGGTGAGCCAGTTGGTGTCATTGTCAACCGCACGTTTGGGAATAAAGGTGTGTTCAATAGGGTTTAAAAGATAGCGGCCGGTTAAAGAGCGTTTATTTTTCATGATGTCTTTAACGGTGCCCGTGGCGATGATTTCGCCGCCTCTGACTCCCGCGCCCGGTCCAACGTCGATAACGTAATCGGCCTCTCGAATGGTGTCCTCGTCGTGCTCGACCACGAGCAAGGTGTTGCCCTTTTTCACAAGCGCTTTAAGTGAATCCAATAGCAACCGATTGTCTCTCGGGTGCAGACCGATAGTGGGTTCGTCGAGAATGTAGCAGACGCCTTGCAGGTTACTGCCTAGTTGAGAGGCCAGGCGAATACGCTGAGCTTCTCCTCCGGATAGGCTGGGAGAGGATCTGTCTAATGTCAAGTAACCCAAGCCCACCTTTTCCAAAAATTCAAGTCGTAAAACAATTTCCTTGAGCGCATCCCGAGCGATGTCGGCTTCGCGCCCGGAAAGCTTCAATTTTTTGAAAAAAGCCGCCGCTTCGGTCACGGTCATGTGAGCCATCTGGGAAATATTGAGTCCGGCAAAGCGCACGGAGCGTGCGACTTCATTTAGGCGCTCGCCGTGGCATGTTGGACAGGGTTTGGCTTGCGCGTCAGCCCATACGCGCTCCTCACCGGTTGCCGTTTCGTCAAAACCTTCAATTAATAGACCGGTGCCGAAACAGGTCGGACACCACCCCATGGAAGAGTTGTATGAAAAGAGACGGGGATCAAGTTCCGGGAAACTGCGTCCGCACACAGGGCACGCGCGATGCGTGGAGAAAATCGTTTCTCGCGCTTCTTCATCAAGCACAGTGACGACGCCCTTACCGATAGTGACAGCTTCCTGCAGGGCGCGTTTCAATGTTTTCTCATCATCGACCTTGACATTGAGCTCAGCCACGGGCAACTCAATGGTGTGATCTTTATAGCGGGCGAGTTTGGGGAACTTTTCTGTGCTGACAAATTTCCCGTCAACATACAAAGCGGAATAGCCTTTCTTGTTGGCCCACTTGGCCAGATCGGTGTAAATGCCCTTACGTTTACTGACAAGAGGCGCCATGATATGCACGGTTTGTCCCTTGTAGCGGCTCATGACAGTCGAAACAATGGCGGGGAATGACTTGGGCTCCACTTCCACGTCACAGTCCGGACAATATTGATGGCCGAGCTTGACAAAAAGAAGCCGCATGAAGTGGTAGAGCTCTGTCATCGTGGCGACGGTGGATTTGCGACCGCCGCGAGAAGTGCGCTGCTCAATGGCCACAGTTGGGGCGATGCCTGTGATGGAGTCCACATCGGGTTTGCTTGCCGGCTGCACAATGGAGCGCGCGTAAGCGTTTAAGGATTCCAGGTAGCGTCTTTGTCCTTCTTTAAAGACGATATCAAAGGCAAGCGTGGATTTGCCGGAGCCCGAGGCGCCGGTCACGACGGTGAATCGATCGTGCGGGATATCCACGGAAATGTTTTTCAGATTGTGCTCTTTGGCGCCCTTGATCGCGATAAGATCGTTGCGAGTTGTTTTTTGGGCGACGGGCAGCGCGCGAGTCGCCTCTTCAGTAAAGTAGGCGCAAGCGTTTTTCTCAGCCAGAGTTTCACGGTAGGTTCGCAAAGCCTGGGCGGTGTAGGAGCGAGGTTGATTGAGCAGGTCATCAAGAGTGCCTTGGACAACGATTTCACCGCCCTTGTCGCCCCCTTCAGGACCAAGATCCACGATCCAATCCGCGCAGTTGATCACGTCTAAATTGTGTTCGATGACAATCGCTGTGTTGCCACGCTCAATCAACTCTTGAAGCGAGCGCATGAGTTTATCGATGTCGTCAAAATGTAGGCCCGTGGTGGGTTCGTCAAAAATGAAAAGATCATTTTTGCTTGCTTGGGAGTTCTTTTGAGCCAAAAAGCCCGCGATTTTCAATCGTTGCGCTTCCCCGCCGGAGAGTGTTGGCACGGGCTGACCGAGCTTGATGTAATCGAGCCCTACCTTGCGTAATGGTTCAAGTTTGGAGACTACGGCAGAGTCGTCTTTAAAGTATTCGCATGCTTCGGATACAGACAAATCCAAAACCTGAGCGATATTGAGCGCTTGACCTTGCCGCTCAATCGTAATTTCCAGAATTTCCGGACGGTATCGCGTTCCGTTGCAAGCCGAGCAGCGTAGATAAACGTCCGATAGAAACTGCATTTCAATATGTTCGAAACCATTGCCGCCGCAAACCGGGCAGCGCCCGTCACCGGAATTGAAACTGAAAGTGCCGGCTTTATATTCCCGGGCTTTGGCCGCGTCGGTTTGCGCGAAAAGATTTCGAATGGCGTCAAAAGCGCCGACGTAGCTTGCGGGGTTTGAACGGGTGGTCTTTCCGATTGGGGATTGATCCACATAGTGGATATTTTCAACAAGGTCGGCGCCGTCCAAACGGTCAAAATGGCCGGGCGACTCCGTAGGCATTCCTTTTGCCTTGTAGAGCGCTGGCACCAGAATATTTTCAATTAAAGTGGATTTGCCGGAGCCGGAAACACCGGTTACAACCGTCAAGGCGCCAATCGGGAAACGAGGCGAAATCGCTTTCAGATTGTGTTGGGCGGCACCATGAAGAATAATCGCGGGCGCATTCCTTTTTACTTTGCGCTGACTTTTCTGGGCGTTCACCCGTTCTCTGCCCGACAGATACCGAGCAGTCAAGGTATCGGCTTTAATAATTTCCGAAGGCGTCCCGTGGAAGATGATTTGACCGCCTTTTTCACCCGGGCCCGGTCCCATATCGAAAATTGTGTCCGCGGCCAGCATGACTTGAGGGTCATGTTCCACCACAACCAGCGTGTTGCCGGCGTTTTTAAGACGCTGCATCACACGGTTGATCCGATCCATGTCTCTTGGATGTAAACCGATGGACGGCTCATCGAGTATGAAAAGAGTGTTGACAAGCGATGTGCCTAACGCGGTCGTTAGATTGACGCGTTGGACTTCGCCGCCCGAGAGTGTGCGGCTTTGACGCTCAAGAGTGAGGTAGCCCACGCCTACATCGACTAAATAGCGAAGACGAGAAAGAATCTCCTCGATGATCATTTGGCCCGCCTCATCGAGAGCGCCTTCACTTTGAAGTGTTTCAAAGAAGACGAGTAAACGAGAAAGCGGCAGCCTCATCAAATCGTAAAGGTTTAGTCCCGGCAGATTATTTAAGACGTCATCGCTATAACGGGCGACAGTGGGCTTGTGGCGCTTGAAATCCATTCCGGCGGTGGCCGCTTGAGCGGCCGAACTCGAGCCTACGCGCCACAATAGTGCTTCGGGTTTTAGCCGCGCGCCGTGGCAGTCGGGGCACTCCTGATAGTTTCGGTATCTGGACAAAAGCACACGGACGTGCATCTTGTAGGCCTTGGATTCAAGCCACTCGAAGAAATGTTTAACGCCATACCATTGACGTGTCCACTTGCCGCTCCAGCCGGGCTCTCCGTTAATAACCCAGTCTTTTTCTTTTTGAGTGAGTTCACGGTATGGAACGTTAAGTCTTATGCCGTCGCGTTTGGCATACCGCTTCATGTCCTTGAGGCACTCGGCGTTGGTTTTGGTGTTCCAAGGTTTAATCGCACCCCCTTCCAGCGAGAGCGATTCGTCTGGAATCACAAGCGAATAATCAACACCGATCACCCGACCGAAACCTCGACAAGTTTCGCAAGCCCCTAAAGGCGAATTGAAACTGAAAGTGGCGTCAGTCGGTTTTTGATACTCAATGCCGCAGTCCGCGCAAGACAAGTGATTGGAAAAGTGACGGGTAAGCTCGCCCTCGTTTTCGGTTTGAGCGACAATCGAGAGTTCACCCTTGCCGAACTTAAAGGCGTTTTCAATAGCCTCAATGACTCGAGGTTTTTCGGCCTTACTGAACCGGAAACGGTCGGCAACCACTTCAAGAAAATGACGATTATCCTTTTTCTTTTCACCATGAACTTTTGTGAAACCTTGAGCGGCAAGCCCTTTAATAACCTCTTCCCGATTCATGGTTTCGGGCACCACGATGTCAAAGAGAATATAGAGTCGGGGATCGTTTAGTGATTGCGTCCAACTTTTAAGGGTTTGATACACACTTTCTGGTGTGTCAGCTTGAACCGGTTGCCCACAACGAGCGCAAAAAAGTTTTGCCTCACGGGCAAAAAAAAGTTTTAAGTGATCGTTGATTTCCGTCATTGTGCCCACGGTGGAGCGAGAGGTTCGCACGGGGTTGGTCTGGTCGATGGCGATGGCGGGGGGCACGCCCTCAATACGATCAACTTGAGGGCGATCCATCCGGTCTAAAAATTGACGGGCGTAGGGGCTGAAAGTTTCCACGTAACGGCGTTGACCTTCTGCATAGAGCGTGTCAAAAACCAATGAGCTTTTCCCGGAGCCGGATACGCCGGTAACCACAGTGATTTTTCCGGTCTCAAATTCGACGTTTAAATTCTTCAGATTGTTTTGCCTTGCGCCGAAAATTTTGATGTTTTTATCCATTGAAACGCCCACGACTAAATATGCATCAGACAAAGGAGAATTTTAAGGGTTATATCCTTTTTTGAGCCAATCGAAAATTTCTTTTAAAGCGATAGAAAGAATTAATTCGAAGATGATTTTTCAAAAGAAGCCTAATATGGAGAAGGTGAAACACGAGTTTTAGGTGATCGAGATGAAAGTGATTCAATTGCCGCAACGTTTGAAACTGACGCTATCGCTTGATGAGGCTTTGTCTCAGCGTCGGACAAAGCGTGATTGCAAGAATGAACCTTTGGCTGACGATGTTTTGGCCACGCTTCTTTGGTCTTGCGCGGGTATCACGGATAAAGAGGGACGGCGAACCGTTCCCTCGGCAAGGGACTTTCGGGCGTTGTCAGCCTACGTGCTGCGCTCAGACGGCGCCTGGCGGTTTAACGCTGAAAGCAACACTTTGGAACAAACGACAGAGAAAGATGTCCGTGAAAGCTCGACGACGCATCAACCGGAATATGTGACGAGAGCGCCTGTGAGCATTATTTTTGTGGCTGATCATAAAAAGGGTGAGGCGCTGCCTGCCACAACGCTGGCGGTGGACGCGGGCACAATGGGGCAAAGTTGTTATTTAGCGGCAACCTCTCTGGGGCTGGCCGGTTGCATTCGCGCCTCAATTGATCACGATAAACTTCGCGCGGCGATGAATTTGCCGTCACACTTGGAGCCGCTTTTAGCCTTCACCGCGGGCTATCCGCAATAGCAGCTTGGATCTGAGGCACAAATTGCAAATCTGTAAGCAAACGCCACCAAAAGAAGATCTTCAGGTGGCGTCTGCACAATGATTAAAAAAGTTATTTCAGATAGTTTTCTGTCACACGAGCAAAGACGCTTGCGGCGATCGGCAAATAGGCGTCATTGAAGTCGTAGGACGAATTGTGCAATAAGCACGGGCCGTCTCCGTGACCTTCAAGGCGGTGCGATCCGTCACCCGAGCCCACAAAGAAGAAAGCGCCGGGCGTGGTTTCGAGGTAGTCGGCGAAGTCTTCAGAAGGCATGACTGGTTCTTGTTCGTGCAACTTATCCTCTCCGAAGAGTTCACGAACAGCGTCTTGCACGCGATCTACACATTCAGGCGTATTGATAACCGGAGCGTACTGACGAGTGAAGGTCAGTTTAGCCTCAGCTCCAAAAGCTTGAGCGACGTTGCGGCTGATTTGATCCAATTCTTTTTCAATCAAATTGGTGACTTGATTGTCAAACGTGCGGGTCGTGCCCAAAATCGTGGCATGATCGGGAACGACGTTATAGGCTGTACCCGCTTCAATCTTACAGATACTCAACACGGCCGGATCAATCGGGCGCTTGATGCGGGTGATGATGCCCTGGATGGATTCGCAAATTTGGATAGCCGTGAAGACCGGGTCAATTGATAAATTGGGCATGGCGCCGTGAGAGCCGCGGCCATTGACATCAATTCTGAAAACGTTGCCGCTTGCCATCATGGCTTTTTTATTGATGCCGATTTTCATGGCGGGTGTTTCGGGCCAGTTGTGGCAGCCTAAGAAAAAGTCCGCGGGGAATTTTTCCATTAAGCCGTCGGCGATCATGTGCTGGGCGCCGAAGCCACCTTCTTCACCGGGCTGGAACACAAAAATAATGGTTCCGTTAAAGTTTTTGGTCTCGGCCAAATAGCGTGCCGCCAGTAGAAGGCCAGTGATATGACCGTCGTGACCGCAGGCGTGCATGACGCCGACGTTTTTGGAGGCATGTTCAAAATGATTGGCTTCAGTGACGGGCAAAGCGTCCATGTCCGCTCTCAAAGCAATACGTTTGGCGCCGTCGCCATTTTTTAAAACACCCACAACGCCTGTGCCGCCGATGCCGGTGTGCACTTCGATACCCCACTCGGTGAGGTAGCGCGCGATTGTTTTAGCCGTTTCAAATTCTTGGTTGCTTAATTCGGGATGGGCGTGGAATTCACGGCGAATGCGGGTGAATTCAGGGGCCAATTCTTCAATTCGGGCAATGCAAGGCATGTCAATATCCTCTTATCTGAAAAATTGAGATTGGGTAAGTGTAGCGCAGAAAAAAGGGGTCTTCGAAATGAAGACCCCTGACTCAACTATTGAGTATTAATGACCGCGCAATTTTTCAGCGGCGTCCTTGACCGAGCGGCGCAACGTGTCAAAGGCTTCCCTGATGGCAAGCATCACGTCATTGTTGGTGCGGGAGACAACCAAATCGCTGCCGGAGGCAACGATGGTGACACGTACGGTATAGGCGCCCATCGTCTGATGCCCTTCCTGAGTAATGGTGGCGTGGCAGGGGCCCAAGTTACGGTCAAATTTGCTCAAATCGTTCAATTCTTTTTGTACAGCTTGTTCTACCGCTTCAGAACGACTGATTCCATGGAATGTTACTTGTAATGCTTGTGCCATATAGATCCCTCTTTTTGTTTTGTTTATTAGAAAGAGTGGGAAGATGGCGCTCTTCCCTTCCTAATTCATAGTGTACTGGAGTTGGTTAATTGAAAGTGTGCTTTAAAGCAAAAAAAGTAACAAAGACGGAAGAAAAAATTATTGAGCAAATCCGATTTGTCAGTGCTTTTCTGCTAATATCGCGCCCATCTAATAACAAACTAAGCGCAACTGATTGATTTAAAAGCGCGTTTAAGAAAAAAGGAAAAACAATGCGTAAACCTTGGGAAGAATCCGGCAGCCACCGCGATGATTTTGGTTTTGAAGATTATCCGCGTCGCTCCGACCGCCGTTTTGATGATCGCGATGGTTTTAAACGACGTTCGGATCGTCGATTTGACCGACGTGAAGATCGCTTCGGTCGTCGAGAAGAGGGCGCAGGTCGCTTTGATCGACGCCGTGATGACCGCCGCGGTGGTTTTGCCAAGCGCCGTGATGAATTCACGGACAATGTCTATGGTGTGCGCTCTGGTCCTCGCGCTCGCGCGGCCATGGCCTCTCGCGGAGCAGGCTCTCGCCGTCAAGCCGCCCCCAGCCGCAATGCCTTGATCACGTTGGATGCGGATGTCGCGCGCGTCTTCGCAACGAGTGAAGCGGTTAACGCCGCATTGCGTCATTTGATTGCTCTGGCCGACATCATGGGTGTTGACGCCATCAAACAAGCTCAGACTGAAGCGCAAAAAGAGCCTTCTGAGCAAGAGGAAAATCAACCGCAAACCACATTGGACTCTGTTGTCGAAACATCGTCAGAGATTCAAACAACAGACGATGATGAAGAATGGTTTGATTTGCCCGTTGAAGAAGCCAAGACGGAATAATAGAAGTGGGCGTTGACCTCAAGGAGGAGAAGGAATGAGCTTGCACTATACGATTAAACCCATTCCGAGTGCCTCAACATTTCTCGTCGATTTAGAGTTTGATGCCCAAGATGAAGTCGTGTTGCGCCTGCCCGCCTGGTTGCCGGGCAGCTACATGATTCGCGATATGGCCGCTGAAATTCAATCGCTTCGGGTCACAGCCGGGCGCGAGAATTTGTTCTGCCAAAAGATCGACAAGAGTTCGTGGCGGGTGGCTGTCGGCACCCGTCAAAGAAAAATACGAGTGCGCTATGAGGTTTTTGCACAGGACTGCTCAGTCAGACGGGCATACCTGGATACGCAAAGAGCTTTTTTAATGTTCTCGAGCCTTTGCGTTTGTCCGGTGGGTTTTGAAGAAGAGTCGGTTAAAGTAACCGTTATCGAACCCGGAAAGACTCAGGGTTGGAAAGTCGCGACGGCCTTAAATGCCGAAAAAATAAGTGACAATGGTTTCGGCGACTACCATGCTACCAACTATGATGAGCTCATTGATTCCCCAATGGAACTGGGCCCTTGGCAATCCATTGAATTTAAGGCTCATGGTGTTTCCCATCGAATTATCTTAAGCGGGAAAATTCCTCCTTTTGATCAAAAGCGCTTGAGCGACGATGTCAAACGCGCCGTTGAAACGGTCATTGACTTTTTCGAACCCGAAACGCACGAGGCGCCTTTCACTGCCTACACTTTTTTCTTAAATCTGACTGAAAATCTTTATGGCGGCCTGGAACATCGGGCTAGCACAGCGCTTATCGCTTCGTATCACGATTTGCCGATCAAAAACGAAAAAGAATCTTCGCTCGAGTACGCCAAACTTTTGGAGCTTTTCACGCACGAGTATTTCCATGCTTGGTGGGTGAAACGAGTCCGACCGTCTGTTTTTATTCCCTATGACTTGTCAGAAGAAAGCTACACCAGGCTATTGTGGGTCTTTGAAGGATTCACGAGTTACTATGATGCGCTTTTGACCGCGAGAAGCGGCGCGATTAGTAAAGAAAATTATTTAAAGATACTGGCTCAAACATTTGCGCGGCATCTAAGCGGCAGTGCTAAAAGCCGGCAGAGTTTGGCTGACTCCTCTTTTGATGCCTGGATTAAATATTACAAGGTTCGCACTAATCGTAGCCGTTCAGTGACAAGCTATTACGACAAAGGAGCACTAATCGCTTTGGCGTTGGACGCTCAAATCCGCAAAAAGACGAAGGGCGAGCGCGCGCTCGATGACGTGTTGCGTTTAGCTTGGAAGCAATATAAGGATGTCGGCATGGACTATGCCGGGCTCGATGAAGAAGTGATGCCCGAACTTATTTTGGATGCCACCGGTGTTGATTTGACCGAAGAAATGGATCGTTGGGTTTATGGCTGTGAAGAACCTGATTACAAGACGCTTTTAAAAGTATTCGGGGTGACTCTGAAAGAAAAAGCGTTCCCGATGGCTCGCTCGATATTGCAAGCGCAAATTAAAGGCGATCTCAGCCTAAAGGTTACTCAATTAGATGAAAACGGAGCGGCCGAAAAAGCCGGTTTATGCGTCGATGATGAACTGGTCGCTATCGATTGCATTCGCGTTCAAAAAAATAATTTCGAAAAGCTTCTCACACGTTATAAAAATGAAAAAGATTTTTCTATCCACGTGTTCCGAGGGGGCCTTTTAAAAGAATTCTTAATTCAGCCCGAGAAAGTCCGTCAAACGCAGCCGCAGCTTTCTGCGGGCGGCAGCAAAGCCTTTAAAAAGTGGCTCGCGAACTAGAGGGTATTTTTAATCCAGTCTTTTAGTACGGGGATGAGGGCGCTCGCCTCACGTTGTCCCGCCTCGTAGCCCTTTTGGACATCGTTGGGGTCGTGAGTGAGACGACCGATGCTAAGAGAGACTTGTGGTCTGATAATAAATGCGGTTTGGTTTTCAACCGCGAGGTCAATGTATCTTTGTGTTTGCTCATATTGCTCGGGAGAACAGGCAAATGTTTCACAGAAACGCGGATACTTTCGGTAAAAGAGCTTTGCCAAATACGCGTCGCGATCTTTGACTTTATGTTCTCGCGGTTGAGTGGAAATCACAATGTTTCGGTCGAAACCTAAGCGTTCAAACGCTCTGAGCGGGATACGGTCAGAACAGCCTCCATCGAGTAATTTCATGCCTCGAAACTCAACCATTTGAGAAACATAGGGCAAAGAGGCAGAGGCTCTTAGCCCGTCAATTTCCTTATCCATATCTGTGAGTTGCAGATACTCAGGCTTGCCTGTTTCAACATTTGTGCAGGTGACAT
>DVMY01000103.1 GCA_018714755.1 Candidatus Aphodousia faecigallinarum | reverse complement strand
ACACAATTAGCGCTTGGCGTATTTGTTGAATAATATGCTCACCAAACGTCTCGAATGCGAACGGGTGAGTTCCCCTCACTTTGAAGCCTTTGGGTGTGTTATTTGTTTATTGGTGTCAGGCTAACTGGCATCTGTATTATTTTTTGGAAGTGAAAGAATATGGCTTCGGTAAATAAAGTCATCATTATTGGTAATTTGGGTCGCGATCCTGATACGCGTTACACCGCTGAAGGCGGCACCGCCATCACAACGATTACGGTTGCAACGTCTCGCCGTTACAAAGATTCCAACGGACAACCTCAAGAAGAAACAGAATGGCATCGCGTTGTCTTTTTCGGCCGCCAAGCCGAAATTGCTGCTGAATACCTCCGTAAAGGCCGCCCCGTCTACATTGAAGGCCGCTTGCGCACCCGCAAATGGCAAGGTCCGGATGGACAAGATCGTTATTCAACGGAAATCATCGCTGAAACGATGCAAATGCTTGGCAACCGCGAACGCAACGAAGGTTCTGGAGCCAGCGGTTTTGAATCGGCCCCGCGTCGCCCCGCTCCCGTTCATACGGAACACGCCCCGGCCTCTACCTATCAGCAACCACGTCAGACTGAACCCGTTCCGGCTCCTGTAAATGGCTTGGATAATTTAGACGAAGATATTCCGTTCTAAGTTGAGGTTGCTCTGATCTGTTTAGAAGGCTTGCGTATTATTGTGCGCAAGCCTTTTTGCTACTCCCAATTTCAACTCAAAATTTAGTTAGCTTCTGGCGTATACTCTTTTCTAGCGTATCTTGTTGTTTTTCAAAAACTTCACAAACACAACAAAAAATCTTTCTATTCGTGCTGGATTTTTATTTGTGCTTTGGAGTAAGATGGCGGGTTAATTGTGTATTTACCCGTCAGGGTGGAGTGTGCAAATGATTTTTCTCCCCTCGCATTTCCGAAACCGAATCGGTCGAGCCGCACATTGGGCTCGAGGGGAAAGTGTTTTCCAAACGGCAATCCTTTTTTAAAGGGTTGCCGTTTTTTTAGATCTGTTTGTTTGAACTGCTATAGAGAGAAGAGCAATGACCGTAATTCCGAATACTGTCCGTGCCATGCTTGAGCCGATGATCAAAGCCAACGGCGGTTGGGTCAACACCCACGCCCACGCCGACCGCTCCTTTACGCTGAGTCCCGAAATTATGGAAATGCGTCGCACTTGTACCTTGCAACAAAAGTGGGACGCTCTGGACCGCCTTAAGAGAGAATCAACGGTGGAAGACTTCTACGCTCGTTTCAGCACGATGTTTGAGTTGATGATCAGCCAAGGTGTCACGGCATTGTGTACCTTTGTTGACATCGACCCGCAAAGTGAAGACCGCGCCATTATCGCTGGCATCAAGGCTCGCGAACACTATAAAGATCAGCTGACTGTCAAATTTGCCAACCAAACCTTAAAAGGCGTGATAGATCCAGAAGCTCGCAAATGGTTTGATATCGGTGCCGACTTAGTTGACATCATCGGCGCACTGCCCAAACGTGACGAACGCGACTTCGGCAAAGCCGATGAAGCTTGGAACATCATCATGGGTACTGCCAAAGAAAAGGGCAAGATGGTCCACGCTCACGTTGACCAATTCAATCAAGCCGTGGAATACGAAACGGAACAGATGTGCATGAAAACGATTGAGTTCGGTTTGCAAGGCCGTGTGGTCGGCGTGCACGGCATCTCCATCGCCGCTCACTCCAAGAAGTACCGTGACCGTCTCTATCAGTTAATGCGTGACGCCGGCGTCATGATGATTGCCTGTCCGACCGCATGGATCGATACACCTCGCACAGAAGCGATTGGCCCGATGCACAACTCTATGACACCTGTTGATGAATTGGTTCCTGCCGGCGTGCGTGTTGCCATCGGCGTGGACAATGTCGCAGACGCGATGGTTCCGTGGAGCGGTGGCGATATGTGGCATGAACTGACGTTGATGGCCACCGGCTGCCGCTACGATCACTTCGAAGATTTGGTTGAAATCGCTACCCGCAACGGTCGCATGGCTTTGGGTCTCGAACCGTACGAACCCCTGCCGATTAAGAAATAATGAGAGGAGAACAATAAATGCCGTCTAAACTTGCTGAAAACATTTTGATTGAGAATCTGCTCTCATTGAATGCCGTGGCTTTTCTAACAGACGAGCCGCTTCGCCTGAAGTCTGGCCTTGTAACCCCGATTTACGTTGATAACCGTAAATTGATCACGCATCCTGATGCCTGGCACGATGTCATTGAAACAATGGCTTCGCTAATTGACAAGTGGGGATTGGAGTACGACGTGATCGCCGGTGTGGAAGCGGGCGGCCTGACCCACAGCGCCGCGCTTGCTTACCGCCTGAACGTGCCGACCATTTACGTGCGCCAACGCGCCAAGACTTATGGTGACTTGGACCGTATTGAAGGCGGCAGCGTCAAGGGTAAAAAAGTTCTCATCATTGAAGACCATATTTCTACGGGTTTGTCATGCCTGGATGCTATTAAGACCCTTCGTGAAGAGGGCGCCATCGTTACCGATTGCGTCAGCATCACCAATTTCGACATGACTGAAACGACTGAACTCTTTACCGAAACCGGCGTTAAAGCCTATCGCATGATCGAGTTCAAAAAGATTGTGGAAAAAGCGTTGGAAATGAAGCTCATCAATGAAGAGCAAAAGGGTACCATCATGGAATGGCTAAAGACTCCGTGGACCTGGGCTGCTCGTCGAGGCTTGATTGCAACCACCCGCGAAAATTAAAGATCTTCGCATCCGCCTGAGGGGCTCCGCGGCCCCTCTTTTTATTTCAGAAGCAAGGATGGAATATCCACGGGTTGTTTAATCATTTTCTGAGCAAGTAAAAACTTCTCACTTGCTTGCAATGCTTGAAGATCCGCTTCAGTGATATCGCTATAAAAGTGAGACCAGTCAAACAAGATCTCAGCCTCTTGCTCCGAAATTTGATGTTCTTTCGCTCCAATAGCGATGGCGTCTTGCTTGTTTTGAAGCGCCCACTGAAGCGCTTGTCGATTGACTTTTGCCACTCGCTTAACGATTTCTGGATAACGTTGGGCAAAATCCGCTCTGGCCGCCAACACTAAATTCGTTTGTATCAGCCCCTTCGCGCTTGTCACTTTATGAAAACCCGCTTTCTGTGCGCTCAAAACACCGCCGGCCGCCAACAACGCGGCATCCGCCCGTCCCCCTAACAATGTGGTTAGGCTAGCCGGTAAATTCATCGACACCCAATTCACATCACTCATTGTCATCCCTTCGTGTTGCAATGCGGCACTCAACAAATGATGTAACACCGTTCCCTTGGGGCCCACAATTTGCTTATTTTTTAAATCCTTAACACTTTTTATCTCGGGCTTTGCCATTATGGCAAACGTGTCATCAGGGTGAGCGACACCTCCAGCAATCACGATTTTGTTTCCATTCGCATTAGCGATTAATAAGGTGGAAGTATTCATGGCCGCCACCATGTCAATTTCACCGGCGGCCATGCCGCGAACTTGGTTGATCCCAGCCTTGATGGGAATCCAATTTATTTTCAATCCTTCTTTTTCAAATTCTTTTTCCAAAAGCGCCCTTTCTTTCATCACCATGTTTTGAATATTAAAAGGCGCTTTGACATAGGTGATGTTTAAACATTCCGGCCAAGACTGAGCCTGACAGCTTAGAGTCAGAAAAGTCAGACTTAAAAACAAAAATAAACGACGCATCATTCGTGCCTTACCGCTTCAATTGGATCTAATTGTGCCGCGCGTCGCGCGGGGAAGTAACCGAAAATGACTCCCGTGAGCGCAGCAAATAAGAACGCAATCATATTAATAGTCGGGTCAAAAATGAAGGGCACCCCCATCGTCGTTGCCAACGCAAACGAACCAATAAATGCGATAACAACGCCCAGAACGCCACCCATCGCTCCCAACACAATAGCTTCAATCAAAAACTGCATTAAGACTTCACGTTCCAAAGCGCCAATCGCTAATCGAACACCAATTTCACGAGTTCTTTCCGTCACACTCACCAACATGATGTTCATAATTCCGATTCCGCCGACGACGAGACTGACCGCCGCCACCGCTCCCAACAACATGGTCATTATTTCAGTTGTACTGGAAACTCGTCTGGCGATTTCTTCAGTATCCAAAATCATGAAATTGTCATCATCCGCGTCAGACAAAGAGCGTCTTTCTCGCATTAACAAACGAATGCTCTCGGTAACCATCGCGCGGTCAATCTGTGAATCCACCGACACCAAGATAGCTGACACACGGGTATTGCCAGAGACTCTACGCTGGAAGGTTTGTATCGGCATCACCACCAAATCATCTTGGTCTCCGCCGATAGCCGCCTGTCCTTTACTTTCGAGCACTCCCACCACACGGCAAGAAAACTGACCGGTTCTAAGCATTTGGCCTACAGCGTTAGAGGAACCAAAAATTTCTTTTTCAATGGTGGTGCCGATAATGCACACCGCCGCCCCGGACTGCTCTTCTTGCGGCTCAAAATATCGACCTTGTCTAACTTGCCTGTTATCCAGAATAAAGTACTGATTGGAACTTCCAATAACTTGAGTACTCCAATTGCGTCCCTGAGCCACAACCGTCATGGATTGTTGGCGCTGAGGAGCGACTGCTTTCACACCCGCGATTTGATTGGCGATCGCATCAATGTCCTCTAGTTTGAACGATGGGGCTCCCGCCGCGCCCCCCGGCCCCATTCTTTGCCCCGGCCTGATCATTAATTGATTACTGCCCAGGCTTTCAATCTGTTCTCTGACCGCTTGAGTCGCTCCGTTACCCACCGTTACCATGGTGATAACCGCAGCCACACCGATCACAATCCCCAATACAGTCAATAACGACCGCATGGGATTGCGCCAAATTTGTCTTAAAGCCAGTATGAACGCGTTACCCCACATAACTAAATTCCTTGATCACTTTCAATACGACCATCTCGGAAATGCACAATGCGCTTGGCAAACGTAGCCATTTCCGGTTCATGGGTCACCAATGAAACGGTGATGCCATCGTGCTCATTGAGATCCTTCAGCAACTCCATAATCTCTATGCTTCTTTTTGTGTCCAAGCTTCCTGTTGGTTCGTCGGCCAATAACAACAACGGTTTGCTGACAATGGCTCTGGCGATAGCGACACGTTGTTGCTGTCCTCCCGATAATTCAGCCGGCGTATGGTGTTCCCACGGTAAAAGTCCCACACGATCCAATGCCTGGCGAGCCAGTTTATGACGCTCTTCCCGAGCCACGCCTCGATATAGAAGTGGCAATTCAACATTCTCAAGCGCCGTTGTTCGCGCCAGGAGATTAAATCCTTGAAAAACAAAACCCAGATACTTTCGGCGCAAAAGCGCTCTTTCGTCATGGGTCATTTTTTCAACAGGCGCCCCTTTGAATAAGTACTGTCCAGAAGTGGGGGTATCCAGCGCGCCAACAATATTCATACAAGTTGATTTGCCGGACCCGGAAGGCCCCATCACCGCCACAAAATCGCCTTCTTCGATAACAAAATTGATGCCTTGCAAGGCAAAAAAAGCCGCCTCACCGCTACCATAGCGTTTATGAATGTCAATAAGTTCAACTAAAGGAACCTTCTGCGACATGGCAACTCCTTTTTAGCTTGAGCGAAGCTGACTGGTGATGACTAGGTCACCGTTTTTGAGGTCTCCTGAAACCACCTCGGTTCTCGTTCCGTCCGAAGCCCCCGTGATAATGTCCACGGCCTGGGCGCTGCCGTTTCGCAAAACCCACACGGTATTTTTCCGTTGTGTTGTCACTCCGCCCACTTCCTTAGAAACTTTATTGGAGGAGCGGGGCGGACCCATCATGAGGCTATTGACCGCGCTGGAACTTTGAGAAACACTCGGAGCGAAGCGCAGCGCCGTGTTGGGAACTAACAAAGCATTTTCACGCTGCTCGGTGACAATCCTCGCCGTGGCGGTCATCCCAGGGCGCAGCAGCAAATCATCATTGCTTACCTTCAGATAGGCGGTATAGGTCACCACATTAGTTTCTGACTCTGTCGGACCGTAAGCAACCTTCGTTAACGTGGCGGGAAAGTTCTTATTGGGATAAGCGCTTACCGTGAAGGTCGCCTTTTGTCCCGGCTTAACAACGCTGACATCGGCTTCATCCACATCAATTTCTAGTTCCAACGTTTTTAAGTCACTTGCCAAAGTCAACAATTCAACCGCTTGAAGAGAGGCCGCCACCGCGTATCCCGGTTCTACTGATCGAGCCAATACCACTCCGTCAATCGGCGAAGAAATGTAGGCTTTTGTCAAATCGGTCTGCGCGGTTTCCAGTTCAGCTTGAGCCGTCTGAATTTGAGCGCCGGCGGTGTCTAATGAGGCCTGCGCCCGGGCGACAACCGCGGCCTGTTCATCTAACTCTGTTTGTGCAGGCGTTTTGCCTCCTGAGAGTTTTCTCACATTTAAAAGTCTTTTATATTTTGCGTTAGCCTCATTTAATGTGGCCTCAGCTTCTTTTTGCGCCGCTTGCGCACTCGCTAAGGCCGCTTTTGCCTTTTCCACCGAGGCCTTTAATTTCGCCGTATCCAACTCAATTAAAATTTGGCCGTGCTTAATCGGATCATTCACATCAACCAAAACATTCTCAACAATCCCTGAAAGCTCGGAACCAATCGTCACTTTCTGCTCGGCTTCCAATGTCCCGTTTGCCGTCACTTCAACTTGCAACACGCCTTGTGTGACCGCTTCTGTGAGGTAGCGTGGGCCCGCGTCTTTACTACCCATCCACCATGACACTGCCGCTACGACTGCCACACAGGCCGCGCCCAATGCCCAAGTTTTTCTCTTCGAGCGTCCTTTCTCATCACTACCGCCTAATAAGGACTTAATCTTTTCTTTATCCGTACTCATCACTTTTCCTCATTTTTCTGTTCTTCAGGGACCCAGCCACCCCCTAAAGCCCGATATAAATCAATGTGAGCGATAGCCCAATCAGCTTGGTTACTGGCTTCATTATCTTGAGCCGTCAACCATGATCGTTGTGTCGTCAAAACCGTTTGATAATCTTCTAACCCGCTCGAATACTGCTGCAAAGCCAATTGAGCGGCCAATTGAGAACTCTCGGTTGCCGTCTTTAAAGACATTTTCTTTGCCGCGCTTGATCTGATTCCAGAAAGAGCGTTTTCAGTCTCTTCCAATGCTTCGACAAGCGTTTGAGTGTATTGCGCCTGAGCCCGGTCTAAATTAGCCTTTTGAGTTTCAGTTCCCGCAACGACATCCCCCCAATTTAAAAACGGCATGGACAAAGCGCCAACCAACGCTCCAATTCCCGTTCCACTGGCGCCCAATGCGCCAACAGTCGCCGCCGCGGTGCCTATAGAGCCACTTAAAGATAGTGTCGGGAAATAATCCGCTTGTGCCACTCTCACATTTTCCATAGCCGCTCTAACCGTTTCCTGCGCAGCCAAAATATCGGGACGTAAAGAAATCACATCCGCGGGAATGGAAACGGCAATGTTTGAGGGCGGTGTCGGGATGGAACCGCTTGGTAATTTTTGGATCGTTTCAAGCGGCAGTACCGTTAGTCTTGAAAGCGCTGTTTCATAGAGCAAAATATTGTGCATATTGGTGGCAATGCTGGCTTTTGCATTTTCAAATTGAGCTTTTGCCTGTTCGTAGTCGGTGGCCGATACCAACCCCGCCTGGTAGCGCCATTGCGTTAAATTCTTAGCTTCTTCGTAAGATTTAACGCTTTGTTTAGCGATATCTAAGCGAATCTGAGCCAACCTCAAATTCACATACGTGAGCGCGACCTCACTAGTCATCGCACTTTTTGTGTCTTCTAGGCTTAACTCTGAGGCGTGAGCGGAAGCTTGAGCCGCTCTTCTAGAAGAAACATCTCGACCGCCAAAACTGAATGACCAAGCCGTAGATGCATTTGCTGAGAAGCTATCCGTTGATGAATGGTCTCTTCGATTTCGTGATCCATCTCCACTCAAGGTGGCTGTGGGGAATAACTGGGAAGTGGCAGAGGTTAGTGTTGCCAAAGCCGAGCGCAGATTCGCCTGAGCCTGAGCAATATCGGTGTTGTTCTTCAATGCGGCATTGACTAAAAAACTAAGTGATTGATCGTTCCAAGCCGCCCACCACAGATCGGGAGACAGACGCAATGACTTTGCCTGAGGCGTCCCCTCTCCATAACTCCAAGTTTCAGCGATGAGTTCACTTTGCTTATCGGTCAGCTGTACAGGAGAAACTGCGCAACCGCTCAAAGTGATCAATGACACAATCGTAGTGATCAAAACCAACCGTTTTTTCACAGGCATCCCCTTTTTACTTTAATTTAAATTGTGCCATAAAAATATGTAACAATTCCTTTGACGAAGTAACTTTTTTCAATGACTTCCTCTAGTTAAGCTATTAGTCTTAATGGCAAATCGCACTTGGCTGTAACACGATTACCAAATATCATTATTATTACAGCCTCGTTGAAAAAAGATGAATTATTTGAATGCAGCAGAGCCTTCTTTTAGCCCTTCACGACGAAGTATTTGAAGCACTGATCGCTGACTTTTTAGTTTTTTGCAACTATAAAGTCCAGGCAGCCTATTCCCAAAAAGATGCATTAACCTGCTGTCAAAATAGTGAATTTGAAGTGGTTGTCATTGATATTGAGGACGAGACTGATATTCGCTTTCTTGAATATTTGTTGACGCTACAACCTGAATTAAACGTTTTAGCTTTAGTTAGAAAGAGTGTCTCACCAGACATTAAAACTCGCATTCCTTTACCTGAGGAACAAATTTTGTCGTTGCCCGCTCCCTTGGTTTCGATTCTTGAAGCGATCAAAGTAACCATTGAGCTGCGCCAAAATGCGAAATTACAGTCCATGAGCCCAATCATGATCGGTTCACTTTGCATTGATAGGCAAAATGGCCTTATTCTCATCCACAATAGTGAACTTACCCTGACTGGAACTGAATTTTCGCTCTTAGAACTCCTCATCGATCATTTAAATGAACCCGTCAGCAAGGACAATATCTATCCTAAGGTGTTGGGTCGCCCCAAAGGCCAATATGACCGTGCGATAGATGTACACATCTCAAGCATCCGACATAAGCTACAACAATCGGGCTGCAACGATTTATGCATTGAGAGCGTTCGAGGTGTGGGCTACCAATTGCGCCAACTCGATCACAGGGAAATCCCTTAATCGCTCTTAAATTTGGTCCTTTTTCTCGATAATGCGGAGAAATTTCGCGATTTTCGTCAAATCCCTTCTCTTTCTTTTAACGATCCCAAAATAAAAAGCGCAAAATAGAACTGTTGACTTTTTATTCTATTTAGTTGTTAAAGGGGATCGTTATGAGTCAATACCCAGTTGAAAATATTCGTACTGTAGCTTTGGTGGGCCATGGTTCCACTGGAAAAACAACGTTGATGGAAGCTCTGCTTTACCGCAATGGTGTTATTAAAGAAGTTGGAACGGTTGAAAAAGGCAACACCGTGGGAGACTTCGATGCTATGGAAAAAGAAGTCAAACATTCTCTGCGCACAACCGTGGCTCACCTGAATGCTCAAAAAGATGACGGCACCCCTGTCCGCATTTTCTTGCTTGACACCCCGGGGTATCCGGATTGCGTGGGTCAAGCTTTGGGCGCCTTAGACGCCGTCAAAACTGTTTGCGTTGTCGTGGACGCCACTAAAGGTATTGAACTGATGACCCGCCGCATGATGGATTGGGCTAAAGAACGCAACCTTTGCCGCATGATTGTGGTCAACAAAATTGATCAACCAGACGTGGATCTAGCCAAATTGGTCCTTGATTTACGTGAAGCCTTCGGCAACGAGGTATTGCCGCTTAATTTACCCAATAAAGACTGCTCTCACGTCATCGATTGCTTTGACAACGACAAAGGCGAAGCCAATTTCGCCTCTGTGGAGCGTGTGCACCAAGCATTTATTGAACGCGTGGTGGAAATGGATGACGAAACAATGGAACGCTACCTCGAAGAAGGTGCCGTTGATCCTAAGAGTCTTCACGCGCCTTTGACAAAAGCGCTTCGCTTAGGCCATATCATTCCGGTTTGCTTCACTTCCGCGAAGAATTTAATCGGCATGCGTGACCTCATCAAAGTCTTTGTCCGTCATCTGCCGAATCCAACCGAAGCCAACGCTCCGCTTTTCTACAAAGCCGACGGTTCCGAATACATGACGTTCCCGGATGCCAATCGCCCCGTTTTGGCTCATGTGTTTAAAGTGGTCAACGATCCCTACATTGGTAAGATCGGTTTATTCCGTTTACACCAAGGGCGCATTACCAAAGACTCCACGCTGTACGTGGATGACGGGAAAAAAGCGTTCAAAATCAGCCGTCCGATCATGCTGCAAGGTAAGGAAGGTTTGGAAGTTGACGAAATGAACCCGGGCTATATCGGCGCCGTAGCCAAAGTTGACGATATTGTTTACGGCAGCATTCTTCATGACAGCGCCATCGAAGGCGGCATTTACATGAAGAAACTGAACTTCCCCAAACCGATGTTCGGCCTTGCGGTCAGCCCGGCCAAACGCGGCGATGAAAGCCGCATGTCCGAAGTGATTGACAAGATGGTCAGCGAAGACCCGACACTTGCGGTTGAACACGATGTGGTCATGAATGAAACGGTTTTGCGCGGCCTAAGTGAACAACACCTACGTATTGTTCTAAAACGCATGGCTTCGCAATTTAAACTGGATATTCAAACCCGCACGCCGCGTGTTCCCTACCGTGAAACGATCGCCGCTCCGGCTGAAGGCCATGCTCGTCATAAGAAGCAAACGGGCGGGGCCGGTCAATTCGGTGAAGTGTTCCTTAGAGTTGAACCGCTCCCGCGCGGAGCTGGCTTTAAGTTTGTCGACCAAGTCAAAGGCGGCGCAATTCCCTATAACTTCATTCCCGCGGTTGAAAAAGGCGTGCAGGAAGTGCTTGATTCAGGTTACGTCGCCGGCTACCCCATCCACGATATCCGTGTGACGGTATACGACGGTAAATACCATCCCGTTGACAGTAAGGAAGTGGCATTCGTCGCTGCCGGACGCAAAGCCATGCTAGATGCGTTGGCAAATGCCAAACCAACGTTGCTTGAGCCGATTGTGAGAATCGAAATTGAGGCTCCTGACAGTTGCATGGGCGATATCACCGGAGACCTTGCCAGCCGTCGCGGTCAAGTCAGCGGCACAGAAAACTTAACCGGCGGCATGATGCTTATCACCGGCCGGGTTCCTTTAACAGGCTTAGATGGTTATGCCAACCGACTCAATGCGTTAACGCAGGGGGCCGGAAGTTACTCGATTGAACTTTTAGCCTATGAGCCGGTGCCGGCCTCTGTGCAAGCCGAACTGGCAAGCAAGTACCAACGCAAGGAAGAAGAGGACTAATACTGATCAGAGGGGACAACAGTCGGTTGAACTGAAACGGTTCAACCGGCTGTTTTTAACTTCAAACTCACAAAATCAAAGGCTTTCATATTAGAATACTTCGGTTGATTATTTGGGAAATCCTTCCCTTCATATATTGGGAGCATTTATGCGTACCGAATATACCGGTCTCATTAACGAGAAATTCATTGGTCAAACAGTGACCCTGTATGGTTGGGCTCACCGTCGCCGCGACCATGGCGGGGTTATTTTTATTGATTTGCGCGACAGAGAAGGTTTGTTGCAAATCGTTTGCGATCCGGACAATCCGGAAGTTTTCAAAACCGCTGACGCTGTTCGTAACGAATATTGCTTGAAAGTGGTCGGACTTGTGCGTGCCCGCCCAGAAGGCACTCGCAATCCTGATTTGATTTCTGGTGGGGTTGAAGTCCTCTGCCGAGAATTGACCATTCTCAATAAGTCTGAAACGCCTCCCTTCCATTTGGATGACGAAAATCTTTCTGAAACAACGCGATTGACTTACCGCGTGTTGGATTTGCGCCGCCTGCAAATGCAACGCAATTTGAAATTGCGCTACAAGGTGGCTTTAGCCATCCGCAATCACTTGGATAAGCAAGGCTTCATCGACATTGAAACACCGATGCTGACTCGCAGCACACCGGAAGGCGCTCGTGATTACTTGGTTCCAAGCCGTGTCCACGACGGTCACTTCTACGCTTTGCCGCAATCTCCGCAGTTGTTTAAACAATTGTTAATGGTTGCAGGCTTTGATCGCTATTATCAAATTGTGAAGTGTTTCCGTGATGAAGACTTGCGTGCTGACCGTCAACCGGAATTCACCCAAGTTGATATTGAAACATCTTTCCTCACGCAACAGGAAATCCGCGACATCATGGAAAACATGATCCGCGATGTCTTCAAGGAAACGATCAATGTTGACTTGCCGGATCCGTATCCGGTGATGTCTTGGCATGAAGCGATGACCCGTTTCGGCTCTGATAAACCGGACCTTCGCATCAAGGGTATTGAGCTTCGCGAAATTACCGAACAAGCCAAGAGCTCCGAATTCAAAGTGTTCCGCTCTGCCACTGAATTGCCTGACGGCAAAGTGGTCGCGATGAACGTGCCTCATGCTGCCAGCATGCCTCGTTCTGAAATCGATGCTTATACAGAATTCGTTAAGATCTACGGCGCCAAGGGCTTGGCCTACATCAAGGTCAACGAAAAAGAGAAGGGCCGCGAAGGCTTGCAAAGCCCGATCGTGAAGAACCTCTCCGATGAGCTTTTGGCTCACATCCTTGAAGTGACAGGTGCTCAAAATGGCGACGTTATCTTCTTCGGCGCCGATCGTGCCAAGATCGTCTATGACTCTTTGGGTGCTTTGCGCTTAAAGATCGGCCACAGTGAATTTGGCAAGGCCAATGGACTTTACGAAGAAGGCTGGAAAGCTTTATGGGTGGTTGACTTCCCGATGTTTGAGTACGATGACGAAGAACATCGCTGGGTTGCTTGCCACCATCCCTTCACAATGCCCCATCCGGATCACGTTGACCTTTTAAGCACCGATCCTGGCAAGTGTCTTGCGCAAGCCTACGACATGGTACTCAACGGCTGGGAAATCGGTGGCGGCTCCATCCGTATTCACCGCGCGGACATCCAAAGCAAGGTGTTTGCCGCTTTAAATATCGGCCCGGAAGAGGCCCGCGCCAAGTTTGGCTTCTTGCTTGATAACTTGCAATACGGCGCGCCTCCTCATGGTGGTATCGCTTTTGGTTTGGACCGCATCGTTACGATCATGGCGGGGGCCCCGTCCATCCGTGACGTCATCGCCTTCCCGAAGACGCAACGCGCTCAGTGCTTGTTGACTAACGCTCCGGCGCCGGTTGATGAAAAGCAACTTCGAGAATTGCATATTCGCTTGCGCAATCCTCAAGCGGTAAAGGAATAGTCCTCTCCTAATGGGCAAAAGGAGCTTCAATTTTTTCTGAAGCTCCTTTTTTATTACCCTTAAAGTCCAATCAGCCAATCATTGTCACGATCCCACGGGTCTTGCGTGACAGCGGTTTCCGTGACCACTCCCTTTAAATCAAATTGCACCCAAAAAGCCATCGGCATATTGGCGACGTCATCAAAGCGGTACATGAAAGCCGTTTGGTCTTGTAACCTGAACTCATACTCCTGCGCGCAATGACCAAACATTTGATAGACATCGGCTTTGGTGTGTTTACCCGGAATCACCAATTTAAAGTGATCCTCATTCATGGCTTTTTCTTTAACCAAAAACTGACCGTCTTTATCAAAACGCATCCAATACACTTCTTTACCAAAGGGTTGCATGGAATAAACCAAAATGGATCCACCATCTGGAAGAGTCATTTTGGAATCAGGAGCCCCCAATTCCGAAATGACTACATTTTCGGATGTCCCGGGTTTGATCAAGTCAGGGTGCGCACAAGCGGTTAGCATCGCCGCCATTGCAGCCAAAACACAATATTTTGTCGTTTTTAAAATTTGCATGGGTTAACTCCTCACTACGTTTTGATTGTAGACTGATTCAACCTTTTCGTTCTCTCAGTTTAGTCTCCTCGCCTGCCCAATTCTTCTACAATGCTAAAAGTATTTACAAAGAGGTTTTCCATGTCCGTTGTTCGTTTAGCGCTTCTTTCCACGATGTCCATACAGTCCTTAGCCACTGCGAGCACCGTGACTTTATCGGCCATTGCGCCACTGGTTGCCTCTGCGATCGGAATGCCAAGCTCTTTCATTGGCACGTACGTTTGTTTTATCTATATTGGCGCGGCTTTTGCCGCTGTAGCGGGCGGCACGATGGTAACCCGCTATGGCGGCATTCATGTCTCTCAAGCTTGTCTGATTATTGCCGCTATCGGTTTGATGTTGAGCTCCGTTGGCAATTTTGGGTTTATTTGTTTCGGCGGCCTTTTACTTGGCCTAAGCTACGGCCCTATCACACCCGCCTCAAGCGATATTCTTGCTCACACGGTTCCTAAAGAAAAAATGGGCTTTGTGTTCTCGCTTAAACAGACAGCCGTCCCATTGGGCAGCGCTCTAGCTGGCTTCATCGTGCCCAGCGTGGCACTGTGGGCAGACAATTGGCAAGCGGGGCCCCACGCCATGGCGATATTAGCTCTATGTGTCGCCCTTCTTGTGCTTTATCATCGCAATCAACTCGATGACCACAACGATCCAGAATCACGCTTTAGCATCCACACCGTCCTCAACGCCCTGCGACTGGTGACCACACAAGCGGGACTACGCAGAATGTGCATTGTGTCTTTCGTCTATAACGGCACTCAAATGTGCGTTTTTAGCTACTTGGTCGCTTTCATGGTCGAAGACATTTCCATTCCGATCGTTTTAGCCGGCATGGCCTTGAGCGCCGCGAGCATCGGCGGCATGTGCGGACGTCTTTTTTGGGGTGTTTTTGCAGACCGAATCCATTCACCTCGGTTGACTCTATCCATTTTAGGATTCCTTATGGCCGCCATGTTAGTGATTGTCGGCTTCTTCACACCCGAAACGGCAACATTTTTATTGCTGCTCGTTTGCTTCTGTTTAGGAGGTTCAGCCATCGGCTGGAATGGTGTTTACCTTGCTCACGTCGCGCGAATCGCTCCTGAGGGCAAAGCGGGTGTAGCCACCGGAGGCACTTTATTTTTCACGTTCGCCGGCGCTATTTTTCTGCCGCTTATTTTTGGAGCTATTCACAACGCTTTCAATCAGTATTTTGAAAGCTTTTATGCAACCGCGCTTTTGTGCGCGCTCATTGCTCTGTGGTTACTGTTAAGCAAAACACAACAAAAACATTAAGGTAGATGTTGGTTTTCTTTTATATCAGTTTCAATGCTGTCAATAAGAGTATGAAAGGCTGCTCTAACCTGTTTTTCCGAGCAACCTAAAACAAGCGCATCTTCCAATGCGTCTCTTATCATCGCGCGAAGCTCTTCGTAATTTTCATTGAGCACCATTACTTTCTCTGTGCATGACACAGGTGAACCGTCAGGTTTAAGCCAACGCGGAAGAGGATTTTTATCGTTGCTGTCCATACGTTTTAAATTGCTCCAATACTGCTTTCATTTGATTTTCTGACAATATTTTCGGCTCTCCCAACATACGAGTCAACACGTACATATGAGCCAAATTTTCAACTTCATGAGCTAATTTCAGCGCTTCTTTCAAACTACCGCCTAGCGCTAAAACACCATGGTGCGACAACAAACAAGCATTGGTCTTTTCCAGCGCCTTGGCCGCTTCATTAGCCAAGACTTCAGAACCAAAAAGCGCGTAGGGCGCGCAATCAATGCGGTCTGCGCCTGCCGCGGCAACCATGTAATGGAAAGCAGGAATCGACATCTCCTGACAGGCTAAAGCGGTAGCGTAGGCTGAGTGGGTATGCACAATCGCGTCAATATCCGGTCTTTTCTCATAGACACGCTCATGCATTTTCCATTCGCTTGAAGCCAATCGTTTATTTCTAATTTTGCATTGCTCTGTTTTATCAAAAGGAATAAAAACAATATCCTCGGGCAGAAGATCTACGTAATCCATCCCGGTTGGCGTGATCCAAAAACCTTTTATTGATTGACTCTCGCCTCTTAGCGAAACATTGCCGCTCTTATTGACATTAATTCCCAAGACATTCATTTGGCGGGCGCAATCAATGACGCATTGCCTGATATCGTTGCCTGGCTCCATCATTAACCTCTTGTCTGCAGGCGGCCGCCTTCCGGGAAGAGTCGGGTTAGGAATTCAGGCGCGCAAACCCCTCGCTCTGTGATAATTCCCGTAACCAGTCGTGCAGGTGTTACATCAAAAGCCGGATTTTCAACATTCGTTTGCGCTTGGATAATCTGCACCTCACTCACCTTCCCCTTCTTGTCGATTCCCCGAATAAATCTCAATTCATCGCCAGAGCGATTTTCGATTTCAATTCCATGCTTACCATCTTGAACAGACCAATCAATTGTCGAAGAGGGAGCTGCCACATAAAACGGAACCTCCATGTCTTTAGCGGCCAGTGCCTTTAAATACGTCCCTATCTTGTTAGCCACATCACCTATGGCCGTGATTCGATCGGCTCCGACAATGACAGCATCAACTTCTCGGTGCTGAATTAAATGACCACCTGCGTTATCCGCAATCACAGTATGAGGAATGCCGACTCCAGACAACTCCCAAGCGGTCAAAAGTCCTTGCTCACGGGGCCTGGTTTCATCTACCCAAACATGAAGCGGTATCCCTTGTTCAAATGCAATATAAACGGCAGACAAAGCGGTACCATAATCAACCGTCGCCAACCATCCCGCATTGCAATGAGTCAGAATATTCACCGGTTCACGTTTTTTCGCGTATAGCTCTGCGATGATCTTCGCTCCGTGGGTGCCAATAGCTCTATTTTCCAAAACATTAGCCTGAGTCATCGCCTCAGCTTCTTTGTAAGCCACCGGCAAGCGTTCTCTTTCGGGCAGAGAAATCACACGTTTAACCATATGATCGACTGCCCATTGCAAGTTAACCGCCGTCGGTCGAGTCGCTATTAATTCACTTCGCACTTGGTGAATAAAATCATCTTTAGCATTATCTCTAATCGCTAAAACCATGGCCCACGCCGCCGCAATTCCAATCAAGGGCGCCCCCCTTACCTTCATGGTTGCAATGGCATCTTTGACAGCAGTCCAATCTCTTAAAACCTCTTTTTTAAATTCGTAAGGTAACTTTGTTTGGTCAATAATGCCTATCGCTTGACCATGGTCCACGGACCAAATTGTGCGAGTGGGAATGCCATTGACTTTCATAAGGGCTCCAGAAAATGTTTTTTGCTCGATTTACGCGGGATTTAAAAGCGTTCAGCGTATCTTTTTATTTTAGCAAAGCTCGCCTTTTAACCCATATTTGCAGGACATTCTTAACCCAATATTTTCTTACGAAAAAATAGGGAGTTAGGTCATTTTTGAGTAAAATGATGGGATTGATTTTTTGACCAGAAGATTTCTAATGGACACGTCCAACCAACTCCACTCAGCTCTCGCTCCCAAAAGCATTGCCGTCATAGGCGCCAGTGACCGCGCCGACTCCAGAGGAACCGCCCTTTGGCAGAATTTGGTTCGTGCAGGTTTTAACGGAAAAATCTATCCTGTCAATCCTAAATACCGCTATTTAGGAGACATTGCGTGTTATCCCAGCATCAAAGCGATTAATGACAAAATCGATCTGGCTATTTTGGCTATCCCACACAAAGCGATAGAAAAAACGCTGGAAGAAATTGCCGAACAAGGAACACGTTGGGTAGCCCTGGCACCCAGCGATGCCTCTGTCACGTCCAACCCATCCTGGCAAGCCGGCATAGTCAACAAAGCTAAAAATTTAGGACTGCGTCTGATTGGAACTGACTGTTTAGGAATCATGAGGCCTGCAGATCAGCTCAATGCCAGTTATTGGCCGGAATTACCCCAAGTAGGCCATGTGGGGTTTGCCACTCAATCAGGTGTGATTGGAACATCGCTATTAGCTTCACAGCGAATTAAAGACATTGGTTTTTCCACGCTCATCAATACCGGTGACGAAATTGATGTCTCCATGAGTGAAGTGGTTGATTTTCTTGCTACAGACAAAGAAACCTCTGTAATTGTGCTGCATGTTGAAGGCATTCGACATCCAAGAGAATTCTTCTCGGCCATTCGAGAAGCTTCCAAACGTAAGCCAGTGATTGTTCTACGGGGAGGGAAAAACCTTCAAGCCTCTCAACTTTTAGCCTCCCGCATGGGAGTGCCGGCCGGAGACGACGAAGTTTTCAATGCTCTTTTAGAAAGAGCTGGAGCGATTCGCGTCTATGGACTTGAGGAAATGCTTTCCGCTATTGAGATTTTCTGCCAACATCGCTTGCCGAGAACCAACCGCGTTGGAATCATCAGCAACGGCAGCGGATTCGGTGTGCTTGCGGCTGACTCTGCCTCTGAGTGTAACGTCAAACTGGCCACACTAACCAGAGCCACAACCGAAAAGCTTCATCAGATTTTTGACAATCCTTTGCCCATGACTAACCCGGTTGATTTGTGGGCCGATGCCGATCCACGCCGTATTAAACTAGCCGTGGACGCGCTCAACAAGGACGAAAATGTTGACGCGATTGTTGTTATTACGGCGCCTACTTTTGCTGCTCCTCTTGAACGTGTATGCGATGCCATCGCTTATGCGACTGACTCCAGTTACAAACCGATTATTACTGTTTGGATCGGTGAGTCACAAACCATTGCAGCGAAAAAGCGTCTTAAAGATCACCCCATTACCGTACTGAAAAGTCCTGAGTCAGCCATACGAGCCTTTTCTTGGATGGCCCGCTATGCTCAATCACGACGCTATCTGGCTGCAACCATTGCAACAGAAAGCAATCCCTTGCATATTGACAGAAAAGTCATTCGTAGCATCCTTGGGAAATGTCAACAAGAAAATACTTTCTCTCTTGATGAAGTCCAAACAAAGCGAATTTTAGCTTGCCTGGGCTTGACCACAGCTTCCGGCATTTGGGTACAGTCCCCCATTGAAGCGGTCAATGCCGCTCACACACTTGGCTATCCGGTTGTCATCAAAGCTATTGCAAAAGGGGTCACTCACAAGAGCAACGTAGGCGGAGTCTGCCTTGATATCGATAACGATGCGGATGTAATAAAAGCCTGCCAGAGCATATTTGACAATGTCAATAAAAAAGCGCCTTATGCAGAACTTACCGGTTTATATGTTCAGCGCTACATCCGTAAGCCCAACGGACGAGAGGTGAAGATTCGCGTACACACGGACTCCCGTTTCGGTCCTGTTATCAGTTTTGGCGCCGGCGGACATATGGGTGATATTTACTGCGATGAGGCTTGTGAGCTTTTGCCCTTAACTGAGCCGCTTGCTTATGCGCTTATCGAGAAACCGACAGTCAGCCGCTTTTTAGGGGATTTTCGAGGCATGCCTGTCGCCAACAAAGAAGCGCTTGCGCAGGTGCTAATGAGAATATCCAAATTGGTTACCGAATTCCCATTGATTCGAGACTTAACCATTGATCCTTTGTTGGTTGACGACGGAGGATGCATTGCTTTGGATGCGCATATAGGCATCTCTCCCAATCTTTTGGACAAAGACTCAATCGCTTCCCACTTGACCATTGCCCCAGAACCTTTTGTGGATCACTCCTGGCGGGAAATCAAAGGGGGTTTTGTCTTTTTGAGAAGCGTTCAAGCGCAAGACTACGAGGCAGTCAGACAGTTTCTTAAGCGCCTGTCTCCCCAGACCACTTATTTACGGTTGCATGTCTCCTCAAACGATTTAGCCAGAGAGAAAATCGTTGAGTTAACCAATATCGACTACAACCGTGAGGTAGCCGTTGTTGCTGTGGATCCTGAGGAGCCGGAATCCATCAGAGGAGTCGCTCGCTTTAAACGTATCGCCGGAACTTCATTGGCGGAGTTCGGCGTGGTTGTAGAGGATAACTGGCAAAGACGGGGTTTGGCCTCGCTGCTGATGCGTGAACTCATCGTGCAGGCTAAACAAATGAAATTAAAAACCTTAATCGGATACGTCTTAAAAGGCAATGACGGTATGTTCGCTCTCATGAGCGCCCTTGGTTTTGCTAGGCACGAGGACGATACCCTTGACGGAGCGTTTGTAACCTTTTCTTTGGATTTATAGCGGGGAACTATGTCGGATCTTACTGTCAGCGTGCAAAATGGAGTTTGTCACATCAGCCTTTCGCGTCAAGCCAAACGCAACACGATTGATGCGGCAACCTGTTTAAGTTTGGTAGAACTTTTTAACCAGGCTCAAAAGGATGAAGACATTCGCTGCGTCGTTTTAAGCGGCGAGGGAGGCGTATTCTGTGCAGGCGCCGATCTTCAAGAGACGCTGCATCGAACGGATGCCAGCCAGCAAGCCTATAGTGCCCTCATTGAATCCATGATCGCTTTTGACAAACCCATTCTTGCCGCCGTACAAGGCCCCGCGGTCGGACTCGGTGTTGCCATCCTCTGTTTCAGCGACCTTGTTTATTGCAGTGATAAAAGTCTCTTTTCCCTACCTTTCACTGCTTTGGGATTAACCCCTGAGTTTGGGTTGAGCTACTGTTTGTGTGAAAAGGCGGGCTTCAAAAAAGCGCTCGAAAAATTGCTGCTCAGTGAACCGATTTCCGCTCTCGAAGCTCAGCAGATGGGGATTGTCACCTCCGTCATGGCCGAGGAGGATGTGTTGAAGGAAACACTTGCCCGTGCCGCCCGACTCACAAAGCTACCCCCCAATAGCCTGCGCGCGACTAAAGCCTTAATGCGACAACATCAAGGTCGAGCCATCAGAGAAGCAATCAATGCCGAGCAAGCAGCAGTGATTGAACGTTTGCAAAGCGATGAAGTCAAAGAAGCGTGCTTAGCCTTTGAGCAGGGCCGCAAACCCGACTTTAGCGTCAAGTCCCTATAGGAGCCAGGCATCATGGCAATGATTGAAATTCAACATGTCAGCAAATGGTACAACGAAAATTTTCAAGTACTCAAAGATTGCACGGCCAATGTTGAAAAAGGCGAAGTAGTGGTAGTTTGCGGCCCATCGGGCTCCGGGAAGTCCACTCTGATTAAAACCGTCAATGGCCTGGAACCTTTCCAAGAAGGCAAAATCGTAGTTAATGGCATTGATGTCGGCAATCCAAAAACAAACTTACCTAAATTGCGCCAACACATCGGCATGGTCTTCCAACATTTTGAGCTCTTTCCCCATTTATCGATCATCGATAACTTAACATTGGCTCAAATGAAGGTTTTAGCTCGAAGCCGTGACGAGGCGACTCAGCGCGGACTCGATTTATTGCAGCGAGTTCACCTATCTGATCAAGCCTTAAAATTTCCGGGACAACTCTCCGGGGGGCAGCAACAGCGAGTTGCCATTGCGCGCGCATTAGCCATGGATCCTGTCTGCATGCTTTTTGACGAACCAACCTCTGCTTTGGATCCTGAAATGATCAACGAGGTGTTGGATGTCATGGTTGAATTGGCTCAAGACGGCATGACCATGATAGTGGTCACTCACGAAATGGGCTTTGCGAGAAGAGTGGCTGATCGGGTTCTATTCATGGAAAACGGCGAGATTCTTGAAAACGCTCCCACTCAGGAATTTTTCACCCGTCCGCAAAGTGAACGCGCGGTACAGTTCTTATCGAAAATTCTTAATCACTAACCGCTTAGCAGTGCGATGTTATGATTGAGAATTAAAAGGAAAAAAAAATGATTGAACATGCTCATACAAATGAGTCCACATTGCAGCTTGCCCGAGCTGTCCTCAGCCGTGAGGCGCAAGCCCTCACAGATTTAGCCGATCGTTTGGGCAATAAATTTCTTGAAGCGGTGCAATGCCTTTTAAACTGCAAGGGACGTGTTGTCGTTTCCGGAGTAGGCAAAAGCGGCCATATTGGACGCAAAATAGCCGCCACCTTAGCCTCAACCGGCACACCGTCATTTTTCGTGCATGCGGGAGAAGCCGCCCATGGCGATCTTGGCATGATCACACGCAATGATGTTCTCATTGCTATTTCAAATTCAGGAACAACGAGCGAACTTCTGACAATCGTGCCGGTTATTAAACGTGAAGGCACTCCTTTGATCGCGATGACTAGCGCACCGGACAGTACCTTGGCTAAATATGCAGACATCCATCTTGACGTTGGCGTCAGACAAGAGGCTTGCCCGCTCGGACTCGCTCCCACCACCAGCACAACCGCCACTTTGGCTTTGGGAGATGCGTTGGCTGTGGCCTGTCTTCAAGCCAAGGGATTTACGGCCGATGATTTTGCGCGCTCTCACCCCGGTGGAGCGCTCGGGCGCCGCTTACTCATCCACGTGAGCGATGTCATGCGTACCGGTGAAAGAGTACCAAGTGTCTTGGATACCGTTTCAGTATTGGATGCCGTGCGTGAAATCACGCTGAAGCGAATAGGCATGACCGCAATCGTTGATAGGGATAACCGGGTCAAAGGCATCTTCACCGAAGGTGACCTGCGTCGTCTGATTGAACGCATGGGTGACATCCGCAACATCTGTATCGCCGATGTCATGACTCCATCACCCAAGACAATTTCGAAGTCAGCCTTGGCTGCGGAAGCTGCGCACATTTTAGATCGCTCTCTTTGCAACCAACTCTTGGTAGTGGATGGTGATAATCACTTGATAGGCGCGTTGCATATTCATGATTTAATGTCGGCAAAAGTACTATGACCGTTATTGAAAAAGCAAAAAAAATTCGGCTCCTTATCTGTGACGTTGACGGTGTGTTGACCGACGGCAAAATTTACATTGGCAATGATGGAGAGCTCTTTAAGGCTTTTGATGTCAAAGATGGACTAGGCGTTAAGATGCTCCTTGCAAATAACATAGATGTGGCCATCTTAACAGCAAGAAGCTCTGAAATACTGAAACGACGCACGCAAGAACTTGGCATCACCAATGTTCTTCAAGGTCAGCGCGACAAAGTCAAGGGACTGCAGCAATTGCTTGAAGCCACTCATTTGCTGCCCGAACAAATCGCCTACATTGGCGACGATTTACCGGACTATGCGGTTATTCAAAAAGTGGGATTGGCGGCCTGTCCAAGCGATGCGGTTGAGGAAATCGCTCAGTTGGCTGACTTTAAAAGCGTCCACCGCGGAGGGGCCGGAGCAGTTCGCGAACTTGCTGAATTTATTTTAAAAACACAAGGGAAGTGGGACAATACGCTCGAGAGTATGTTTCTACATCCCGATTTAAATGCTCGACATCATTACTGATAGAGAAAAAATGAGAGAAAGACTGACTGCAATCATCGCTATTATTTTGCTGCTCATTCTCGTTGCGGCCAGCTACTGGTACGCGATGCAGGCCTCTTTCAGCAATTTGCGCTACATACCCAGTGAAAATTCTCCGGACTTTATTGCATCGGAGGCCACCATTATTTCATTTGATGAACAGGGTGTGGCTAAAACCCGATTAAAAGCGCAAGAGTTTGCTCATTATTCAAACGACACCATCACAATGGTCAAGCCTCAGGCCACTACGATTTCACCTAATGAACCGATTACACACGCTGAAGCGCTTAAGGGGCAAAGTGTCGATGCTGGCGAAACTTTTCAATTCGAAGGTGATGTCGTAGCTTCCCGCGCCGCTAGCGGAAACACAGCGGCTACACGTCTTGAGACACAGACCATGACGGTTTACACGGATACCAATCGTTTTGAAACCGATGATGAAGTGGATATCTTCAGTGGTGACGATCATGCGCACGGAACAGGCATGGTTTTTGACAATTTATCTCGCACAGTCGAATTAAAAAATCAGGTAACCACAATTATTGAACCCAGAAACGGTTCAAAAAATTTGCTTCCCAAATAAGGGGGTGAAATGAAATTTATTACTCTTGCCGCCCTTTGTTTAACATTGCTTTTCCCTGTTGCCCACGCGGAAAGTCAAGACAGGGAAAAGCCCATCGAGATTCAAGCCAATCATTTTTTTGGTGATGAGCTGAAGCAAACCGCCACCTACTCCGGCTCGGTCAGACTGGATCAGGGTACATTGCGCCTGACAGGTCAAAAACTTATTCTTCAGGAAACTCCAAGTGGCTATCGTAAAGGAACTTTGACAGGACACCTGGCGACTTTCAGACAAAAAAGAGATCCGAAAATCAAAGGAGTTGAAGAGTGGATTTCAGGCCAAGCTGAGCAGATCGTTTACGAAGAACAAACCGGAATCGTAACGCTGACCGGTCAAGCGGTCGTTGAGCGATCAGAAAACGGCATCATCAAAGACAGAGCCAAAGGCAATAAAATCGTTTACGATACAATTCGCTCACGTACAATTATTCAGGGCAGCAGCGGCGGACGAGCCACTACTGTGATCGCTCCCCGCAACAACAAGCGTTAGCAATCTATCTGATTGAAGGGCAAAGGACTAAACGTGCCAAGCATTGAAGAAAAAATTGACACCCAGTTGTCAGACGACAGTGAAAAAAAAGAAGTCGCGGAAAGCAGTTCTGATTCAGCGGTCGTTAATACTTTGCGCGCTCTTGGGTTAAAGAAGCGCTACGGCAGTCGTTGGGTTGTTCAAAATGTTTCACTTGAAGTAAAAAGCGGAGAAGTGGTGGGCTTACTGGGTCCCAATGGAGCCGGTAAAACGACCACTTTCAATATGGTTGTTGGGTTGGTTGTTTCAGACGGCGGAACAATTGAGCTAAATGGACAATCTATCGCCCATTTACCCATCTATAAGCGTTCACGTCTTGGCGTGTCCTACCTGCCCCAGGAAGCTTCTGTTTTTCGTCGAATGACTGTTGAAGAAAATATCCGAGCAATTCTGGAATTACAACAAGACGAAAACGGGAAAAGTTACTCAAAAGAAACCATCGAGAAAAAACTAGACGATTTACTTGAAGAGTTGCAAATTACTCGCTTGCGAACCAATACCGCAATGAGTTTATCAGGGGGCGAAAGACGCAGAACAGAAATTGCTCGCGCATTGGCTGCGGAACCCAAATTTATTCTGCTTGACGAACCTTTTGCCGGCGTGGATCCGATTGCTGTGATCGAAATCCAACGTATTATTCGTTTCCTAAAAAATCGCGGAATTGGCGTGCTCATCACAGACCATAACGTTCGCGAGACACTAGGTATTTGCGATCACGCCTATATTATTTGCGATGGTGGAGTGTTAGCCAGCGGTCACCCGAAAGACATTGTCCAAAATGAGGATGTCCGCCGAGCCTACCTGGGCGAAGCGTTCCGAATGTAAACTTTGTTATGAACCAGATCTATCAATATCTCTCCTCATCGAATGTGATCTTTTTCAATTCGATGCAGCGAGCCACCAAAAAAAGGGTTTTCGAGGAAGCTTGCCTGGCTTTTCAAATGTCTGGTGTCCCTCATACCCAGGTTTTTGAAGCCCTCTATGCAAGAGAACGTCTGGGAAATAATAATTTAGGCTCCGGCGTATCCCTACCCCATTGTGAACTGGAAGGACTGCAGCATCCCATTGTCACCATTGTTCTTTTGCACCGTCCCATTCATATTGATCCAACCCCTTACGACGCCAAGCCTATAGATATATTCTTTTTCCTCATCGTTCCCCAATCCAACGACGATGATGATAAATATCTGCCGCTTTTGCGGGAGTGCATTGCCATGCTGCAAGACAAAACCTTGTGCTCCAAAATTCGCAAGGCCGAAAATGCAGTTGAAGTTTGCTCTTGCATCATGGACTGGGTCGCTCCGACCATACTCGCTAGAGAAAGCAAAGAAGATGCACTTGAAAATGAGTGGGACTTACTCAACGAAGAAGTTAAAGCTCAACGCAAAAAAGAGCAGGGAGAAAATTCAGTTATTGTCGCGGCGGTTGACAACAACGCCTAAGCTTTCCGCTACAATGGTCTGACTTTGCGGAGGGTTTGCACATGAAGCTTATCATCGTCACCGGTCTTTCCGGATCCGGAAAATCAGTTGCCATTCGACAACTTGAGGACTCGGGCTATTACTGCATTGATAATCTGCCTTTATCTTTTATTCTTCCTGTCGCTAAATACCTCCAACAATCTCAGGAATACGTGGCCTTTGCCGTAGATGCCAGAAGTGATTTCGAAGGCTATGCCCCTGAGAAATTAATTGAAGAACTCAATGCCCAAAAAGACTGGGATGTGCGAGTTCTTTTCCTAACCGCATCAACGCAGGAACTTATTCAACGCTTTTCTGAAACCAGACGTCGCCATCCTCTTACTCTGCGCTTTAGTTTAGGAAAAGAAAAAGTCACGTTGGCGGAGGTGATCACCAAAGAGCGAGAACTACTAGAACCCTATAGTGTTCAGGCGCATGTCATTGACACCACGCACTTGCAAAGCAACACCCTGCGCACCTGGGTCAAAGAATTCGCCGATGCTCCGCATGCCGATTTAAGTCTGACTTTTGAGTCATTCGGTTATAAACACGGCATTCCGATTGCGGCGGATTTGGTTTTTGACGTCAGAAATTTACCTAACCCGTATTACGACACCCAATTGCGTCCCCTGACCGGACAAGATCAAGCCATTATTGAATTCATGCAAAATCAGCCAATGGTTTGCGACATGGTTAAAGACATCACTCGATTTATCGAAAAATGGCTACCTAGTTACCAAGCAACCAATCGGCATTATTTAACGATCGCCATTGGTTGCACGGGCGGCCAACATCGTTCGGTATATGTGGCTGAAACACTTGCAAAATATTTCGCTCAAAAAATGGATTCCGTGGCGATTCGGCATCGCATAATCGGTCAAGCGAAAAAACCAGTAAAAGGTTTATCGCAGACGCTCTAAGCGAAAAACCGCTCCAATAGCCCACGAATAGGTGCTGGCAGACCGATATCGGGTAATTCCGACAATGAAACCCAACGTTGGTTGGCGATTGATTCACCTTTATCCTGTACTCGGATCGCTACCGGGTGCAAAATCAAGCGATAGTGCGAAAAATCGTGTGAGAAACTTTCCAATGGTCTCATATTTTTTATTGTCATTCCCATCGCGCGCACTGCGACCTCAATTTGTTGCTCAGTAAGGATTCCTTCTTTCTGAGGCAAACTGAACAATCCCTTCCACACTCCTTTTTCCGCTCGTTTTTGCAGTAAGCATTCATTGTCCAACCACAAAAGTAGGAAGGTTCTTTCTTTCACAGGCCGATCCAATCGCTTTTTTGGACGAGGGATCTGTTCTTGAAGCCCCGCTTCTAAAGCTTTGCACTCTTTTTGAAAAATACAAGTTAAACACTTCGGATGCTTGGTACAAAGAGTCGCCCCAAAATCCATCAGTCCTTGGATATAAACATCAATATTTTCATCGGGCAAGCAATCTTCAGCCAAAGCCCATAGTCTTTTCACGGCATCTTTATCATCAGCGCGGGCGTCAATTCCATGCAGTCGCATTAAAACTCTTTTCACATTGCCATCTAGAATTGTTTCCTTCGCTCCAAAACTAAAGGCAACAATGGCAGCGGCCGTGCTGCGCCCAATCCCGGGCAATGCTTCCCATTCCGTACGCTCTTTGGGAAATACCCCAAAGTTTTCATTTACGATTATTTGGGCCGTTTTATGTAAATTCCTAGCCCTTGAGTAGTATCCAAGTCCCGACCAATACTGCATTACTTCATCTTCTGTGGCGCATGCCAAAGACTGAACCGTCGGGAAACGCGACATAAAGCGCTCAAAATATTCAATGACCGTTGAAACTTGAGTTTGCTGCAGCATAATTTCTGATACCCATCGAGCATAGGGATCTTTGACTTGCCAGGGCAAATGATGGCGGCCATTTTCTTTTTGCCATTGAATGAGCTTTGTTGAAAATTGTTTCGTCTGCATTGTTTTTTGGGGAAAACAGTACAATAGCGGAATCGCCTCTGATTATAAAACCATGCCTTTTAATCTTTCTTGTGTTAAAAAGACAATTTGCGCGTGTTCAGCCCTTTTCTGCCTGACCTCTCCTGCGGTGGGTAAGGAGTCTTTACCCAATGTGGAACTTACGGGCGGACTTTTATTTCAGATCATCGCTTCTGAGTTTGCGTTGCAACGTCACGATCCATCCACTGCTTTTCGAACCTATTTGCAGATCGCTCGAAACACTAAGGATCCTCGGTTAGCCAAAAGGGCTTTTGAAATCGCGGACAATTCACATGCTTTTGAAGAGGCGGCTGAAGCCGCAAAATTATGGGAACAATTGTCCCCCCAAAGCGACGAGGCACAGCTTGCGAATTGCCTGACACTCATCAGACGGGGCGACCTCTCAGAAAAACAACAATCCAAAGCAAAAGAGATATTGAAAGATACTTCGCCGCTCGAAAAACGTCTGAAACAATTCCAAGCTATTGTGATCCAAGCGGAGTTAAGCGGCGCACAGCCTCAGCAAATTCTAAATTTCATTCGACCTTTAGCCAGTCTTTGCAAGGACCAAAAAGAAGCCGCTCTGACACTTGCGAAGCTATACCAAAGGACTGGAAATGCTGATTTAGCCGCCCAATACGCAAAAACGGCCTGGCAGCAATTGCCAGACAATACCGTAGCCCTTTTAGAGTACGCTGAAGTATTAATCACTTCCAAGCCTAAAGAGGCCATTAAAATTTTGAAAAGTTTTGTGCAAAAGCATCCCAAAGATTATGACGCTCAACTTGGCTTGGCAAAAGCTTATGCGCGCACACAAAACAAAAACGGAGTTCAAAAACAAATCCAAATCCTGGATCCTTTTGCAGAGAAGCTGCCAAACTTAGCCTTCACGCTGGCCTCTGTTTGCGACAGCGTAGGCATGATTGACGAAACAAAACGTTATCTAATGACCTTTGAACGGTTGGCCAAAGGCAACCCGGCTTTATCGGATAAGCTATCCAGCACCTATTTATCGCTGGGCTTAATCGACTACAAACAAAAACACCATAGTGCCGCTATTGAGTGGTTTAAACAAGTCGATTCCAAAAGTGATTTTTTCCCTCAATCAAGGCTCTTTATTGCCCAGTGTTATGCTGCCGACAAACGCTACAACGACGCCTTAGAGGTATTAGAAAAAACAAAGGTGAACGATAAACTGGAAAAGGAGTTTCTTCACAAGAAGGCTCAAATTCTTTACGAAGCCGGGCGAATTCCAGAAGCATATAAAGCGATGCAAAAAGCGCTTTTAGCTGATAAAACAAACGCCACGCTACTTTTTCAATGCGCGATGATCGCCAATGAGCTCAAACGAATTGACGATGCCGAACAATATCTTCAGGACGCGATTAATCTGTATCCCCGAGAGGCCAATTTTTACAACACACTCGGTTACCTATGGGTTGATAACAACATTAAACTCAAACAAGCGCGACCACTTATAGAAAAGGCCTTAGAGATTGAGCCTGAGAATCCTGCTTTTTTAGATTCAATGGGATGGTTGTATTTCCGCGAAGGCAACTACGAGCAAGCTCAGCATTACCTGAAAAAGGCCCTCTCTCAGTTAAACGACAAAGAAGTCCTGTTGCATTTGGTCGAGGTTTACCAAGCTCAAGGGCTTACCGAAAAAGCCATGGAAATATTGCGCCCCATGCTCAAGGAAAACGCCGATGACCCTGTTATAAATGCGTTAATGGATAGGCTACACTTGCGTTTTTAGAAATTACCATGTTTTTGCGTACCTTTTCGACTGCTCTGCTAACGGTTTTATTAACTGGATGCGTTGCTCTCTCCACACCGGAACTTGAGCAATCATGGCAGGGGCGTTTTTCAGTTACCGCACAATCTGAATTAAAAAATGAAAACCATAGCGGCCGATTTTCATTAACGCGCTCCGGCACAGAGTTGACTGTTTTAGATCTAAAAACCTCTCTTGGCAATACCATTGCTCGCATTACTCAAACACCAGGGGAAGTATCATTGGAAAGCGTGGGGGCTTCAACCCTTCACGCTAATAATGCAGAAGACCTGCTCATTCAAACCCTCGGTTTCAGTGTTCCGATAGATGGGCTTCAATTTTGGATTGACGGAGCTGTCATTCCCGGAATTGAATCGGTTACTGATCCCTCCGCGCCTCCCTATAAACATATCAAACAAAATGGATGGATCATTGATTTTGAGAGTTACGATGCAAATGGATTCCCAAAACGAATTAAATTACTCAGGGACAGTTCAGACCAAGCTCCCATGATTTCAATTATTCTTTTGATTTCTCACCGTGATCATGTCTCTTGAATTATTGGCTCCGGCTAAATTAAACCTATTTCTACACATCACCGGTCGCCGCCCAGATGGTTACCATGAACTCCAATCGGTATTTGTTTTAATTGACCTCTGCGACACAATTTCCTTGTCATTGCGGCAAGACGGCATCATCTCTCGTCATGGGGATATCGTCGGAGATGCCAATCGGGATTTATGCGTTAGAGCCGCCCAATTATTAAAACAAGAGACAAGCTGCCATCTAGGTGTTGATATCACAGTGACCAAACGTATCCCTGCCGGCGCCGGACTCGGCGGTGGATCGTCCGATGCGGCAACCACACTAATGGGTTTAAACAAGCTTTGGCAGCTTAATTTAACTCGGGAACAATTAATGAATTTAGCGCCCAAACTCGGCGCGGATGTCCCATTTTTTCTTTTGGGAACAAATGCTTGGGTAGAGGGAATCGGAGAAAAACTCACCCCCATCAATGTACCGACTCTGACATTTGCGGTCATATGGCCGAGTACAAATCAACCGACTGGTGAAATTTTTTCACATCCAGCCTTGACAAGAAATACGAAATACGTCAAAATGTCGATCCTCGACGCCGCTCAAAGTACGGGCGACTGGATGAGATTGGGACACAACGATCTTGAACCGATCGTAAAAATTGTGAATCCCGAGGTTAATGTGTTGTTAACCACATTGCCTCAATTCCGCTTGACAGGCTCCGGTTCCGCAGCCTTTGCTCAAATGCAAAAAGATCAAGCAGATAGGGTGTTTGAAAATTTACCCGTTAAATGGAAACATTTTTTGGTAAAAAGTCTTAAAATACACCCGACGTTGTCAGCATTATCATGCTGAACCAAAATTTGTAGGGGAGTCGCCAAGCTGGCCTAAGGCACCGGATTTTGATTCCGGCATTCGAAGGTTCGAATCCTTCCTCCCCTGCCAACTTTCGGGAGCAAGCATTGTTGTGCTAGCTCCCGTTTGTTTTTTACGAAGCGGTTTTATAAGAAAGCCGCCAATACTAACCGAAGAGCTCTCTCTTCTTAACTTTCGGCGAGTCATATCATGGTCCCAATGGTTCCGGACAATCTCATGGTCTTTACGGGCAATGCCAATCCTAAACTTGCCCAAGCTGTCGCAGAACATCTCAACATTCCTCTTGGTCAAGCCGTTGTCAGCCACTTCTCCGATGGCGAAGTAATGGTTGAGATCGACGAAAAAGTTCGCGGTCGCGATGTTTTCATTCTGCAAAGCACCTGCTCCCCCACCAATGACAACTTGATGGAATTGATGATTATGGTCGATGCCTTGCGCCGCGCTTCGGCTCGCCGTATTACCGCAGTCATGCCGTACTACGGTTATGCTCGCCAAGATCGTCGGCCTCGTTCGGTTCGAGTGGCCATTTCCGCCAAAGTTGTCGCTAACATGTTGCAATCAGTGGGCGTTGACCGCGTCTTGACAATGGATCTGCACGCTGACCAAATTCAAGGCTTTTTCGATGTTCCGGTTGATAACATCTATGCCACGCCGATCCTGCTGCGCGAATTGCAAAGTCGTAACTACGAAAAACCCGTTGTTGTTTCTCCTGACGTCGGCGGTGTTGTTCGCGCCCGCGCCATGGCGAAGTCCCTTAACACGGATATGGTCATTATCGACAAACGTCGTCCCCGTCCCAATGTCGCTGAAGTAATGAACCTCATCGGTGAAGTTTCTGGCCGCACGTGCATTATTACTGACGATATTGTTGATACGGCCGGCACCTTGTGCAATGCCGCCAAGGCTCTAAAAGAGCGCGGCGCAATCAAGGTTTGCGCCTACATCACTCACCCGGTGCTTTCCGGACCGGCGGTTGAACGCATTACCAATTCCGATTTGGATGAACTTGTCGTGACCGATACCATTCCTTTGCGTGAGGAAGCGTTGCAATGTTCGAAGATCACGCAAGTTTCTGTCGCCGACATTTTCGGCGAGACAATCTCTCGAATTGCTCGAGAAGATTCTGTGAGCGCCCTATTTGAAAACTGCTAATAGGGTTCAAAAAAAGGCGGGGTAAAGCTTTAAGTTCGCGGTACGCCTCGCCTTTTTATTCAAAATCTGTACAATAACGCTCTCGATTGCTAACAGCAATCTTTTTTGTTCCTAGTGGATGGTCGCGTCCCGGGAATTTTATTTTTGGAGAAATATTATGAAAATCATCGCCACCACGCGTCAAGCGCAAGGTACGGGTGCGAGCCGCCGTCTGCGCCGCGCCGACAAGTTGCCCGGTATTGTTTACGGCGGCAACGTTGCGGCCACGCCGATCGAGCTCGAACACAATCCCATTTTCTACGCTTTACGTAAGGAAAAGTTCCATACCTCGATTTTGACGATGGAATTAGACGGTCAAGAACAACTCGTCGTTTTGCGTGCTTTCCAAATGCACCCGTACAAACCGCAAGTTATGCACATTGACTTCCAACGTGTCAATGCCAACGAACCGGTTACCATGAGTGTTCCGTTGCACTTCTTCGGTGCTGAAAACAGCCCCGCCGTCAAGATCAGCAAGGGCTTGATCAACCACGCTCGCAGCGCTATCGAAGTCAGCTGCTTGCCGAAGGATTTGCCGGAATTCATCTCTGTTGATTTGTCTGGCTTGACCGCTCAAACCACGATGCGCGTTTCCGATATCGTTTTGCCTGAAGGCGTCAGCGCCGTTGTTCGTGGCAACGAAGATCCGGTCGTTGTGTCCGTGGTTGCACAAGTTGAAGAAGAAGACGATACCGCTACCGACGCCGCTACGGATGCCGCTGCTCCTGCTGCCGCTCCGGCCGCCTCTGAAGCGAAGTAATTCGACTCTGCTTCTTAGCTTGAAAAATGCCCCGCTAACGGGGCATTTTTCGTCTTCAACACGACAAACGATCTGGCAAAAATTAAATGTACAATTGCTGCCATTATTTTTGATAAGAAAAAAGAAATGCCCGCAATTCGATTAATCGTTGGTTTAGGTAATCCCGGTGCTGAGTATGCAGATACTCGACACAATGCCGGATTTTGGTTTTTAGACCAACTAGCTCAAAGAGAGCGTGTTTTTTTCCACGAAGAAAAGAAATTTTTGGGTGAAATCGCACGCGTTAAATTGGCCGGACAAGATATTTGGCTTCTGAAGCCGCTCACCTTCATGAACCGCTCTGGTCAATCCGTAGTTTCAATTGCTCTTTATTACAAAATTCTTCCAGAAGAAATTCTCGTCGTTCATGATGAATTGGACCTGCCTCCTGGCTGTATGAAGTTAAAAAAGGGCGGCGGTAATGCCGGGCACAATGGCTTAAAGGACATTACTGAGAAACTTTCCACTCCTAATTTTTGGAGACTTCGCTTGGGAACCGGTCACCCAAGAACACTTGGTTTAGCGCAGCCAGTCGCCGATTTTGTTTTACATGCCCCAAGTAGTGAGCAGAAAGATTTGATTGATGAATGCATCACAGCCGCATTGAAGACCACCAACGACATCGCCTGTGGCGATATGGCCAGGGTGCAACGCTCGATTGCAAAATTTGGCTCTCCCAAACCTAAAAAAGAGCCCAACGAGGATAAATAATTGAAAAATCGAAAGCCCTGTATTCTCGTCAGTGCTTGCCTGTACGGACAAAACGTCCGCTACGATGGTAAAAGTAAACCCATAGATCTTTCAAACTTAGAAACTCAAAACGTCACCTTTGTTCCTATCTGCCCTGAATGTATGGGAGGGCTTTCGATCCCACGAACTCCTTGCGAAATTGAACCCGAAAAAACTGCCAAAGACGTATGGAGTGGAAAGGCTAAAGTGGTAGACATTACAGGGCAAAACAAAACGGCAGCCTACATGAAGGGCAGTCGCCGCTGTCTTGAGCTGGCGACACGTCATCGCGCTGATGCAGTCCTGTTAAAAGATAAAAGTCCCGCCTGCGGCAGTTCATTTGTCTATTCAGGTGACTTCTCTTCTACTTTGAAAGAGGGAAGAGGCGTCACAGCAGAGCTGTTGCATGAAAATGGCTTTCGAATTTTCAGCGAAAATGACATTCCTCTATTGGTCAATTATTTGCAAAACTCTAACAACTGAGCCATTTTCTCATTTGTTGGCGATGCTTCAATGCTAAAATGCACGCATTAACTTTTTGGGAAACAAATCATGGGATTGAAATGTGGCATCGTCGGATTACCCAATGTTGGTAAATCCACTATTTTCAACGCTCTTACTAAAGCTGGAATTGCAGCGGAAAATTATCCTTTCTGCACAATTGAACCTAATGTTGGCATTGTTGAAGTGCCTGACTCCAGACTTCAAAAGTTGGCAGATATCGTTAACCCTGCGCGCATCGTCCCGGCTGTAGTGGAGTTTGTTGACATCGCCGGCCTTGTCGCCGGCGCCAGCAAAGGCGAAGGACTTGGCAATCAGTTCCTTGCCAACATTCGAGAATGCGATGCGATCGCTCACATCGTTCGTTGTTTTAATGATGACAACATCGTACACGTTGCCGGTCACGTTAATCCAACCGAAGACATCGAAGTTATTAACACGGAACTTGCGTTGGCGGATTTAGCAACCGTGGAAAAAATGCTGAATAAATACTCCAAGCAAGCTCGTCAGGGCGGAGACAAAGAAGCGTTAAAGTTGGTGACAGTACTCGAAAAAATTCAACCTGTTCTCAATGAAGGCAAACCCGCCCGACAAGTGGCTCTCACAGTGGAAGAAAAGGCCATCATTAAACCGCTTTGCTTGCTTACGGTTAAACCCACTATGTACGTTGCCAACGTTGATGACAGCGGTTTTGAAAATAATCCCCTTTTGGAATCGGTGAAGGCTTTCGCGGCCACTGAAAATGCACCGGTTGTTGCTCTCTGCGCCAAAATAGAAAGTGAAAT
>DVMY01000102.1 GCA_018714755.1 Candidatus Aphodousia faecigallinarum | reverse complement strand
CCTGAAGGTGAGAATTTATCTTCTCTGGCGCTGCCTCTGACAAAAACCAACTCGTCACTTTTCACAATATTGCGATAAAGCAGCCAGTCGTCTCCGAAACACGTCACAGAAATCGCCGCGGTTCCATCATCCAACATGAAACTGCCCATCAGGCGGCCTTCTTTATTAAAGCTTTGTCTGATATTCGAGGCAACTCCAGCAACCTGTATAGAAGGTGGGCGCTTGTTACCCGATCGCTGAGCGGGTCTCACATTAATAATCGGTGTGGGTCGCAACTGAGCCGCTTCGTCCTGAACCGCACCAAAAAAATGTCCCCTGAAGACGCATCCCATCACATCCCGTTCACCGGTCAATTCTTTATAAGCGCTCCATGGCTTGGCATCAATGTATTCAGGCTGAACCTCATCCATCACATCGGCAAAGAGGCTTTCTTGTCCCGCATTTGATGATTCACTTTCACTTAACGCGATGGCATTGTCAATATTGGCAGCCAATTTCGCGCGATTGGGCTCTAAACTATCAAACACACCCGCCTGAACAAACGACAGTAATGTGCGTTTTGAGAAATTTGTCCGATCCACTCGGCTGACTAAATCAAATAAATCTCGGTAAGGACCATGTTCTTTTCTTTCTCTGACAATCGCTTCAGCCGCTTCTTTGGGAATACCTTTAATGCCCCCTAAACCGTATCGAATTTCGTGCATGGATGTGGGCGTAAATTCCCATTCGCTCTTATTGATATCGGGTGGCATGACCGAAATATCATTTAAGAAGCAATCGTCAATCAGATGCTTTAACTTTTCACCCGAATCCATCACCAAGCACATATTGGCCGCCATAAAGGGGGCCGGATAATGCACTTTGAGATAAGCCGTCTGATAGGCGACGTAAGAGTAGGCGCAGGCATGAGACTTGTTAAAGCCGTAACCCGCGAACTTTTCCATCAAATCGAATAAATCACCAGCCTTGTCCTCGGCCATCCCGCGTTCAACGGCGCCCTTCACAAAGACAACACGTTGGCGTTTCATTTCTTCTACTTGCTTTTTACCCATGGCTCGACGCAAAAGGTCTGCGCCGCCCAGTGAATAGCCGCCGATAATCTGCGCCACACGCATCACCTGTTCCTGATAAACCATGATGCCGTAGGTTTCTTTAAGCACTGGCTCAAGCCGCGGATCGGGATAGTGAACCTCTTTTTCTCCACGCTTACAGGCGATGTACTCAGGAATCAAATCCATCGGACCCGGTCGATATAAAGCGTTTAAAGCGATCAAATCTTCCAGACAGTCCGGATGCGCGTCACGCAAAAGTTTACGCATCCCATCACTTTCAAATTGGAATACGGCGCTGGTGTTGCCCTCTTGGAAAAGCTTATAAGTTTCAGGATCGTTAATCGGGATGGCATCCAATTTGAGGGTTGACTCATGATCCAACTGACGAATGAATCGCATGGCGAATTCAAGAATCGTCAGAGTGGTCAGCCCCAAAAAGTCGAACTTCACCAACCCCACGTTTTCCACGTCTTTTTTATCAAACTGGCTGATGACGTTGTCCGGATTTTCGTCTTGCGAGTAAAGTGGACAGAAATCGGTGAGTTTGCCTGGGGCGATTAACACGCCGCCCGCGTGCATACCTAAGTTTCTTACCAAACCTTCCAAAGGAAGCGCTTTATCAACGAGCTGCGCAACGGACTCATCCTTTTCAATCAGATCCTTTAAATCCGGCACCGTTTTGATGGCTTCTGCCAAGGTAACGTTTTTACCCGGCTGAGCAGGTATTAACCGAGAAACTTTGTCACAGAGGTTATAGCTGATTCCCAAAACACGACCGACATCACGCACCACCCCTTTGGCCCCCATCGTGCCAAAAGTGGCGATTTGACTGACAGCGTCCTCACCGTAGCGCGATTTCACGTAATTAATCGTACGCTGGCGGTTGTACTGGCAGAAGTCCACGTCAAAGTCAGGCATGGACACACGTTCCGGATTTAAGAAACGTTCAAAAAGCAAGTCGTACCGCAACGGATCCATGTCCGTGATACGTAACGAATAAGCGACCAGAGACCCTGCGCCTGAGCCGCGCCCCGGCCCCACCGCCACACCGTTTTGCTTGGACCAGTTAATGAAGTCCTGCACGATAAGGAAGTAGCCCGGGAACCCCATCTTCTTGATAATACCAAGTTCAAACTGCAGGCGCTCCTCGTAACGAGGACGCTCTTTGTCTCTCTGCTCCTCATCGGGATAGAGAAACTCAAGGCGCTGCTCCAATCCCTCGTGAGACAACTGATCAATATAGTCATCTAGACTCATACCGTCAGGCGTCGGGAAAAGCGGCAGCTGAGGCTTACTTAAAACGCCTTCAAGATTGCAACGCTTGGCAATTTCAACCGTATTGGCAATCGCGGACGGAACATCGGCAAAGAGACTAATCATCTCTTCGGGAGACTTAAAGTATTGCTCCGGTGAATAGATCTTGGGACGAGATTTATCCGCTAAAACTTCACCTCTCGCGATACACACACGGATATCGTGTGCGTCAAAGTCTTGTGGTTCCAAGAATTGAATGGGGTGAGTCGCCACAACGGGAATATCGCACTCGTCGGCAATGCTTAAGTGATAACGAACCACCGCTTCATCTGACGGGCGCCCTGCTCGTTGCAATTCAAGAAAGAAACGGTCACCCCATGTTTCTTTCATTCGCCTGGCTAATTCAATAGCTTCTATCTTCTTGCCCGCCAAACACAACTGCGCAATTTGTCCCTCTGGACCGCCGGATAAAAAAATCAACCCTTCGTGATGATTAAACAACCACTCAAGCTTCGTTTCTCCCCTGCCCATGTACTGATTCTTAAGCCAAGCATGAGTGAGAATTTCACAAAGATTTTTATACCCGTCATGGTTTTCGCAGATGACTGCCATGCGAAACGGTTTATCGCGATCAACTTCATTCTGAATAACGAGATCGCATCCCATCAGCGCTTTGACACCTGCCCTTCGTGCATGCGTGTAGAAAATTAAACCACCGAAAATATTATTAAGGTCAGTTAAACCTAAGGCGCCAACGCCCTGCTCTTTCACCTTTTTAATGGCCGAGTCAAGCCTCACCGTGCTGTCGGTAACCGAATACTCGGAATGCATTCGTAAATGAACAAATTGAGGTTCCATTTTGATAATCATTACTTCCCAAATACGGTCTTTTTAATAAGATCCCATACCAACCTATTCCCATAAATAGATAAATGATTGCCATCTTTGTAGTACGGAATGTTGTCGTTGGATAAATAACACCCTTTTTCGTCACAAAGAGCATCCCATGAATCTACTATTGTTACATTATCCCATTTTTGAGCTTCAGCTTTGAGAAAATCCCTTATCTCATACTCTTTTGGATCAATACTTTCAAAAGGAATCCAACACTCATTCGACTGTTTTTTCAAATCAATACGATGGGAAGATACGCATCTGACCAAGGGATTAAAGGGGACTGAAATGTTATCCAATACCACAATTACTTGTTTATTAAGCCAAGAAAGTTCAGCAAAAGTATCACGCCATAATTGTTTGATTAAATTTTTTCCTCCAATATCCGGATAACGGTTTGAAATTAATGTTGAACTCAAATTCCCAACCCAATTTCCACGCAATACTATTGTGTTTATCTCACTGTGCGATCTTATGGCATTCCATACACGTGAAGTTTTTTCGTGTAAAGCACTATTAACCTTCTTATCTTTACTAACTACGAAAACATCATCAAAAATCAATCCACCCCCATTACCTACTATATAGAACGGTGGCAATTCCCCTTGGTTATATAACACGTCCCACATCGTATAGTTGTGAGAATCTCCAAAAAATAAAACAGATGGTTTATCCGAGGTAGAGCGACACACAGAGTGACCTTCACCGAACACGTCTGTACAAATTATGTCGTTTCTTTCGCTTCGAGGTAAATCTTTGAGTGTTTCTTGCACAGATTCAGGCATTCCTGCAAATAACGTATGCTGTAATAGCTCGCTCCTGCGAACTGCCGTTTTCGTTCCTAAGGAGACTAATAACAAAACCATTACTAAGCATAAAATCATCTGCCAGGTCGGTTTTTTAGATCTCATTGGTCTCTCAATCAGTGTAAAAGTAAGGTATGCCATTAAAAAAGACAAGGCAATCAAAACGACCATCATAAAGCCTGTCGGTAATTCGCCACCTAAGTTATTTCGAGCTATGCAAATAAAAGGCCAATGCCAAAGATATAGGGGATAACTTATTAAACCAACGAAAACCGCCAACTTATTTGAAAAGACATACTTATTTAAAATTGCTTCTGTCCCAGCCGCAATAACCAGCAACCCCCCAATAGTCGGGAAAAGAGCACGCCAACCAGGAAAATATTTCCCTTCTTCAAAAAAGATCAAGGAAAAGACTATTAATAAAACCCCAACTAAAGAGAAAATATTATTCAGATTGATCTCTCGTATAAACGCCCCCCCCATTAACTTTTTATATTGTGGCCACTGTAACTCTACATAAGCCAGAACACCACCGATCAACAATTGCCAAAATCGTGAATGTAAAGAATAAAAAGCCCGAGCTGAATCGTTATAGGTGTCATAAAGGCAAAGCGCAAACGAGACAAAAAACATCACCATTAGACATGCTAAGAAACGTTTTACACTTACTTTCCACAGCAAATAACAGATCAGCGGATAGAAAATGTAATATTGCTCTTCAACCCCTAAAGACCAAAAGTGCATCAACGGCTTTAATTCTGTCGCGGTTTCCCAATACCCTCCTGTTGTAACATAAAGTCGCCAATTCTCAAGAAAAAAAGCAGCATATGGTGATTCATCAAGCAAATGCTCTTCAAATTCATAAGGAATAAGAAGAAAAAAACCAAGAACAAATGAGCCTAAAAGAACAAACGCAACTGCGGGGAAAATTCTTCTGACTCGTCGTGCGTAAAAATCAAAAAAACTGAAACTACCTAAATCCAACCCTCTGAAAATAATGCTTGAAATTAAGTATCCAGATATAACAAAGAAAATATCCACTCCAACAAATCCACCCGGCAAACTTTCTGGATAGGCATGGAAAAATAAAACCGCCAAAATCGCCAATGCTCGCATACCGTCAATGTCCGGACGATATTTGGGGCGTGAAAAAGATTGTGGGGCAGTAGTAAGTGAGCTCATTGACTTAAACACTTCATTTCCAGTTTGGGGAGCAAATTATATTTGATGCAGTCTTTAGGCGCATTTCTCAAAAAAATGTAATATTGTTTTGTTTTTAATAGGCTAAATTATGACCACGAATCCCCTTTTATCAATCACTAATTTAATTGACTTTCCAGCCATCAAGCCACAACACGTTGTCCCTGGCATGAAGTCTTTAATTGAAGAGGCGCAAAACACGTTAAATGTTGTCACGCAGGACTCAACGCCCGCCACATGGGACGATGTTATTACGCCTCTGGAGAAAAAAACATTGGCCCTATCACGTGCTTGGGGCGCGGTGAGCCATTTGATGAGTGTGTGCGATGAGCCGGAATTGAGGAAAGCTTATAACGAAGCGCTCCCGCTCATCACTCAATTCTGGATCGGCTTGTCACAAAGCAACCTTTCCCAAAAATACAAAGCGATTCGAGAAAGCGACGAATACGCCAAGCTTTCTGCTGTCCGTCAACGCATCATTGATGAAGAGCTCGTTGACTTCAAACTGGCCGGTGCTTTCCTGCCTGATAACAAAAAAACTCAATTGAAATCTGTAAAAGAAGCGCTGGCTCAAGAAAGTCAAAAGTTTTCAGAAAACCTATTGGACGCCACCAACGCTTACGGTCTTTTAGTGGAAGACGAGAAAGAACTTGCCGGTATCCCCGCTGATGATATCGCTTCGTTTAAAGAAACCGCTGAAGCAGCCGGACAGCAAGGTTGGCGCATCACACTTCAAATTCCTCACTATTTGGCGGTGCTGCAGTACGCTCAAAATCGAAAGTTGCGTGAAACGCTCTATCATGCCTACGTCACCCGCGCTTCTGAACTGGATTTTGAGGGCAAATTCAACAACAACGGTGTGATGCGCCGCATCGTTGAACTTCGCGCACAAGAAGCTTCCCTCTTGGGTTATCAAAACTATGGTGAAGTGTCTCTTGCCACTAAAATGGCGAAGTCTCCCGCCGAGGTCATCGCTTTCCTGCGTGACTTAGCTCAAAAGAGTCTGCCTCAAGCCAAAGAGGACATGAATGAAGTGAAGACTTTCGCCAAGGACAAATTAGGCATCAGTGATCCCCAAAGTTGGGATCTTCCCTATGCGAGCGAAAAGCTACGCGAAGCTCGTTACTCATTCTCGGACCAAGAAGTCAAACAGTACTTTACGTTGCCCGCGGTCTTTAGCGGACTCTTTGGTCTAGTGCAAAAACTCTTTGACATTCGAATTGTTAAAGACTCGGCTCCTGTCTGGCACCCGGACGTTCAATTCTTCCGCATAGAAAATAAGGACGGCGAAAAAATCGCTCAGTTCTACATGGATCTTTATGCCCGTCCCAATAAGCGCGGTGGCGCATGGATGGACAACGACCGCACACGCAATCGCCTCTATGGCACATTGCAAACCCCGGTTGCTTATTTGGTCTGCAATTTTGCCAAGCCCGTCGGAGGGAAACCCGCTTTATTAACGCATGACGATGTGCTCACGCTTTTTCATGAATTCGGTCACGGTCTGCATCACATGCTCAGCCGCATTGAAGAGCCGGCCGCAAGCGGCATAAACGGCGTGGAATGGGACGCGGTCGAGTGCCCGAGTCAATTTATGGAAAATTTCGCCTGGGATTGGACTGTGCTGGAAAGTTTGACTAGTCATGTGCAAACTGGCGAGAAACTGCCTCGAACCCTTTACGACAAGATGCTCGCGGCCAAAAACTTCCAAAGCGCCATGGCCATGGTTCGTCAGTTGGAGTTTGGTCTATTTGACATGCGGCTTCATACTGAATTTAATCCGCAAAAAGACACGATTCTGGGACTCCTTTCAGATGTCAGAAAAGAAGTGGCGGTTACCCACCAGCCCGATTACAACCGCTTCCCCAACTCTTTTAGTCACATTTTCGCGGGTGGCTACGCGGCGGGCTACTATAGTTACAAGTGGGCAGAGGTGCTCAGCAGCGACGCGTTCTCCCTTTTTGAGGAAACCGGCGTTTTGAATCCCGAGACCGGTAAAAAATGGCTCAATGAAGTGTTGGCTGTCGGCAGCTCCCGCCCGGCCATGGAATCCTTTATCACCTTTAGAGGAAGAGCGCCCAGAATCGACGCTTTGTTGCGTCACAGCGGCATCAGGCCCATTGCCAAATAGGAACTTAGTATGAAAATCGCCACTTGGAACGTTAACTCTCTAAAAATGAGACTGGCTCATGTTTTAGAGTGGCTCAAACAGTCTGAAACCGACATTTTGTGCCTTCAAGAGCTCAAAATGACCGACGATGCTTTCCCTATAGCAGAATTGGAAGCGAACGGCCTCGGAGCGGTATGGTTTGGGCAAAAGACCTATAACGGAGTGGCGATTTTATATCGCAAAGATAAATTTGAAGCCCCCCGAGATGTTATAAAAAATATTCCGGCTTTTTCTGATGATCAAAGCCGCCTGATCGGTGCCACGTTTAAGTCTCAATTAGGCGATTTACGCATTGTTTGCGGCTATTTTCCAAACGGCTCGGAAGTGGGTTCTGAGAAATTCGCCTACAAATTAAATTGGCTTGATGCACTCAACCACTGGCTGCAATCACAACTCACCCGATATTCGAATTTGGCGCTTTTGGGCGACTTCAATATCGCACCGGATGATCGGGATGTATGGGATCCAAAGGGCTGGGAAGGCAACATTCTCGTCTCCCCGCAAGAGAGGCAGGCGTTTCAAAATCTGCTCTCTTTAGGGCTATCCGACTCTTTCCGACTTTTCGATCAACCGGAAAAGCGCTACACGTGGTGGGACTATCGAATGCTCGGGTTTCAAAAAAATCATGGATTGCGCATTGACCATATTTTGGTGTCCGATGCGCTTAAAGCCGCCATTAAAGCAGTGGATATTGATCGCGCTCCTCGCAAGTGGACTAAACCGAGCGACCACACGCCTTATTGGATAGAGATTTAACGGATGCCGCGGAATTCCCCGTGCGTGAGCACGGGGATGGGTAGCGGCCGACCGAATGTTAGTTCGGTCGTTGATTTCTGATGTATTGTTCGATGATTTCAGTTGTAGCACCGTCGCCGACAGAAATGACGCGGCCAATATTGGCCGAAAAGAACTCGAGGATGAGTAGCTGAGGAAGTTGCTCGAACTCAATGGGGGCGTCTTAGTGGACACGCCCGCTGTTGTACGAAATCTGCACACAAGCAAGAATATTCGTCAATGGCTAGAATTGGGAACACGTTCCCAAGGAACCGCACACGTAAGTGGGCGGTAGTTCATAACCAAACCAGTTAATTGAATTACGAGAATAAATTGCATGTACACACGCTGGAGCCCGGAACTGACTCGTCTTTTACATCCCAGCAATGGCACTAAGTCCATTCGCAAAGGGAATCTTGAATATTATGTTCTGCCGTCGCGAGTGCAGGACTGTCTTTTATCCATCGCGTCTGATATAGACAATGTGATTGAAAAGGGATGTATTCAAAAGTATGAGGACAATTCCACCGCCAGCCTTTTTTCTGTGCAGGAAGAAACTTTTTTCGGCAAACATGTCCGTTTCCATCAAAAATCTTTTGACAGACGCCTCAGATATTTCATTCAGCCGTCAAGAAGCTTTTGGACGGCCGTCGTTGCCAACCGAATGCAAAACGCGGACATTCCGACACCCTGTGTTTATGCCGTTGCCGAACGCCGAAGCTGTCACTTGCTTTCTGACTCTTATGTCATCACAGAGGCGCTTGATAATGCGCTTATGCTTCATACCGTGGTCAGCCGATCTCCCAACAATATTGAATACCTAAAAAAGGCCTCTCGTCTGCTGAGACTTCTGCATAATGCTGGTATTACCCATGGTGACGCCAAATTAGCAAACTTTTATGTGCAAGACGAGACGATGGGCTTTTGGGATTTGGATTCCGCTCTGATTTTTTCCGGACCTGTTCCCACGAAATACGTGATCAGAGATATCGGACGCCTCTTATCCTCTTATATTGTCACTGTTGATGAATGTCCGGAAAGCGATCCGGAGTTTATGAACACAAAAAAAATATCTGAAGCTCTCGCTAATGCTTATGGTATTGATGTGCAAGTCTTTTTACCTTTCTACAACAGCTACTGGCTCAAAAAAATTAAATTGCAACACGACTTCGGTTAGTTGGATTTAAAGGAATCGTTCATTATGAAAACCATCGCAGTAATCGGCGCCGGCGCCTTAGCTCGAATCTTTTGCCAACAAACGCAAAGACTTTTATCAGACGAATACCAAATTTCTGCCGTTATGGCGCGCCATCAAGGCACAGCTGACAAGCTCGCTCAAGAGCTTGGAGTCGACTCCTGCACCTCTTTAGACGACCTTTTATCGAGCTTTCCGGATATTGTTGTGGAATTTGCCGGGCGAGAAGCTGTAAAAGAATACGCCGTCCGCGTCCTTGAGCACGGCAGCGACCTCGTTATCGCCTCTATTGGCGCGCTTGCCGATACGGCGTTCAGAGAAAAATTACAGAACGCCGCAAAAGAACATCACCACAAAATCTATTTACCGAATGGCGCGATCGGCGCTTTGGATCTCATGCAGACATTTGCCCTGATGGGTGAGGCGGAGGTCATGATCGGCAATACCAAGGCTCCTAAGAGTTTAGAAGGCGCTCCTCATCTAAAAGGACAAAGTCTGCCAACAGACAAAAAAGAAATCATTTTTGAAGGCAGCGTCACTGACGCCATCAATGGCTTTCCAAAAAACGTTAATGTTGCTGTTGCCGCCGCTTTAGCTTCCGACACTCTTAAACGCGCGACAGTTCAAATCACAAGCGACCCCGAATCAAAAGAAAATATCCACAAAATTACATTAAAGAACGCGCTAATGAAGGCAGAGGTAACTATCGCCGGCAAACCTGATCCCGCCAATCCAAAATCAAGTACCTCCACAGCCTGGAGCGTGGTAGCTTTATTGAAAAATCTGGCTTCACCCATTCAGTTCTTCTAAAACGATTTCAATACAACTCAAAAAACGCTACTTGTATCATCATGTTCCGCAAAATAATACATGATGATACAAGTAAACCTCGCCTCCATTAAGAACCAAAATAATACAAGAACGTGAAGTGGAAGCTTTTACAGTTTTTTAAATGAGAAACCAATGAGGGAGGCTGCAACCTCCCTCGTTCGTTTTAGTTCGGTTTCGTATCAGACTCGTCCGGTTTTTCCGGATGACTTAAAAAAGGCGACGCTCTTTCATCATCGTCATCTTCACGTCGGACAGGATTTTTGGAAACAAACCATGTGAAGTACACAGGCACAAAGATAATGGCGATAAAGGTTGCCACCAACATGCCGCCCAGCACACCGGTACCCATGGATTGGCGAGCCGCCGCGCCGGGACCGGTTGCAAGAGCCAACGGCACCACACCCAACACGAAGGCAAAAGAGGTCATCAAAATCGGTCGCAACCGCAAGGAAGCCGCCTCTAAGGCCGCGTCAAAGACGCTCTTACCCTGCTCTAACTTTTGCGCCGCGAATTCCACAATCAAAATGGCGTTCTTAGCCGATAGCCCCACCAACACGAGTAGCCCAATTTGGAAATAGATGTCGTTGGAGAGTCCCCTGCAGTACGTGGCAATTAGCGCACCCAGGGCAGCAAAAGGCACCGCGAGCACCACCGCGATCGGCAATGACCAACGTTCATACTGCGCCGCCAAAATCAAGAACACCACAATAATGCCGAAGATAAAGGCGGTTGAGGCTGAGGCGCCTAGTCGTTTTTCTTGGAAGGCTTGACCGACCCAACCAATGGCGTAACCCTCAGGCAAAACTTCAGCGCCGATTCTTTCCACTTCCGCTATGGCTTCACCGGAACTCACACCATGCACGGCCTCACCCATGAAGCGCGCGGACAAGTAACCATTCATGCGCTGCATGGTTTCAGCGCCCGAAGTGCGCTCCCAAGATACAAGCGTTGACATCGGAATCATTTGACCGGCATCGTTGCGAATCCATGAGCGTCCTAAATCATCAGGCTTCATGCGGTACTTGGCATCGGCCTGCATGATCACGCGATTAATCTTACCGTTACGGGTGAAGTCGTTGATGTACGTGCTTCCCATAAGCGCGGAAAGCGTGTCATAGATATCCGAAATCGAAACACCCAAAGCCAACGCTTTTGCTTCATCGACATTAATGGCAAGCATCGGAGACTCCGCCATCGCGGTGTGACGCACACCTGTTAAGAGCGGCGAACGGCTCAACTCATCGATAAAGTTATCGGCTACTTGCTGCAACTGAAGCGGATCATCGCTTTCTCTGGATTGCAAGTAACCCGAAAAACCTCCCGAAGAGCCCAAACCTCTGATCGGCGCGGGCGTTGACGCGGTGGCGCGGCCGTCAGTGAGCTCTTCGGCCATCTTCGTCAAAATTTGCACCACATCATTGGCCGTGTTTTTACGTTCATCCCACAGTTTGAGCTTTAAGACGAAAGTGGCCGCATTTTGACGCACGTCATTGGCAACCGTGTCAAAGCCAGTCAAGGTCAGGACGGACTCCACCCCTTCAATCTCGCGCATCTTCTTTTGCAGTTCGTCTGAGACGCGTTCAGTGCGGGTTTGCGAAGCCCCTTCCGGCAAAGATAGACTCAAGCGCACCACGCCCTGGTCTTCACGGGGCACAAAAGAAGTCGGGGTAATTTGCACCATTTGCCAACAGGCAGCCGCCACTGCGACAAGCACCAAACCACTGGCCACTCGATGGTGAAGCGCAAGCCCCACCCAACGTTGGAACAAGCGCGTAAAGCTACCCAATCCGAGATTAAAGCGTTGGAAGAATTTCGCCGGCTCCTTGGTGCGCGGTTTAAGCAAGATAGCGCAAAGCGCAGGCGTCAAAGTCAACGCGACAAAACCTGAAAGCGCCACGGAAATCGTAATCGTCACCGCGAATTGACGGTAAAGTTCGCCCGCCATGCCGCCCAAAAACGCCACCGGAATAAACACGGCCGAGAGTACCAGCACAATGGCCACCAAAGCACCCGCCACCTCTTTCATGGCGCGTTTGGCCGCCGTTCGGGCGGAAACCCCTTCCGAGACCATGATACGTTCAACGTTTTCCAGCACCACGATGGCATCATCAACCACAATGCCGATCGCAAGCGTCATGGCAAAAAGCGTGAGCGTGTTAAGTGAAAAGTCAAACGCCCAAAGCCCCACCATGGTACCGATTAACGACACCGGAACCGCGATCATCGGAATCAAGGTGGCTCGCCAACTTTGCAAAAAGAGGTACACCACCAAAAGTACCAAAATACCGGCTTCCAACAAGGTCTTGCCGACTTCGCTCAATGAGGCCGAGACGAAAATCGTCGTGTCGTCCGTGATCGTGTGAGTGATGCGGCCCTTCGGATAGTGTTTGGCGAGCTCCTCAACCTCAGCCTTCACGAGCTCTGCCGTGCTCATGGCGTTGGCGCCCGTTTGAAGGTAAACCGCCACCGTGATTGCTGGAGCGCTGTTTAAGAGGTTATAGGACTCGTAACTGCGCTTACCCACTTCCACACGGGCGATATCTTTCAAACGAATAATGCCTTCGGGTCCATCAGAGCGAATGGTGATATTGCCGAATTCTTCAGCGGTCAAAAGCTGACCTTCAGTAGTGATCGTATAAAAAAGCTGTTGATCGGGCAGCGTCGGAGCCGCTCCCACGCGGCCTGCCGCATATTGATTGTTCTGAATTTCAACGGCGTTTTCCACGTCCTTCACGGTCACACCCAACAAGGCCATCTTGTCAGGATTGAGCCAAATGCGCATGGCACCTTGAACGTTACCGAAGATGCTCACGTCACCGACACCCGGAATGCGCTTTAAATCATCAACAATATTGAGTGTCGCATAGTCGGCCATCTGCGTCGGATTCATCGAGCCGTCTGGAGAGGTCAACGCCATCATCAATAGTGTTTCTTCAGAGCGTTTTCTGACACTCACACCATTTTGACGCACCGTTTCCGGCAAACGCCTTTCAGCCGTTCTCACACGGTTATTGATTTCAAGCATGGCATCGTTGGGGTCAATGCCCACTTCAAACGTGCAGGAAATGCGCACATCACCGTTGGAACGAATGGAGGTTGTGTAGTACTGCAACCCTTCAATGCCCGAGAGCTGATCTTCGATGGGAGCCGCGATCGTGCGAGCGAGCGTCTGAGCGTCAGCGCCTTCGTAACTCGTTGAAATGGAAACACTCGGCGGCGAAATATCCGGATATTGCGACAGCGGCAAAATACGAGCGCAAACCAAGCCCGCCAAGACGATCAATATCGACATGACGGAAGCGAAAATCGGTCGACGAATACAAAATTGCGAAAGCATCTCGTACTCCGATTAGGGCTTCACAGGCTCAGATGAGTCCGTCTTATTAGACGATTTTTCAGTCACTCGAAGGCCGTCTCTTAAACGCAAAATCTGATTGGTGATCACTTTATCACCCGGCTTTAAACCGTTTGTCACAATCCAATCACTGCCTTCCCAGTTGCCAAGCAACACTTCTTTTTCACGGGCCACCCCCTCTTCAATCACGTAAACCGAATAGGTGCCGTCGGAGCGCTGACGTACAACACCTTGCGGCACAAGGTAGGCGTCTTTGTATTCACCCAACATCAGGCGCACTTCAACGTATTGCCCGGGCAATAGTTTCTTTGTGGGCGGCAAAACCGCTCGCAAACGAAGCGTGCCCCGATCCGCGTCAATTTGCTGACCGATATAGTCCAGCTTAGCCGGTAAAAAATCTTTTGTATCGGGAATGAAAACACGAACCAAATTATCTTTGGTGAGTTGGGCGCCCACCAAATTCTTGTCACTTACCGCAAACGAAACCCGAAGCGTATCCGGCTGCGTGATGGAGGTTAAAAGTGTGGTGCCAGATGTAATCAAAGAGCCAATGTTGACTTCGCTTTTACCGGCGATCCCATCGACCGGGGCGGGCACCATCGCGTGCGAGAGATCAATTTCGGCGTTTGTTTGTTGAGCCTGCGCCAAAGCCAGAGCGCTTTTAGCCATGGCAAGCGCGCTTTGCGCATCGTCATACTCCTGACGACTTACGGCATTGACTTTAATGAGTTCGCTTGCGCGCTTGGCGTCACGCCGGGCTTTAACAAGCTCGGTTTTAGCTTGCTCGGTCTGCGCGCGAGCTTGTCTCACCTGAGCCTCATAGGGTTCCTTTTCAATTTCAAAAAGCGTCTGCCCGGCTTTGACCGATTCACCCTCTTTGAAATTCAGTTTTCTGAGAACACCCGAGACCTGAGCCCGAACTTCGACTTCTTCAGCCCCTTCAGTCTGCCCGAAGGTATCGACCCAACGGAAAGTGGTGGTGGGCGTCGCGGTGAGAGTTGAGACCTCGATAGGAGGACGCTCAACTGATTTCTTTTTATCTCCGCAGCCGACTAACGCAAGAGAGGCGATGGCCGAAACGACAAAAATGGTTCTTAACTGCATTATGCGCACACGTATCAGTAACTTAACGGAATAATGTTACCGAAAGCGATTCGCATAAACATTAGGAAAAACACAGTACCAATAGTGAAATTTTGTAACACAAAAAGGCTATTCGCGGGCTAAGCCGAAGGCGTGTCGCTGATTTTCCAAACCAATCCGCCTTTGCTTTCCTTGTCAATCATCTCCAGAGTCTTTTGATGCAGCGCCTCTTCCCCGGCGGTTGCCTTAACCACTCGAAGCTTACTCACATCAGGCATCGGCGGCAGACTCTTCATATCGACAGAGGCGATATCCAAGGACTCTTGGCCTCGGGTCATTGCCAGATAAACCTGAGCCAATAGTTTCGCGTCAATCAAAGCGCCGTGAAGGGTGCGGTCGGTGTTATTGATGCCATAGGCCGAGCAAAGAGCATCCAAACTCACGCGCTGACCCGGGCGAAGCGTTTTTGCCAAAGGCAAAGTATCGAGCACCCCTTCACAGTAATCCCTGAGCGGCCCCTTGCCTAAACGCGCCAATTCCATATCCAGGTAGGCAACGTCAAAAGCCGCGTTGTGAATGATGAGCTGACTGCCTCTAATGAAAGCTAAGAAGTCATCGACAATATCAACAAAGTAAGGCTTGCCTTTTAATTTATCCCATGTGTAGCCGTGAACTTTAGCCGCGCCCTCTTCGACTTCTCGTTCCGGGTCAATGAGTTTGTAGAACGTGCGCTTGGTGATGGATCGACCCACAATCTCCACGCAGCCGATGGAAATCAAACGGTTGCCAGCTTCGATATCCATACCGGTAGTTTCCGTATCGAGCGCCACCTGACGGTTATAGGTTTTTGCCATTTCTCTGTTTCCTTATTCTTTTTTAGGCACACCACGATTGGCCAATTCGTCCGCCTTTTCGTTGCCGGGCTCTCCCGCATGGCCTTTAACCCACTTCCATTCAATATCGTGAGAACAAACTAATTCATCGAGTTTTTGCCACAACTCGACGTTTTTAACCGGTTTTCCCGCCGCTGTTTTCCAGCCGCGCTTTTTCCACTGAGGCATCCACTCTAAAATACCATTTTTAACATATTGGCTGTCCAAACTCACCACCATGGGAACCGGACGTTTAATGGCTGAGAGCGCCTCAATCACAGCGGTTAATTCCATCTGATTGTTGGTCGTCTGCGTTTCGCCGCCGCAAAGCTCTAGCGCCTTTTCTCCCCACACGAGATAAGCGCCCCAGCCGCCGGGGCCCGGATTGCCTTTGCAGGCGCCATCCGTCCATACCTTTAATTTGCGTTCTTTCAACATAATATTTTTTCAAGGAAAGCCAGTATTTTAGAAAATTGCGAATCGTTGCGTTTTCTACCCACCTATGAACTGATTATTTAGCGTAATTTTACGTCGAATAATCAGTTCAAAAATTAACTCGTCAATATTTCCGGATTCAAAAGAAAATCTTTTAACCCGATATAAAGTATTCCGTCTTGATCATATCCTCTCAGTAAAGATCTCGAGCAATGAGCATATTTTTCTCTACCAGTGATTATTTAACGTAGTTTTACGCAAAATAATCAGTGATAGAGGTTTTTAGTAGTCCTAAGACTTAATTTGAGTGCGCGTAGCAACGGTCTGACCCGCCCAATTTTTCTTAAGCAGACCACCCTCCGGCATGAGCTTCCCAATTAGACTGGGTTTTTCTTCTTTTTTGATGACGCTTAGCATATAAGCGTTCGCTAACGCGGGCCACCAGCGATCACCCGCTTTTTCAAACCATCCCCAGTGAGCGAGCTTTTGCGGATTGTCGCTAAGCGACGGACAGTACACCCCAAAACGCCCCCGATCCACAATACCGTATTTTTCACAATAACTTTTAGCCTGAGTAACACTTAACGGTTGAAAGCTGGCATTGATCGGGCAGTCAAAGAGCTTTTCTTTTTTCCTCACCCACCAAGGTCCCCAGGGATTGATGCATAAAAGGATGAGGCGTCCCTCCGGTGCGAGAACTCGGAAAACTTCACGGAAAAATACGTCCGGATTTTTTGCCCACTCAAGCGCATGCACACTTATGACAAGATCAAACGTGCCTTCTCTAAAAGGCAACTCTTCAAAGCCCAGACGCACAAGCGCGCAATCCTGAGAGGATTGCGCGCAGGTTCTGACACCCAAAATGCGGTTTTGGTGCGATGCATTGCGTAAAAGACTTCCGTAAGGCGCGCCCAGCTGCAGCGCAGTCTCTCCCGCGCAGTCGGCCAAAAGCGCATCCATCTGAGCCGCCTCCCAACGCCTGAGAAGCATGCCGGCGGAAGTGGTAAAAAATTCGCTTAAAGTAGGCATGTCACCAGTCCAGTCATTTGCCTAAAAGTTAATGCACAAAGATCGCTTCGTCAACTTTTTTTTCTCAGAACACTACAATACGATCAGGTAATGTCTATTTGATACTCTCATGCTCACTAGGCGAACTTTTTCCCTGGCGCTGGCCGCTCTATGCAGCGGTGCTTGGGCAAAACCCTCTCAGAGAATGCGCATTGTGGTTCCCTATCCCGCAGGCGGACCACTGGATGCCGCCGCGCGCGTTTTGTCCGAAGCGATGAAAAACCGATTCGGTCGGATTCTCGTGGATAATCGCGCGGGAGCCGCAGGCGCCCGGGGGATGCTTGAAGTGAAAAACGCCAAGCCCGATGGCATGACGCTTGCCGTGGGAGCGCTGGCAACACTTGTTGTCAACCCCATCCTCTTTAATGACTTACCTTATAAACCCAGTGACTTCAGGCCGGTTTGCCTCTTAAGCAACGTTCCGAACGTCTTGGTGATGAGCCCCGAGAACATGAAACGTCTTTGCATAAAAGACGCTCGTGATCTCATCGACTGCATAAAGGAAAATCCCTCAAAGTTGAATTGCGCCTCAGGCGGCACGGGCTCGGCCGGCCATATTTTGAACGCGCTTTTTAATTCCCTTGGATTCAAAACCGTCCATGTTCCCTACGCGGGAGCCGCAGCCGCGCAACTTTCTGTCCTATCCGGCGAAACAGACTTTATGTTTGATAACTTTGCAAGCGCCAAAGCCGCCATCGCCGACGGCAGACTTAAAGTGCTGGCGCAGACCGCCTCGCTTGCCCATCCGGATATCACGGCTCCGACCCTAACCTCCTTGGGCATTAAGTGCGATATCTCCACTTGGTTTGGGCTCGTTGCACCGAAGGCGACCTCTCCTGAAAAATGTGAAGAGCTTTACTTGGCTGTCAAAGATGCTTTGTCTTCCATCGAAGTCGCTCAAAAGTTTGCCGCTGTGACGGGCGGCGGAAGTGAATTGTTAAGTCCAACCGCATTCTCAACTTGGATTGAGGCCGAGCAGGTAAAATACCACTCGTTTTTGAAAACCCTAACCCAATAATTTATCAATGCCTCAAGCTCGATTGGCCCGCGACACCGTGGCCGGACTTTTTTTGCCTTTATAGGACTGGCGTTTGTGCTGGGCGCTTCGCACTTGCCGATGGGTGAAGCCGCACGCATGGCTTCGGGCTACTTTCCGACGTGGTTAGGCTATAGCCTCATTTTCTTAGGCCTATTGATAAGCGTGAAAGGTACTTTTTCAGCAAAGAAGCCCCATGAAGTCATCTACCGATTCGCCCTTAAAAAACTTTTCATAATCGGTTTCGCTCTTTTAGCTTTCGCTTATTTATTGGAGCCCGCCGGACTGATTTTCGCTTTGAGCACGCTCGTTTTCGTCTCCTCTTTTGCCTACAACGAAAGAACATTCAAAGAGGCGCTGCTACTCACTGTCGTCATCGACCTTTTGGTGATCGGTATTTTTGTAGGCGGCATTGGCTTGGAAATTAATCTTTTGCCGATCGGAGTCAGTCTATGACGGATTTTCTCGCCAACCTCTCGATCGGGTTTGCCAACGCACTCACCGTTATAAATATCGGCTATTGCTTCCTGGGCGTTTTAATCGGAACGCTTGTGGGCGTTTTGCCGGGCTTGGGACCGGTGGCTACACTCGCGCTTTTACTGCCTCTGACTTACGCGCTTGATCCCACCGCCGCCGTCATCATGCTCGCGGGCATCTATTACGGCAGTCAATACGGCGGCTCCACCACCGCGATTCTTATGAATATTCCGGGCGAGGCGGCCTCTCTTGTCACCTGCATTGACGGCCACCAATTAGCCAAAAAAGGACGCGCGGGCAGCGCTTTGGGGGTGGCCGCAATCGGCAGCTTTATCGCGGGCACCGTCGCCACGCTTTTAATCGCCGTCGCAAGCCCGGCCTTGTCGGAGGTGGCGCTTTACTTTGGCGCGACCGAATACTTCAGTCTCATGGTGTTGGGGCTTGTGGGCGCCGTGGCGCTTTCCAACGGTGACATTTTGAAAGCCATCGCCATGGTAATCACGGGGTTGCTTTTGGGACTCGTCGGAACCGATATCAACACAGGCGAGCTCCGTTTCACACTCGATACGCTCACCCTACAAGACGGCATTGACTTCGCGGTCATTTCCATGGGCTTTTATGGCGTGGCCGAGATTCTTAAAAATCTTCAAGCTATGTTCTCTCAAGAAGCAGTGAGCACCATTGCCGTGAAATCTCCCTGGCCCAACAAAAAAGATCTCTCTGAGAGCGCGGGCGCCATCACGCGCGGCACCTTTTTAGGCAGCCTCATGGGGCTGCTGCCCGGAGGCGGCGCCATGCTTTCTTCTTTTGCGGCCTACACCGTTGAGAAAAAAATTCATAAACCAGACCAAACTCCTGTCGGCGAGGGCAACATACGAGCGGTGGCGGGGCCTGAGGCAGCCAATAACGCGGGAGCTCAGACAAGTTTCATCCCCATGCTCACATTGGGCATTCCGTCCAACGCCGTGATGGCGCTTTTGATGGGGGCGCTCATCATCCAAAACATCACCCCGGGACCGCAGGTGATTCACACCAATCCGGAGCTTTTTTGGGGATTGATTGTTTCAATGTGGATTGGCAACCTGTTCTTAGTCATTTTGAATTTGCCGCTCGCCGGCCTTTGGGTGCAAATTCTTCGAGTGCCCTACCGACTACTATTTCCCGCGATTTTGGCGATCTGCGCCGTGGGGGTTTACTCCATCAATTACAACATGTATGACATCGTCCTCATGACCGCGTTTGCGCTATTGGGCTACATTTTCTATCAACTGCGCTGTGAGCCGGCTCCACTGATTTTGGGCTTTGTCCTCGGGCCCATGATGGAAGAAAATCTTCGCCGCGCCATGCTTCTGTCCAGAGGGGACGCCTCTGTCTTTTTCACTAGCCCCCTGTCAGCCGCTCTGCTTTTAATAGCTCTTGCGCTTTTAGCCGCCACGCTTTGGCCTAAATGGCGAGAGACACGCCAAGAAGCGTTTGTGGAAGATTAACTTTGTTGAGAGCCACGATCCAACCTTTGAATAGTTTTGTCACTTAAAAGTGTCACTTTGAAGTGAGTGCCTTTTTCGCTATCGAGCAGTTCTATTGCCCAGCCAAAGCGATCGCAAAGCCTTTTGGCTATTGACAGCCCCATCCCGCTGCCTTCATGCATACGGGTTGCCCGAGTGTGCGGCTCAAAGATTCGATCCCTTAAGCTGAGGTTGATACCGCCGCCGGTATCTTTCACTTCAAATCCGCTCAGCGTCTCCGTTACACAAACTTCACCCTCCTCGGTGTAGAGAATGGCATTCTTAACCAAATTACCGGCGATTGCTCCAAGAATCACAGGTGAGTAAAACCCACTGCACGTTCCTTCGCTCCTAAAGTTGAGCGCTAAGTTTTTATTCCTTGCCAACGGCTTGTAATACTCGATTACAGAGGCGAGCGAATCACGGACACTATCGCTTTCCTGCGTTTCAAAAGCCGTGTTTCTTGCTAAATTGACAAAAATATTTAATAAATCTTTCAGAGACTGGCATCCTGCCAATATTCTCTCAATGAGCTCTTGGCGTCTGCTTCCCGCCTTATCCATTTCCAGGAGTTCGGCGCTGGTTTGAATGATGGTGAGAGGAGTGCGAAGCTCGTGGCTGACATCGGCCGTGAAAAGCCTCTCTCGAATTAAAGCCTCGTGAAAACGCCTTAACGCGTTATCGCAAATTCGAGCGAGCTCTCCGACCTCATCGTTCGCGAAATCCATCTGCAACGGCTGATAGGTCCGAGTGGCCGCGATCGTTCGAACTTGTTTGGACAGATCATGCACAGGCTTAATCACCCGACGCTTCACCCACCACCAAGCAAAAAAGGATCCGATCGCCAAAACAATCAGACTGCAAATAAAAATGACTAAATCATAAATTTTTTCACTGCGCTCAAAATCATATTGATCACGCAACAAAATATAAGTGTAAGGACCGGATTGGAGCCGATAGACAAAAGAAGACTCTTCTCCGAAAAACTCGGTAAAACCATCCGGAACATTCAGAAAGTGATCCGGAATGGTGGGCAGACGAGGATCATCGCTGAAAATTTTCATTGAAGGCGGCAGCTGAAGTTCTTCGTTGGCATCGAGTTCCTGCACACTCATTTCCAACTCTTCACGCAGCATGTCGCTCACCAAATTATTTTCCATAAACTCGGTCGACTGCGTCATGGCGATCGCATAGATTCCCACAATGAGCAAAAGCTGGAGTGCGAACCCCAGAAAAATGCGCCGAGCTAACCCAAAAGACTTATTCATAACCCGCCTCATTGACCGATAGACCAACCCAAACCCGGATGTGTGTGAATGAGTTTTTTATCAAAGGACTTGTCGATTGCCTGTCGCAAAAGATAGATATTGGCCCGAAGGCTATCGGAATCCGGAACAGTCCCGGCCCAAACAAGAGCCTCCAAGCGGGCGCGGTTAACAATCGCCGGGCTTTTCATCATCAGTTCTTTCAGAATGGTCAGGCAGGTCGGATTGAGTTTGATCACGCATCCGGCGCGGCTTACCTGAGTGGTTGCCAGGTCAAATTCCAAATCAGACACTTTTAACTTCATGCCAGCATCACCGAAAGCGCGTCTGATGAGCGCCTGAACCCGAGCGTTCAGCTCTCGCAGCGAAAAGGGCTTGACAAGATAGTCATCCGCACCAACCGCGAGCCCCGTCACCTTATCATCAATGCTGTCACGAGCAGTGAGCATCAAAATCGGGGTTTTATCACCGTTTTGCCGCAAGGTTTTGCAAATGCTCAAACCATCAATATCCGGCAAGCCGATATCCAGAATACAGACGGCAAAAGTTTTCTGATTCATGCGCTCAAGAGCTTCTTGACCATTGACAGCCGTTTCGACCATAAGGCCGCTCATCTCGAGATAATCACGCACATTGCTCAGAATATCCAAATTATCATCAACGATTAAAACCGACAACCTCATGAGTTTTCAGCCTTTTTCAAAGAATGGTTTGGGTTAAGTCTGCACTTAAGAGAATTGGCTTTCAAAAGCAAAAAGGCTGACATTGACACCTATCAAGCCTTTTGACACTTCTTTGACGTGCCTTTTACGCGATTTTCGCAGTCCCTGCGAGATACTGCAACTGTCGAAAAAGTTAATTCGGAGCATTCATTTTGAGACGTCCCGAGGTTAAACCCTACTCTGTCTGGATTTGGTTGGCGGTGCCCATCTGGTGCCTGATTGCGCTCATCTTTTTCCCACCCCAAAATTTAGATCTCACCATCACTCACTTCTTTTTTGACGGCGAGACATTCCCGCTCAAGAAAGATCCCCTGGTGGTTACGGTGTTTTACAGGGGCACCAAAGCCATACCTATTATTGTTGCTCTCGCAGCTATTATTGTCATCGCGAAAAACTTATTCGACCGCTATAAAGGCAGTGCCAGTCGTGAGTGCGATGTGTTTCGCGCTTTGTATCTATTCGGCGCGATGCTAGTCTGCATTGCGGTCGTGGGCTGGCTTAAAGCGACAACCGGGGTTTCATGTCCCTGGTACGTTCAGGATTTCGGAGGACAGTACGCGATCACTGAACCTTCTTGGTCATGGGTCTTCAGACGCGGACACTGTTGGCCCGCGGGTCACGCGGGCACGGGTTTTTGTCTATTCGCGCTTTATTTTGCCTTCAGGGACATTAAACCCGCGCTAGCCCGAAAGCTTTTGTTCGCCGTCATCGCTTTCGGCGCCGTCTGCTCCATCACACGCATTGCGCAGGGCGCGCATTTTCTTTCTCACACGCTCGCCACAGCGTTGATTGACTGGCTCATCTGCGCTGTCATTTATATCGCAGTTTTTGACCGCGAAAAGATTGCCGAGCGGCTTAAAACCCTGCCACGAAAGGTTGCGTTCAATCACTTCATGTTCAGAACAGCCTTTTTCTGGACATTGTGTTTTAACACGCCTTTTATGAGCTCGATCGTTAAAACGGCCGGCACCGGCACCGGAGACATTTTATCCACCGCTTTTTTACTGCTCGCGGTATTTACGGGTGTTTTCTTCCTTTCCATGTCGCTCATCGCTCTGTTAGGACTGCTGCCACGAATTCTTTTTAAGATCTGCATGATGCTTCTGACGCTTTTAGGCGTTGCCTCACTAATTGCATGGCTCTACTATGGCATTGCGATGACGCCTGACATGATCCGCAATTTCCTAGCAACTGACGTTCATGAAGCAAGCGCCTACTGGTCTTGGCGATTGCCGATCACTTTTATTTTCTTCAGTCTGCCGGGGCTGGCATTTATTGGCCTATTGCGCACCTCCAGACGAAAGGAGTCGCACCTAAAACGAATCGGAATCTGCGCTGTGACTCTATTGTGCGGCGTTTTTGCCCTTTTCACCCAATTGCAACCCTTCTCCGCACTCATGCGAGGCGACAAAAGCATCCGCTATCTGATCGCGCCGGTTAACATTGTTTATTCAACAGGCTCGACCCTTTTCAAAGACGACAGCCCCGGCTCAGTTAAAAAACGACTCGTCGATGCCAATCCGCACACCCTCAATCGCCCCAGTAATGCCAGCTTGATCATTGTGGTGATCGGCGAGACGGCCCGTTCAGCCAACTGGCAGCTCGCTGGCTACGACAAAGCCACCAATCCCCTTTTATCCAAGTTAAACATCGTGAATATCCCCAAGGTCACGGCATGCGGCACGAGCACGGATGTGTCTTTACCTTGCATGCTAAGCCGCGTGGGCAGAAGGCAATATGATCGCGAGAGAATTTTGTCTGAAGAGGCTCTTCCGTCTCTGCTGAAACGAGCCGGCTGGAACGTTACCTGGATTGAGAACCAATCGGGCTGCAAAGGCACCTGTGAGGGCGTGACTGTCATTGAACCCCAACCCGATTCTCGATACTGCGAAGGCGAAATGTGCATGGACGGGATATTTGTCCGCTCAGTCAGCGACTCTTTGCAGAAAATCAAAAACGGCGAGCAGGCGGTGCTTTTTTTACACATGATGGGTTCACACGGTCCGGCCTACTATAAGCGCTCAACCGCGGATGAAAAAGTTTTCGGTCCAGAATGCGAAGATCCGACATTTAAAAGCTGCACCAATAAGAGCATCCAAGCGGCCTATGACTCCAGCATTCGCTACACCGATCGCGTTTTAGCCGACCTGATAGTCACGCTCAAGGCGCGAAAAGACTTGAACACCGCGCTCATTTATGTTTCCGACCACGGAGAGAGCTTGGGAGAAAAAGGACTGTATCTGCACGGCGCACCTTATTACATCGCACCGGATGAGCAAAAAAAAGTACCGATGCTGATGTGGTTTTCTGAAAACTTCAAAAAGAATTTTGCTTTGAATTCAAAAGTATTGGAAGAAAACGCCAAACAGACTGTCACTCACGACCACTTGTATCACACAATCTTAGGCCTGCTTAATGTCCAATCAAGCACTTACGAAAAGAAGTGGGATCTGAGCGCAGGCTAAGCGGATGGCTCCACTGAGGAGTTTAAATTTTTTATGCGAAAGCAAAAAAGGAACCTGAAACCAGATTCCTTTTTCAAAAATTTTGGTAGGCACGATTGGACTCGAACCAACGACCCCCACCATGTCAAGGTGATGCTCTAACCAACTGAGCTACGTGCCTGTTGCGAGTTGCGTATATTATCAGAGCAAAATGCAGTTTGCAAGTATGTCGGGAAAATATTTTTAGTTAATTTGAAATTAAGTTAATTGGAAATTAACTAAAGAACAGTTCTCCTAAAAAAACGATGACGACTGCACGACTCGCCGCAGTAGCTAGATTTTTGTCAGTTTTGCCAAAGACAAAAGTAATTCCTTTGTCCCCACTTCATCGAACTGCACTCGAATACGAGCATCGTTCTCCTGACCGATCAAACCCACAACCGAGCCATCGCCAAAACGCGCATGGCGAACACGATTGCCGATCGCAAACCCCTTATATTCGACCTTGGCCGCCATCTTTTTAACGGCCGGATCCATCTTGGCTCGGGCAAAACCGGTGCTCGCCCCGTAGGAAGAGGTTCGTCCGTAAGCTCCTGCTCCTGCATAGCGTGAAGAACCGAAACCATAATCTCCGGAGCGATAACCGCTTCGAGAAGAGCGACGCGAGGCGTAGCCATCTGCCCAACTCATCGACTGATCCTCGTCTTCTACGTTCATGGAACGCTTTCGATCGTAGAGAAACAGCAAATGGTCTTCATCAATTTCATTGAGAAATTGGCTGGGGCCGGAATCCATATATTGTCCGCGAAGCATTCGAGACAAGGCGAAACTTAAATGAAGATTTTTTCTCGCGCGCGTGATCGCCACGTACATTAAACGGCGCTCTTCGGCCATCCCCTTGGGATCGTTGGCGCTATTGGCATGCGGAAAAAGTCCTTCCTCAAGACCGGTGATAAACACGACGTCAAATTCCAAACCCTTGGCGGCATGAACGGTCATCAGCTGCACGGCGTCTTCGCCCTTTTGCGCTTGATTGTCCCCCGCTTCAAGCGCCGCGTGAGATAAAAAGCCGGCAAGCGAAGTCATTTCATCGTCGGCCGCGTCGGCTTCCACCTCGTCGCTTCTGGCATCAATGCTGATGCCCTCTTCCTTGAGATAGGCCTGAGCCGCGTTTTGGAGTTCCTCCAAATTTTCAAGGCGCTCTTGACCTTCACGCTCTTTTTTGTAGTGTTCATTCAGTCCAGAGCGATCCACCACCGCGGCAATCAGATCCGGTAACGGCAAACAAGAGTATTCAAAGCGCATCGCGTCAATGAGTTGCGTGAACGCTCGAAGCTTGGTGCCCGCCGCGCCTTCCAAAGTCTGCGCAGCTTCATACAGACTCACGTTCGCATCAATGGCTTTTTGCTGCAGCGTCTCAATGCTCTTTGCGCCGATTCCGCGCATCGGGAAATTCACAACGCGCAAAAACGCCGTGTCGTCTCGTGGGTTCTCGATCAAGCGCAGATAAGCTAAAGCATGTTTAATTTCCGCGCGGTCAAAAAAGCGCAACCCGCCATAGACTTTATAGGGAATGCCTGAAGCGACAAGCGTTTGTTCAATCACACGACTTTGCGCATTGGAGCGATACAAAATAGCGATTTCGTGCTTTTTAACACCGCGCCCGACCGCCTCTCTGATCTCCTGCACGCAATACTGCGCCTCATCCCGATCGTCGCTTGCACGAAAGACTCGAATGCGCTCGCCATCGCCCGAGCTTGTCCACAGATCCTTGCCCAAGCGGTCATCATTGTGAGCGATCAATTCATTGGCCGCGTTCAAAATATGGCCGAATGAACGATAGTTTTGCTCTAATTTGATCAAATGACGGATTTGAAAGTCACGTTGAAAATCCATCATGTTGCCCACGTTGGCACCGCGGAACGCGTAAATAGATTGGTCATCATCGCCCACAGCGAAGACGCAATTGCCGTCAAACTCACGCACACCTGTCGGCGAAAATCCAGCTAAAAGCTTCAGCCACTTGTACTGCAGGCGGTTAGTGTCCTGGAATTCGTCAACCAAGATAAAGCGGAAACGATCCTGATAGTGCTGTCGAATCAACTCATTGCGCGCTAAAAGCTCATAGCTTCGCAAAAGAAGCTCGCCGAAATCAGCCACGCCTTCACGGTTGCATTGTTCTTCGTAGAGCGCGTAGATTTTGGCCATGTTTTCTTTTTTGCCGAATTCGGCGGTCATGTCCTTGGCGCGCAACCCCTCTTCCTTCGCGCTCGAAATATAGTGCTGAACATCTTTTGGCGGATATTCGTCCGCACTGATTCCGTGCGCCTTCATTAAGCGCTTAATGGCCGAGAGCTGATCGGTTTGATCCAAAATTTGGAAAGTCTGCGGCAGCCCTGCCTCTTTGAAATGACGACGAAGCATTCGATTGCAAAGTCCATGAAACGTCCCCACCCACATGCCGCGGGTATTGATGGGGATGGAGGCTTCAATGCGGGTGAGCATTTCTTTGGCGGCTTTATTGGTGAATGTGACCGCTAGAATTTCCATGGGACTGGCCATCTGCTCTTCAATGAGCCAGGCGATGCGCGTCGTAAGCACTCGCGTTTTACCGGATCCGGCTCCGGCTAAAATAAGCGCGCTCTCGGCGGGCAAGGTCACCGCCGCCTTCTGTTCAGGATTAAGTTTGTCTATGAAGCTCACCATTTCTGTCAACCGAATTCGTGAAAATTAAAAGGCACTATTGTGCCAAAAAAGTCAGAGAAAAATCTAAAGCAACTGGCTCTTGCGCCATTCAAAAAAAGTCATCGCTTGTTTGTCTTTTTCGGAGATCGTCAGGGGCGCGTCCACACAAGGCCAATCAATGGCGAGATTGGCGTCATCGTAGCGAATGGCCGCCTCATCTTCAGGATGATAAAAGTCCGTGCATCGATATAAGACGTGCGCGGTATCTGAAAGCGTCAAAAAACCGTGGGCGAAACCTTCCGGTATGTAGAGCTGACTAAGATTGTCTGAAGACAGGCGCGTGCTGAAGACACGGGAAAATGTCACTGAATTTGGCCTCAGATCCACGGCCACATCGAAAATCTCACCTTCGAGCACTGAAATCAATTTACCCTGAGGGTGTGTCTTTTGAAAATGCAGTCCTCTTAATGTTCCTTTTTTGGAAACGGAAAAATTATCTTGAACGAAACTTAGTTCCGGCCACAAGTCTTCATAACGGGCAGCTTGCCACAACTCACAGAAAGATCCCCTGTCGTCACGATAAACTTGAGGGAAAATTCTCAACAATCCTTCAAACTCGGTTTTTTCAATTCTCATGTTATTTCCCATAGCGCTGCGCCCATTGCGGATACACTCCGCTTTTCACAGACTGCAGCCACTCGTCATGGTTTAGATACCAATGCAGCGTCTTATGCAGCCCCTCAATGAGTCTCACTCTGGGTGCGAACCCAAGCTCCCGAAGGCTTTGCACGCTATCCATGGCGTAGCGAAAATCATGCCCCGGGCGATCCGCCACAAAAGTGATCGCTTCTTCAAAGGGCAAAAGACCGGGACAGGCCGCATCCATCAGCGTGCAAAGCGCGCGAATGAGCTTAATGTTGGCGACCTCCTCACCCGTTCCGATATTGTATGTCGCGCCCACCCTGCCTTTTTGCAGCACCTTCAATAGCGCCTGAGCATGGTCGGTCACATACATCCATTCACGGATATTTTCCCCATTGCCATAGACCGGAAGCGTCAATCCGCTTCGCGCCCGATCAATCATAAGGGGGATGAGTTTTTCAGGGTATTGCCTCGGGCCGTAGTTGTTGCAGGCGTGCTCGACAATCACCGGGAAACCGAAAGTTCGCCAGTAGCTCAAAGCGATCATTTCACCCGCGGCCTTGCTTGCCGCATAGGGACTACTCGGTCGGTAGGAACTCTCTATTGAAAAGGGTTTATCTTTAGTCTGAAGCGAACCGTAAACCTCGTCGGTGGAAACGTAGATAAAGCGAAAACGCTCCTTTTTCTCGCCTCTTAACCCCTTCCAATAAACTCTCGCCGCCTCCAAAAGCCTCTGAGTCGCCACGACATTGTTATCAACAAATACCGATGGGTCTTCAATCGATCGGTCAACGTGCGTTTGCGCCGCTAAGTGAATAATGGCGTTGGGCTTAAAGCTTTTGAGTGTTGCGCTCATTAATTCAGCGTCGGCAATATCACCCTTCACAAATTTATGGGATTTATTCGCCAGCGCTTTCTCCAGATTAAGGAGATTGCCGCAGTAGTCGAGTTTATCGACAGTCAAAACGCTGTAGTCTGACGCAAGCGCGGCGTCCACGAAATGCGAGCCGATAAAACCCGCGCCGCCAGTCACCAGGAGTTTTTGTTTTTGCATAAAAGTCTTTTGCGAAGAGCGTAACGATTTGCCAACAATTATTTCGTTTGGTTCGATTGGATTGTATTACACTTGATTTAAACGGGGCGAAAAATTCCGATCCTTGGGTCGGCTTTTGCGCTTAAGACATTTTTTTGTAATGAGAGGTGTGATCGATGACTGAAAAGAAAACAATCGGTATTGTGGCGGGCCTGAACCGCCGCGCCGCGATGGAAGTAAAAACACAGCTGCTCGCTTTGGGCGATGACAATGTCAGCGTTGTCATGACCGAGGACAACTTTACGATCGATCCGGATCCGACATTTGCCGTGAGCGACAGAAAGATCTTCATTTTCAACGAGTCTGAATTGCTCGTTGATATGGGCGTTGATCTTGTTTTGGTGCCTGACTTCAAGTGCGGCTCCTACATTCATGAAATTCAACGTGAAATCCAAACCCCGATTTTGGACATGAAGAGCGCCCTGATGAGCCAAATGGGCGAGAAGATGCCGGTTATGGGTGTTTTGGACGCGGGCAACGCCGCCGCTTGCGTTGACGGCGCCTGCGATCTCTCCAAACAAATGAAATTTGTCTTCCCCTCGGAAGAAGACAATAAGACGCTTGACGCTTTGCGCGAAAAAATCCGCGCTGAAGGTGCAAGCGACGCGGCGGCCGAAGAGCTCGCCCATGTCTGCAAGCGCTTAACGGAAAAAGGCGCCGAGGTGATTGTGCCCAACTGCACGCAATTTGCTCTGAACACTCCCGCGCTTCAGAAAATGGGCCTGCCAGTCATGAACGTCTTCGAGCTGTTTGCTAAAGCCGCTCTCGCCCGCTCAACGAAAAAACTTCCCAAACCCTTCAAGCTCGGCTTAATCGGTGGTCTGGGACCGGCCGCCACCGTTGACCTCTATGACAAGATCGTCAAGGCGACGCCGGCGAAAAACGACCAGGAACACTTTAAGGTCGTCATTGAGCAAAATCCGCAAATTGATGACCGCACGGCTTGCCTCTTAAATGGCGGACCGGATCCCACAATCGCGATGTACAACTGCGCCAAACGTTTGCAAAAAGACGGCTGCGACTACATCATCATCCCATGCAACACGGCTCACGCCTTCCTGCCGAGACTGTTGCGCCATCTGGATGTTCCGTTCATCGACATGCAGCAGACGATGCTCGATGAAATCCAAGCTAAGTTTGGAAAAGACGCCCGTGTGGGTCTGATGGCCACAAGCGGCACCGTGGCGACCGGCATCTATGGCAAGAAAGCCGCCAAGATGGACATGAAGATGTTCACGCCCGATGAGGAACATCAAAAACGGGTGATGAGCGCTATTTATGGCCCGAAAGGCGCCAAGGCGGGCTTTACCACCGGCGAATGCTACGATGATCTCTACAGCGCCGCTGAATATTTGGTGAAGACCTACGACTGCAACGTGCTCATTTTGGGCTGCACGGAATTGCCGCTGATTTTCCATGAAACAGACGACTTTGAAGTTGCCGGTAAGTCTGTCGCGATTGTCGATCCGACGGCGACCCTCGCTCGCAAATGCGTGCAAATTGCCGAAGCAACCATTAAGGAGCGCGGAGTTCGCTAACAACTAACCCAAAGCGCTTGAGTTTGCCTCAAGCGCTTTTCTTTTGAGGTATTTGATCATGGGAAAAAGCTACGAAAAGTGTGAGCCGAAGACTGTTGCTTTCATCGGTCTAGGTACAATGGGCTACCCGATGGCGGGTCACTTGGCTCGTGCGGGGCACCGTGTCACGGTCTATAACCGCACAACGGAAAAAGCCAAAAAGTGGACCTCTGAATACAACGGCCTTCTGGCCTCAACCCCTCGCGAAGCCGCTGAAGAGGCGGATTTTGTTTTCACTTGCGTGGGCAATGATGATGATCTGCGAAGCGTCTTGCTCGGTCCGGACGGCGCTTTTGCCGGCATGAAAGCGGGCGCCACTTTGGTCGACTGCACGACCGACAGCGCCCAAGTGGCCAGAGAAATGGCCGCCAAGGCCAAAGAAATGGGACTTCATTTTATGGACGCTCCTGTCTCCGGGGGTGAAGCCGGCGCCGTCAACGGCGTGCTCACCGTCATGTGCGGAGCCGATCCTGCGGTTTTTGAAGCCGCGCGACCCGTCATCATGGCTTTTGCTCAAGCAGTCACCCGCATCGGAGAAGTGGGCTGCGGGCAATTGGCCAAGATGTGCAACCAAATCTGCATCGCGGGCGTTGTCCAATCGCTTTCCGAATCCATCGCTTTCGGCTTAAACGCTGGTTTGGATATGAAACTCGTTTTGGAGGTCATCGGCAAGGGCGCCGCTCAAAGCTGGCAAATGGATAACCGCGGCGGCACCATGATTGACAATCAATTTAATTTCGGATTTGCCATTGATTGGATGAGAAAAGACTTAGGGCTCTGCTTGGCTGAGGCTAAGAAAAACGGCTCCAGTTTGCCGACAGTGGCGCTAGTTGATCAATTCTATGGTGAATTGCAAGCCATGGGCGAAGGCCGAAGCGATACTTCCTCACTCATTAAACGACTGCCCCATTAAAAGAATTCTTTGGGCGGATCTCTCCGCCCAATGCCTTTTCGGATCTCGATATTCAACTATCTAACGGCATAGATTTGATTTCTAGCAATCCTATGGATTGTCGTCTTATATCTACCTTGTAAACAACTCTCGGCTAAAAGCCGAAAGCTTTTATTTATCGTCATTGCAAAGCAATTCGACATTAGGCCGGTTTACAACAGCCCTTGGGTCATCAGCTGATAGCCCAATCCTTGCAGATTCCGACTTGCATTCAAGTCGCTGTGCGCACGGAGACCACAGTGCGGACAAACAAAACGGTGTTTCGTCCGTTTGCCCAATTGCCAACACGCCGAACACGTCTGTGAGGTATACCGGGGAT
>DVMY01000101.1 GCA_018714755.1 Candidatus Aphodousia faecigallinarum | reverse complement strand
CGCTTTTGCCGGTCTTTCTAATCGGCGTTTTCATGCGCTTGGGTTGGGTGATTGTTCTTAGCTGCACCGTGGGTTACATCGCCCCTATCTTCCCCTACACCGGCTTTTCATATCCGCTAGATTCTATGGCAGAACCTGTGAAACTACTGGCTGTAACATTCCCTCTGACTCATTATTTTCAATTTCAAGGTCAGGAGTGGATTTTAAATACGCCGCTGTCAGCCTCTTTGTACACATTGGGTAAGTTGGGGATTTTTGCCTTGTTGTGGCTAGGCGTGGGTTACCCGTTATTTAAGAAAAGAGTAGCTGCCCAATGTCAAGAAGAAAGGGAGGGACTGTCGTGACCTCGCTTAGGATCTTTTGGCAAACCATTCGTCATGCAGTCTTTTCTCGTGAAAGTTTCATGATTTTCGCGATCGCCTCGCTTTTTTATCTCGTTTTCTACGCTTTACCTTACGACAATCAAATTATTGTCAAAATTCCCACGGCTATTGTAGATCTTGATCAGAGCCGTTCATCTCAGGATTTGGCTCAAAAATTCAAATCCGCCTCCTCTGTTCGCACGGTCCTTGAAACGCAGGATTTTCTCAAAGCTCAGAAATTATTTCAATCCTCAAAAGTTGATGTCATCATCGTCATTGACAAAAATTATTCGCGCGATATTGAAAGAGGCGAGCCCACCGTAATCACTGTATTCAGTAACGGGGCGATGCCTGTCAAGGGCAGAGCTGTTTCCGCAGCAGTGCTCACCATTGTCACTGAAGAAAACATGACTAAAGCAGCGACTCGGTTGGTCGCTCAAGGGTTAAACGCCAGAGTAGTTAAGCAAATGAGCATGGCCACTTCACCCTTCAGCTCACAGGACTTATTCAATAACGTGGCTGGATACGGCTATTACACGGTTCCCATGGTCGCCATTGTGATTGTCCAGGCTGTCATGCTGTTTGGTGTCGGAATCGCCCTTGGCGGTTGGTTGTCCGCCGAAAGCCCCCCTGAATTTTTCACCCATGCAATGCAATCCGGCAGGCACTTTTTACCGCTTTTTTTAGGCTTTTGGGTGATCGCATTATTTTGGGCCCTGTTTATTGAAGGCTTCGGACTATCAATACTTACCATGCCGACCTTCGGCAACTTTGCAGCCACCTGCGCGGCCATTTTTGTGTTTACACTGGCGCTTACTTCACTTGCCGTTTTACTCGCGCTTTGCATGAACACCAATCGCTATGCGGCGGGCTTGGTGCTTGCCTCCGCGCCAAGCGTCTTTTTATCCGGTTTAGTGTTCCCAATGGAAAATTTCGCGGCTTGGACGCTTCCCTTTGCTTGGGCCATTCCCACCACGCCGGGTTGCCAGGCTATTGTTTTGGCAAGCCAGGAAGGCTCCGGGCTATCCGAAATTGCGCCCCTCTTATCCGTAAGCGCTGCTCAAGCGATCATTTATGCAACGCTTGCTTACCTAATGCTGCAAACACGGATCAAACAAAGACAATCCAAACAGCTCTAGCGCATGCGATTGTTAATGGAAACAAATTGCGGTTCTTTCATTGAACCTTCAATGACATCTATGCGATGACGAAGCCATTGAGTGGAACCATGGGCCTCGTAATATCTTGGATTAGACAATATAGCGGCCAACCACACGCTTTGCCAGTGCGAAAGATTTCGTGCGCTGATGCCGTAATAATGCCTGGCGGCAGCCTCCACCCCGAAAATTCCTTCGCCAAACTCGGCGATATTGAGGTATGTTTGCAAAATACGACCTTTTGACCAAGTTGCTTCCATCACCAAAGCCAAAAACATCTCCTGAATCTTTCTTAAATAACTCTTTTCGTGAGTTAAAAACAGATTCTTGACTGTTTGTTGAGTGATGGTCGATCCACCCGGGGCTCTTTCACCTTCTATCACATTGCTGACGAACGCCTCTCCCGTGGCGCTCCATTCAATTCCAAAGTGTTCAAGGAAACGAACATCTTCGGCAGCCACCGTCGCCTTAACCATATCGTTGGCCACATTCTTTAATAAAACGGGTTTGAATTGGATGCGACCCAGCCTATCACGTTCACTTTCTATGTATGCTGAAGTTTTGACTGGTGCGATGCTATACCATACGACCTGACCGACATAGTAGCCTTCGAAAAGTACAAAAGCGGCTGCCAGCGCAATAAAAAACAGTTTGAGAAGTCTTTTAATCCGCATAAGGTAACCGCCTCTTTATCAATGCAAATGTCTGCCGATCAAATCATATTCCTGATTGGCGGTGACTTTAACATCGACGATGTCACCGGGTTCTAAGTGTGTGTCGGTAGTCACATAGATGATACCGTCGATTTCCGGGGCATCGGCCGTCGTTCGACCGATAGCCACTCCGTCTTCATCCTCGGAATCATCAATAATCACCTTTTGGATGGTGCCGATTTTCTGAGCCATTTTTTTCTCAGAAATTTCAGATTGCACCTGCATGAATCGATCGCGACGCTCTTCGCGCACCTCATCGGGTAAGGCGCCCGGAAGATCATTGGCGCTTGCTCCTTCAACCGGTGAATAAGCAAAGCAACCCACACGATCCAATTGGGCTTCTTTGAGGAAGTCCAAAAGATACTGAAACTCTTCTTCGGTTTCACCCGGGAAACCGGCGATGAAAGTTGAGCGAATTGTTAAATCGGGACAAATCTTACGCCAGGCTTGGATCCTCTCAAGCGTTTTTTCAGTCGCAGCCGGTCGCTTCATAGCTTTTAATACTCTTGGATGCGCATGCTGCAAAGGAATGTCCAAATAAGGCAGAATCTTGCCCTCTGCCATTAATCCGACCACTTCATCAACCGCAGGATAGGGATAGACATAATGCAATCGAATCCACATCCCCAAGTCACCCAACTCACGAGCCAAATCAAAAAGCCTGGTTCTGAGTGCCTTGCCCTGATCGTTGAAATCGATTTGGTAACGTAAATCCACTCCATAGGCGGACGTATCCTGGCTGATCACCATGAGTTCTTTAACGCCGCTCTCACGCAATAATTCAGCCTCGCGCAAAACCTCCCCGACCGGGCGACTCACCAACTTGCCCCTAAGCTGAGGGATGATGCAAAAAGCACATTTATGGTTGCAGCCTTCGCTGATTTTTAAATATGCGTAGTGAGCGGGTGTGAGTTTCAGACCGGCTTTGGGCACCAAATCCCAGTACGGGCTATGAGGCTGGGGCAGATGTTGATGAACGAGTGAATACACTTTATCGAATTCACCCGGGCCGGTGACTCCAAGCACATTGGGACAAACCTCATCTAAAAAGGCTGTTCCGTCGAGATGCTTTTTCGCCCCTAAGCAGCCGGTCACGATCACCTTGCCGTTTTCACGCAAAGCCTCATTGATTGCCTCCAAACTTTCAGCAACTGCTTCATTGAGAAAACCGCAAGTGTTGACAATCACAAGATCAGCGTCGGTGTAGGAACCGACAATTTGGTAACCCTCTGCCCTCAATTGCGTCATTATCTTTTCGGAATCGACAAGGGCTTTGGGGCAGCCCATGGAAACCACGCCGATTTTAGGAATATTCGCCATAACTATCCCTTAATCCATATCATGGCCGCGTGACGACCGGTTTTCCCATCACGACGATAACTGTAGAAAAGATCCGGATTGGCATAAGTGCTGTGACGAGCCTCGATTACCTCTTCAACACCGACTTGCAAAAGAGCCATTCGAGCCAGGGTTGTCAAAGAACACAAATATTTGCCATCAGACTTTTCTATGAAAGCCACTTGCGCGCCGTCAATGGTCTGCTTCATGGCTTCAAGGACATCGGATCCTGTTTCAAAATCACTATCGCCAATGCGCGGTCCGAGCCAAGCAATGAATTGGGCCTCCGAGTCATTGACTCTTTCACGCAGGCGATAAATGGTGTTTTGCAAAATACCGCCCGCAAGGCTTCTCCAGCCGCAATGAACGGCAGCCACTGCTTTACCGTTTTTCTCCGCAATCAAGACAGGTAAGCAATCCGCCACTTGCACAACGCAAACGACATTGGGCGTAATGGCGGTGCTGGCATCGGCTTCTTCTTCAGGGGCTGCTTCTTCAGCATCCACCACGCGGTTGCCATGCACTTGCTTTAACCATTTAGGATCAGACGGGACCAATTGAGCGGCTAACCGGCGGTTCATATTGACGCAAACCGGAACATCGCCGCAATAAAGCCCGACATTAAACCCGCCGATGCCTTCCTTATCGCCGTAAGGACCGGAGGAGACGCCGCCAGAGCGCAAGGTCATCAAGGCATCGACATTTTCTGGTTTTACACCATCCCAATCAGGCTGCAAAATGGCTAAGGCCGGTTTTGTAGTGTCATCAATCATCTCATCCACCTATTTTTCAAATACAGTCACCGGTTCATCGGTCGGACCGAAACCGATTGTATCCATTAATTGAGCTAAATCATCAGGCGCGGGGACAAACCACTGCATTGCTTCTTTTGTTCTTGGGTGAACAAGTCCTAATCGCGAAGCATGAAGCGTCTGCCTTTTCATAAGTGACAAAGGGCAATCAGCGGGCAACTTACTCATTTTGCCCTTATAAACCGGATCACCGACTAAAGGCAAGCCCGCCCATTGCATGTGAACACGAATCTGATGTGTTCTGCCGGTATCCAGTCTGCAGGCGACCCAACTGACCGTCAATGGTGTTTGACCAACGCCATCAACATAGGCTCTGTCAACCAATCGAACATGTGTCTTGGCCTCTTTCGCCCTTGGACCTTGACCCACACAGAAACGCATCGCTGAACGCGGATCGCGCATAATAGGTTCATCGATAAAGCCTGCCTCGGGCGCCTCGCCATGTACAACCGCCCAATACTCACGTTTAACGGTTCGAGCCTGCAACTGTCTGATCAAATCCGTCTGTGCTTCCAACGTTTTAGCGACAACCATAAGACCTGTCGTGTCGCGGTCAAGTCGGTGCACAATACCGGCTCGTGGCAAGTTTTTCAGCTCAGGATTTCTGGCCAAAAGCCCGTTTAAAAGCGTATCGTCCCAGTGACCCGCCGCCGGATGAACAACAAGTCCGGCGGGTTTATTGACGATCAAAATGTCATCATCTTCATAAACGACGTCTAAATCCATCGGCACCGGCTTAAAAGCAAGCTCCTCAGGACTGGGCTGTTCTAATACTTCTATTTCATCCCCGGCGGAAACTTTCAACCTGATTTTCTCCGTTACCTCACCATTGACTGTTACCGCCCCCTGTTCTATCCAAGTTTGAAGACGGGCTCGTGAAATGGAAGGCAGCAAGCGCGCAAGCACCTTATCGAGTCTTTCACCTGAATACTCGTCATCGACCACGAAAAACAGAGCTTCTTCGGACTGAGCCAACATATATTTCCTTTTTAAGTTACTTGAGTCTGAGGCGGTCTGATCGCTATAATCCGTGAATCAATTGACCGCATTTACAGAGTCACTTCAATGGCACTAACTTTACATCAATTGCGCTTACATGCGAAAACTTTTGCA
>DVMY01000100.1 GCA_018714755.1 Candidatus Aphodousia faecigallinarum | reverse complement strand
TTATACAAAAAAATCGCCCCAGTGGGGCGAGTGCCAATTCCTCTCGCAATTGAAATCGCAAGTTTCCTTGGCACGACGCTATGAAAATTTCTTCTCCATAGTTCTTTTTAATTTAGTCGATAGAATTTTTCCAAGATTTAGCGTTGTTACAATTTTTTTTAGTACTAATCCATATTGCCTAACCTATTGACTATATTCATTTTTCAAAAAAGTCTTAAGCATTAAAAACTATATATAGTGTCAAGTCATTTTCTGTTCAACAAAACTTGGTAGTTATCCACTTTGAATTTCAAACTATTACGTATAGAATGTCCCGCTCGTTGATAATCATTTGAATATGTCGTCGTTGTGATGACCGCCCGAGGATCTGTCATGAAAGTTGTAAAAAAAGACCAGTCGCTTGAAGACTTCAACCCGGAGAAAATCTCCATTGCCGTGAATAAGGCGGCCATGCGCTGCGATAAGACGGTGGATGATGCGTCCTGCAAAAAGATCGTCGATGCTATCTTGCGTCGTATTAAAGAACGTGATCAAGTGACGGTGGCGGAACTTCATGAGCTTGTCATCGCCGTGTTGTCTGTGACGGGTTTTGAAGACGTGGCTAAAGCCTACGCTGAATACCGTTACTATAAGACCAATTACGCAAAGACCTTTGAAAAGCTTCGCCAAGACGCCGACGATGTTTTGCGCTTGGGCGACCGTGAAAACGCCAACTTTGACAGTTCCCTCGTTTCCACTAAAGGCTCTTTAATCAAAGGCTACCTTACCAAGAGTTTGTATAAGCAGTTTTATCTATCTGCTAAAGAAAAAGAACTCATTGAACGCGGCGACATTTACATTCACGATCTGCGCGACATGATCCTCGGTTGCGTCAACTGCTGCTTGTTTGACATCAAAACGGTTCTTCAAGGTGGCTTTGAGATGTCAAACGTCCAGTACACGGAACCGAAGACCGTGTTGTCCGCCCTTCAGGTGATCGGCGACATCACACTTGTGGCCACCGCTCAGCAGTTCGGCGGTTTCACCTTGGCTGAACTTGATAAAGTGCTCTTGCCCTACGCTCATAAGACTTGGGATAAGGCTTATGGCGATGCCACGCAGGAATTGGGGCTTAACGAAGATGTAGCCCGCAAGTTTGCCGACAAGATTCTTTTGCGTGAATTGGAACAGGGCTTCCAATCACTTGAATTGAAACTCAACACCGTCCCCTGCAGCCGCGGCGACTTTGCCTTCACGACAATCAGTTTCGGTCAATGGGACGTGAACTTGCCCGAAGAAGACAAGCGCCTGATGGCCTTGATCAACACGGTGATGCTGCGCGTTCGCCGCAACGGTCACGGCAAGGATCACAAGCCCGTGGTGTTCCCGAAGTTGGTTTATCTCTATGATAAAAACCAAGTTCATGGTGATCTTCACAGCGCAGGCCTTTTTGATGAAGCCGTGAAGACCTCATCGACTTGCATGTACCCGGACTATCTCAGCATTTCCAGCGAACATGGCACAGTTTCTCGCTTATTCCGTGAAGAAGGCGTGATCACAAGTCCCATGGGCTGCCGCGCCTACCTTTCGCCCTGGAAAGATCCCGAAACCGGCAAATATGTGACGATCGGCCGCTGCAATATCGGCGCCGTCAGTCTCAATATTCCCCTGATGATCAAGGTCGCCATGACCGAGCATCCGCTAGATTGGCGTGAAAAATTCTGGGATTTGTTGGATGACCGCTTACAAGTGATCCGTGACTTCCTAAAGAAGCGCTACGACGTGATCCGCAATCAACGTTGCTCCTCCAACCCCTTGGCTTTCACGCAGGGCGGCTTCTATAAGGGCACCAAGGATCCGGATGACCGCGTGGGCGATTTGGTGGACTACATGACAGCCAGTTTCGGCATCACCGCGCTTGACGACGCCACCTATCTTTGGACCGGCAAGCGCATGATTGAAGACAATTCCGCTTTTGCCGTTCAGGTTTTGCGTTACTTGCAGCAAAAGTTAAATGAATTCAAGTCTGAAGACCATTATCTGTACGCTATTTACGGGACGCCCGCTGAAAGCCTTTGCGCCACGCAGGCACGTCAGTACGATGACTACTGCAAGGAAATGGGTTTGGTGAACGAATTTGAAAATTCCGAACATTACAGCACGGAATACTTCACCAATTCGTTCCACTTGAATGTGACTGAAGATATTTCACCCTTCGAAAAGCAAGATCACGAATTCAAGTGCTTCCACTTGTGCGAAGGCGGTCATATTCAATACGTGCGCTTGACCAATCCTGAAAACTTTGAAGCCGACAAAGCGATTATTGAACGCGGCATGGAAATGGGCTTCTATCAGGGCGTGAACTTTGACGCAGCCTATTGCAATAGCTGCGGCAAGCATTCCACGAATGTTATGTTCAAGTGCCCGCATTGCGGCAGCGACAACCTTTCAGTGATCAGCCGCGTGTGCGGTTACCTGGGTTACAGCAACGTCAATGGCCAGTCTCGCATGAACGACGGCAAGATGGCTGAAATCAAGCGTCGCGTTTCAATGTAACGGGGCTCACCGATGAAGTACGCTCAGTTAAGAGAATTTGACACGACCAATGGCCCGGGCGTCAGAGTTTCGCTCTTTGTCTCGGGCTGCACTCTGCACTGCAAGGGTTGTTTCAATCCGGAGTCCTGGGACTTTAATGCCGGCGATGACTTTACCGATGAGACGGTTGAGCGCATCATCGGGTTGCTTAAGCGACCCTACATGTCCGGCTTCAGTGTGCTGGGCGGTGATCCTTTTGAGGAACAAAACATTGGCCCGGTGACCGAGCTCTGCCGTCGAGTCAAAGAGGCATGCCCGGATAAAACCATTTGGGTGTGGACCGGCCGAAAGTATGAGCACTTTAAAGACCATCCCATCATGCAATATATTGATACCTTGGTTGATGGACCATACGTCGAAAAATTAAAGGTTCAGGAGCAGGGACAGTATTTCGGAAGCACCAATCAACGGGTCATTCCGATTAAACCTGAAGCATAATAAGTAAGCGGCCCGCTTCTTTAGCGGGCCGAATCGCATTTCAATTAATTAAAAACAGGAATCACGTAGAGCAAAACAGCGAGAAATTGCAAAACTGTTCCCGCAAAAACAAAGACATGCCATATCGCATGACTGTAAGGCATGGTTTTCCAAATATAGAAAATAACGCCGAGACTATAAGACAAACCGCCCGCTGTTAAAAGCAGCAGTCCGCCGTCAGGCAAACTTTCAATCAAGGGCTCAATGACCAGAATCACGAGCCAGCCCATCGCTAAATACAGCAATGAGTTAAGCCACTTGCTCTTTTTAATGAGCAACCCCTGCATGGCAATCCCCGCCACCGCGATGCTCCAAACAGCCACGCAAAGAGCTATTCCGGTGACTCCCTGCAAAGTTACGAGACAAAATGGCGTGTAGCTGCCCGCAATCAACACATAAATCATGGAGTGATCCAAGCGCTGAAGGATTTGTTTGGCTCTTTTGTTGGGGATGGCGTGGTATAGCGTCGAGGCGACATAGAGAAAAATCATGCTGGCGCCGAAGACGCTCACGGCTGTGATGACGGTGGGTGATCCAGAGTAGGCAACAGCAAAGCCCACTAAAATGGCAAGTCCAGCGATGCTCATCAGGGCGGCAACACCGTGTGTCACCGCGTTGGCAATCTCTTCGCCTGGTGAATAACGCGGCGGTTGTTTGAGTTGTGACTCAGGACGTAAAGCGTAAGTACTCATCCGTTTGGCCTCCTCTTTTTGTGATTGTAGAACTCCGAAATCCACTTGAATCACGTCTAAAATCGAGACTTTGTTTCAACACGTTTCAAAACCAAAAATGAAAAAATCAATATTTGCTCTGGCTAGTCTTGTTTTGGCTTGCCCTTCTTTTGCTGCTGCGACAATAGGCGACATTCAATACGCTGATTCGCTCGAGAAGGACGGAATTGTTTTGCAGTTAAACGGCGCCGGTCTTCGTGAAATATTCTTTGTCGATGTTTATGCCGCGGGTCTTTATTTGCCGAAACGCTCCCCTTCAGCTCAAGAGATCATTGAGATGACTGGCGCCAAATGCGTTCGTTTGGGACTTTTGCGCGATGTGGATGCGGCTAACTTTGTGGATGCCTTAAAGGATGGTATCAAGGACAACACGACACAAGCCGAGCGCGATGCGTTGGAAAAAGAGCTTCAATCACTTATTTCGGTCATGGATTTAATCG
>DVMY01000099.1 GCA_018714755.1 Candidatus Aphodousia faecigallinarum | reverse complement strand
ACATTTGTGCAGGTGACATAATAGGCAATGCCGGATTGTTTAAAGGCCTCGTTATCAAAAGGATCGTAGATGTGGGGAATGTCGTGGTAACAAAACTGTGTGTCCACGATGTTGCCGGTTTTAATCAAAGTTTTAAAGCTGAAAAAACGATCATCCCGACAAAAACGTTTATAAAAACGCAAACTTCTGCCTTTTTGACCGGATACGAAGGAGCAGGCGTGAATCGCTCCCGCGGAGACGCCGATGATTCCCTTGACGGGCAGCTTCAGTTCTGAAAGAACATCTAAAACACCGGCGGCGTAAATACCGCGAATACCGCCTCCTTCAACCACAATCCCTAAACGATGACTGGACATAAAACATAAAAAATAAATGGAGGGTCGAAATTATAGAAAAAAGCTCCACGCCGGAACAAGCCGACGTGGAGAAAAGAAGTAAGAGTGCTTTTGCTCTTCTTACTTCGAGGATTGACTGGCGGCGATGGTGGCCAGGCGATTTTCAAGAGCGGCGGCGATCGCGCAGCGGTTGACAAGTTCGCGGGCAAAAACGAGGAAATTCAGATATAGCTCGCTGCCGCGAACCGAAAGCCCCGCGTTCGGAATGCGACGAAGAAGCTCTGCCTGCATGTGATCAATCAGTTCAATTGCTTCATTGGAGTGAGCGAGAACCGATTGCATATCCAATTTGTCTGTTGAATGACCGGAGATTTTTTCAATGTAATCAACCAAGCTCAAAAGATCTTTTTTCAAGTCGCCTTCAAAAATGCGGTGGCGATTGGCTACGTGATCGGCGGCTTGATTGGTTAAGGACTGCAATGAACGACCGATTTCACGGATGTTGGTGAAAATGCGGTAGTAGCAGTAGCGAGCGTCAAAATCATTTTTAGTCGGAGTAAAGCTCGAGTTGGCCATTCGATAGTAAAGCCCCCGATCGGCATTCATTTCATCGAAAAGCTCTGAACTGTCTGCCTTGACGTGGCGCAGCGCCGTTTCATTGTCGTTTAAGAACTCATGCACTAAACGATTAAACACGGTGAGCGCTCTGCCGAGAGTGGTGTCGGATTTTTCATCGACCAATTCTTGAACTTTTTTCGCGTCGTAGCGCGTGTCAAGATCGGCTCGCATGTTGACGTTATCGAGTTTGGCGCGCAGATTCGATCGAATTAAAAGGAAAGTGGCGCCGACCGCTAAGACGAGCGCGGCGATCGGACCGCCCCAAAGCGTGAAACCGCAGACGATGGCGGCCATGGTGGAGGCGCTCAAAGCGGTCAGGAACCAACCGCTGATAACGGTGAGAACGCCGGAGATGCGATAAACCGCGGTTTCACGGTCCCAGGCGCCGTCTGCGAAGGACGAGCCCATTGCCACCATAAACGTGACGTAAGTGGTCGAAAGCGGCAACTGTAAACTGGTTGCTGAGGCAATGAGGGCGGCGCTGACAACTAAGTTAATGGAGGCGCGAACGTAGTCAAAAGGCAGGGGCGTTTCGCCGCGCTCAAGTTTTTTAGGCTCAAAGCGACGGTCAATTCCCCTTTGTAAAGACATCGGAATGATTTGGTGGATGACCTTGCCTAAGCCCATGCTGGCACGAACAATGACGCGGCCGGGCAAGGAGCTGCCGAATTGCTCTTGTTCGCCGGAATTGCTGGATGATAAGTTGATGGATGTTTGAATAACGATTTGAGCCTTTTTAGAAAACCAAAGCGTCAATACCATCACCAGGCCCGAGAAAAGCAAAAAACCGGTGGCGGCGACAGTCGGCTTTGAAAGCCCTTCCATCGTGAACGCTTCGGCGGGAACCCCGGAGGCAACCCATTCCTGATAGGAATCCCATGCTGCAAGCGGCACGCCCACGAAGTTCACTAAGTCGTTGCCCGCAAAAGCGAAGGCAAGTGAAAAAGTGCCGGCAAGAATCACGATCTTAAAGATGTTGATGTTGCAAGCAATGATGAGAAGGTGAAAGACAACTGACAAAACGACAAACAGAGTGCCGACGATTGGCCAGGTGTTGACATTCATGAATTGAATCCACTCGGGCTGCATAAAGCTGGCGCCCTTGGCGCCTTTCATCACGAGGAAGTAGAAGATGGCGGTGAGCGCGACACCGGCGAAAACGCCGCCGACGCGACGATACATCTTTTCGAAATTAAAGGTGAAAATTAATCGGGTGACGTACTGCACTACCGCGCCGGTGACAAAAGCGACCGCCACGGAAATCAAGATGCCCGAAACAATCGTCAACGATTTGGAACTATTAATGTAGTCGATGACGTTTGCCAAAGAGGCTCCATCCATCATCAATGTGTACGCGGCAGCGGCCAACGCGCTGCCCAACAATTCAAACACAATGGAAACAGTGGTAGATGTCGGCAAGCCGAGCGAATTGAAAAGGTCAAGCAGAATAATGTCAGTCACCATCACGGCAAAGAAAATCACCATGATTTCCGAGAAGGTGAACATTTGCGGATTAAAAACGCCGGAACGGGCGATTTCCATCATGCCGGAGGAAAACGTCGCACCCAATATCACGCCGGTGCTGGCCACCAGCATAATGGTTTTAAAGGAGGCGATTCGGCAGCCCAAGGCCGAATTTAAGAAATTCACGGCGTCGTTGCTCACCCCGACAAAAATGTCGAAGATCGCCACTAAACCGAGAAAGCCCAACAGAGCAAGAAAATAGTATTCCATGATAGACAACAGAAATAAGTTAGCGATACAAAACAAAAGAACGAAAGATCTTCAAGAGTCGGGCGAAGTATGCGCTTACAAAATGACAGAACTATGAGAGAAAAATGTCAGAAGAATTACAAATTAGTTAAAAAAGATAGCGGTCAATTCCGGCCTCGAACACTTCAGGCAATAGAGGTTTTGGCCCGCATAACATCATTGGTTTAGATGAGTTGAAGTGCTTAAAAGAAAATAATTAGGAAATTCAAATTTAGTCGCTTGCTACTTGAATCGTCGCATTTTTCAGTTACTAAAATCGACGGCTGGTTTAATACTTTTCCGAAAGGATTGACAAATGACTAAGTATGTATTTGTCACAGGCGGTGTTGTGTCGTCTTTAGGTAAAGGCGTGGCGGCCGCCTCTTTAGCGGCCATTCTAGAATCTCGCGGCTACCGTGTCACCATGATCAAAATGGATCCTTATTTAAATGTTGATCCCGGCACCATGAGCCCCTTTCAGCACGGAGAAGTGTTTGTCACTGAAGACGGAGCGGAAACTGATTTGGATTTGGGACACTACGAGCGCTTTATTTCAGCCAAGATGCACAAGGCTAATAATTTCACGAGCGGTCAAATCTATGAGAGTGTTCTTCGCAAAGAACGCCGTGGAGAATATTTGGGCAAAACTGTGCAAGTCATTCCCCACGTAACCAATGAGATTCAGGAATTTGTCAAGCGTGGGGCAGGCGATGCTGATATCGCGGTCGTTGAAATCGGTGGAACAGTCGGTGACATTGAGTCTCTGCCTTTTGTCGAAGCGGTTCGTCAGTTAAGTTTGGGGGTGGGGCGCGAAAACAGTTGTTTTGTTCATTTGACGCTTTGTCCGTGGATTGCGGCCGCGGGAGAATTAAAAACAAAACCAACTCAGCATTCCGTGCAAAAACTGCGCGAAGAGGGCGTTTATCCAGACGTACTTTTGTGTCGGGCGGATCGCCCTATTCCTGAAAATGAGCGAGCCAAGATTGCCTTGTTTGCAAATTTGCCCGTAGATCACGTCATCAGCGTGTGGGATGCCAAAACGATCTACGAAGTACCGCTGATTTTGCATGAGCAGCATCTCGACGAAATAATTTGTAAACGTTTGGGTTTGGATCCGCGTAAACTGGCCGATCTTTCTGCTTGGGAGAAAATTTGTGAAGAACTTCGTCATCCCGAGCATGAAATCAATATCGCGATGGTTGGGAAATATGTTGATTATGCCGATAGCTATAAGAGTTTAAATGAGGCTCTTTTGCACGCTGGAATTCATACCCACACACGTGTGAATCGTATTTTTGTGGATGCGACCGAACTTGAGCAGGAAGGCACCGATAAGCTCAAAGGCATGGATGCCATTTTAGTGCCGGGAGGATTCGGGAAACGAGGCACCGAAGGCATGATTAAGGCAATTGAATACGCTCGTGTGCATAAGATTCCCTATTTAGGAATTTGTCTGGGCATGCAATTGGCTGTTATTGAATTTGCTCGTCATGTTTGTGGTTTGAGCCGGGCCAACTCCACAGAATTGGACCCTGAGACACCCCATCCGGTTGTTTCTTTAATTACGGAATGGACAGATCGTGCGGGACAAGTGCAGAAACGAGACGAGCGAAGTAATTTAGGCGGTACCATGCGTTTGGGCAAGCAGGAGGTTCCGGTCAAGAAAGGAACGCTTGCTTATCAGATCTACGGTGATAAGGTGGGGGAACGTCATCGGCATCGTTATGAGGTCAATAATGCCTACGTGCCGCAATTTGAATCGTCAGGAATGGTGATTTCTGCTCGCACGCCCGAAGAACATCTGCCGGAAATGATGGAGCTGACGGATCATCCATTCTTTTTCGGAGTGCAATTTCATCCGGAATTTACCTCGACGCCGCGTTTTGGTCATCCTTTGTTCGAGGCTTTTGTTAAGGCGGCTCTAGATTATCAGGAACATCGTTTGAAACAGTGATTTTTTGGAGCCTTTCAACTTCCTTTCCTGTTGGTTTTGAAAACAAGTATTTTTCAGAACCGACAGGCAAAAAATAGGAGGAAAATGCAGGCACCTGTTTGTTTTCCTTTAATTTTTTGTGTAAAATCTGCGCTCTCGTTATTCAAAGGGGTGTTTCTCTGTCGCCTTTTTGAGTAGCAGGGAAAAGAATTTTTGGACTCTGTCGCTGGTGCTTGCGGCCTTAAGCGACAATCCGTTTGCGCGCGACTGATTGAGAAAAGTCGTGCGTTTTCATTGATAGGTGAATACATAATGAAGACCTTCTCGGCTAAGCCGCTCGAAGTGACTCGCGAATGGTACGTGGTTGACGCCACCGATAAGATCGTCGGTCACCTCGCCGCTGAAATTGCCGCCCGTTTGCGCGGCAAGCATAAGCCTGAATACACGCCGCACGTTGACACGGGCGATTTCATCGTTGTGATCAACGCTTCCAAGATGAAGATGAGTGGCGACAAGGCTAAGAACAAGCGTTACTATCGCCACACCGGTTATCCTGGCGGCATCATCGAAACGACGTTCGAAAAGATGCAACAACGCCACCCGGGCCGCGCCCTTGAAATTGCTGTTAAGGGCATGCTCCCGAAGGGACCGTTGGGCTACGCCATGATTAAGAAGTTGAAGATCTATGCCGGTGAAGAACACCCGCATACGGCTCAACAACCTAAGAACCTCGACATCTAATAAGGATTCGGCATGATCGGCAATTACAATTACGGCACCGGCCGTCGCAAGAGCTCCGTGGCCCGCGTCTTTATTAAGCGTGGTTCCGGCAAGATCGTGATCAACGGTCGTCCTTTGAATGAATACTTCCACCGCGAAACCGGCCGCATGGTCGTGATGCAACCGTTGGAACTCACCGAAAACGTTGAAACGTTTGACGTGATGGTCAACGTGCGTGGCGGTGGTGAAACGGGTCAAGCCGGCGCTGTGCGCCACGGTCTCACCCGTGCTTTGATTGACTACGACGAAGGCTTGAAGGCCCAGTTGTCCGCCGCGGGCTTTGTGACCCGTGACGCTCGTGAAGTCGAACGTAAGAAGGTCGGTCTTCGCAAGGCTCGTCGCCGTAAGCAATTCTCCAAGCGCTAATCGTCCATACGATTGGTTGTCAGCCAAAGAGCTTCGCTTTGAGCGAAGCTCGGGCAAAAGCTCTCCCGCGGGAGAGCTTTTTTATTGGAGTAGAATTCGGCAATCGTTGTCTTAGATTGCATAAGAAATGTCTTTATTGGCTTTGACTTTGGTTCTTGCGGCGGCGCTTGTTCATGCAACGTGGAACTATTACCTAAAAAAAGCGAACGCCACGCGTCCTTTTTGGTGGATCGCCTACATTATCACGGCCGTTATCACGGTTCCGGCTCTTTTCATCGCTGATCCACAATCTCTCGTTAATATCACGCCGATTGGTTGGCTCGTTATCCTGCTCTCAGCGCCTATTCATGTCATCTATGGTCAAGTACTGCAGATTGGATATAAAAAGTCAGACTATTCCATTGTTTATCCGACCGCTCGAGGCACGGGGCCCTTAATCACTGTCTTGAGCGCGGTCTTGATTTTGGGTGATCGACCGACGCTTTGGGGTTGGATTGGAATCGCTTTGATTTTAGCTTCCATTGTCCTATTGGCGTTACCCGACAATAAAGATCAAAGCACACAGCAATTGAAAATTCGAGCGGGAGTGTTTTGGGGCTTTTTAACGGGATGCTTTATCGCGGGTTATTCCTTTTGTGACGCCTGGGCGGTGCAGCAAGCCACAGGATTGACGCCATTGAGTTTTTATTTCCCATCGATTGCCGTGCGCGCTTTGGTTTTCACCCCTTTTATTTTGACGCATAAAAATTGGAAGGAAGAGTCCAAAGAAATTCTCACAACCGCTCGCCTGCAAAAAGCGCTCGCGGTGGTGACGGTGGGCTCGCCTCTGGCTTATATTTTGGTGCTCTACGCGATGACAATGGCTCCGCTTGCCTATGTGGCTCCGAGCCGAGAAGTGGGCATGATGATCGGCGTGGTTTTAGGCGGTTTGCTGCTTCGAGAACGGCTCTCAACCACGCGTTTGATCGGAGTGGTCGGGATGACGCTTGGCGTGATTTTAGTGGGACTTGAAGGATAGGAGAGGTCATACTTTCGGTTACATTTGATTCTCACTAAAAACCGTATAATCAACAGGTTTTCTGATGGATGAAAAGATTATGGAAGATAACGCTCAAACAAATTTGGCTCCGGAACCGATTCACTTCACCGATGCGGCGGTGGCCAAAGTGAAAAGCCTCATTGAGGAAGAGGGGAACGACAAACTGAAGCTTCGCGTCTTCGTGCAAGGGGGAGGTTGCGCCGGTTTCCAATACGGTTTTCAATTTGATGAAAAAGAAAATGAAGACGACGCCAAAATGGTTAAGGATGGCGTGACGCTGTTAATTGATTCCTTGAGTTATCAATACTTGGTCGGCGCTGAGATTGACTTTAAGGAAGATTTAACCGGGGCGCAGTTTGTCATCCGCAATCCAAACGCGGTGACAACGTGTGGTTGCGGCTCTTCTTTCTCTGTTTAGAAAGCGGGATAGAGCGCCCCTAAAATGCGCTCGCCACGAGCGCGGGTCACAGCCGAGAGATTCCCGGCTCTTTTATTGGTAAAGCGGTAAGCAAGCCAAGCGAACGCCATGGATTCAACATGCATCGGATCCACACCGAGCGCGGCGGTGCTTCGCACTTGGTAAGGTCCCTTTCGCAGCTGCTGCATCAAAAGGGGATTTAAGGCGCCGCCTCCACAGACGAAAACTTCCTCAGTGTCAGGTTGAGTTTGAGTGATGGCCTCTAATATGCCCCGAGCCGTTAGGGCTAAAAGTGTTCGCTGAACATCTTCCGGGGCAAGAGAATTCAACGTTGGAAAGCGATCAAGGAGCCATTTTTCATTGAAGTACTCGCGTCCGGTGCTTTTAGGGGGCGTGCGGGAAAAATAGGGGTCACTCAAACAGGCCTCTAAAAGCGGTTCGTGGACGTTACCCTTCATGGCCCAACGACCATTTTCATCAAAGAGGAGTCCGCAATGCTTTTGAACCCACACATCCATTAACGTGTTTCCCGGACCGCAATCAAATCCTAAGACGCGGCTCCCATTTAACAGCGTCACGTTGGCGATGCCGCCGATATTGACAATCGCGCGAGGCCGATCGCCTGAGAAAATGTTAGCGTGAAAAGCGGGCACGAGCGGCGCGCCTTCACCGCCTGCGGCCATGTCGCGGCTTCTGAAGTCTGCGATGACATCAATTCTGCAAAGTTCAGCTAAAAGCGCGGGATTATTAAGCTGAACTGTAAATCCAAGCTCCGGGCAGTGGCGAATGGTTTGACCATGCACGCCGACGGCACAAATGTCACTTGCTTTGAGATGAAGTTTGTTCAGCAACTTGTCAATGACTTGCGAGTAAAAGTGAGCTAATTGAATGCCAGCTTGACCGCACCGATTGATTTCATCGGCTCCGCTTGTTAAAAGCGATAGGAGAGACTTTCTCAGACAGGCGGGATAGGGCAGGTGGGCATGTTCTAAAAATTGAATCTTTTCGTTTTCAATTTGACAGGCGACCGCATCGGCCCCATCCAGGCTAGTGCCAGACATGAGACCGATAAAAATGTTAGTGAGACTCATACGTTAGGATCGAGGCTGCTTAGGAGCGTCTTCCTGAGCGATCGCCTCTTTGGGAGTTAACGGTTTAACCGATTGGATGCGGTTTAACATAGCCAAGCGCGTGGTCAGCGGTCGGGCGGAGGCCAATAGCTTATTTTGTTCTTCGCGAGTCAATCGTTCTTTATCCGGAATATTGGTTTTAAGCGGATTGACCTGTCGATCATTGACGCGCAACTCGTAGTGGAGGTGAGGTCCGGTGGCAAGCCCCGTGGCTCCTACATAACCGATCACCTGTCCGCGTTTGACTTGCTTACCCACCACCATGCCGTCGGCAATTCTTGACATGTGGCCGTAAAGCGTGGTGCGTGAGTCATCGTGTTTGATCATGAGATAGTTGCCGAAACCTCGTTTATCAAACGAGCGACGAGAAATAACACCGTCGGCCGCCGCGAAAATTTTATTGCCGCGGGGCGCGCCGAAGTCTGTGCCCTGGTGAGGACGCAAGACGCCGGTAACGGGGTGGCGTCTCATGGGCATGAAGCTCGATGTCACCCGAGCGCCTTCAACCGGAACACGAATAAAGGTGGTTCGGTTTGATGTTCCGTCTAAGCTGTAGAAGCCTCCGTTACGAGTGCCATCCTCGGCCCAGAAGCTTTCATAAGTTTTACCGTGATGAGTGACGGCGACCGCCAGGATTTTTCCATTGCGAACAAAATCGCCTTCCAAAAATTGACGCTCGTAGATAACACGGAAGTCGTCACCTTTGGAAATTTTTAAGCCATTGTTGATCGCGCGTTCAAACGCAAGCGGCATTTTCTGCGCGATTTCGTCAGGGATGCCCACGGCTTTAGCCGATTCCACAAAAGAATCTTCAACCAAACCCGCGCTCATTGCCTGCTGGGTCTCATAGACAAAAGGAGCGGAATTAATGACGAAGCGTTCGCCGTGTCGGCTTATGGTGACGACTGAATTTTTTTGATTGGAGGCGCGCGCTTCCAAGAAAATTTTTACTGACTGCGCTTTTTTATCGGCTGTTACTTTTGCCTGAACGTAAACGCCTTCTTTCGGGGTGGAGAGTGGCTGAGCCAAGCTCTGACCGCGGATGAAGCGCTGCAGGGCGGCGTCCTCAATGTTGAGCCGCGAGAAGATGGCCCCCAAGGTGTCATTCATGCGGATCATGGTGGTGTGGGTTGTGACAGCGCGGTGCGTGGTGACAACCGTGATTTGATCGGCAATGGACGGTATGGGCAAAGTGGTTTTGATTTCGGTCTGAAGACTGCGAGCCAACTGTTCATCTTCAGAGGGGTAAGCCGTGTAAGTGGCAATGGCGACAGAGGCCGGTAAAACACCGAACGCGATCCCCAAGGCCACACGACGATAGGGGCTTTTGGCCACTCGATCCCATGAGCGCGCGCAGCCTCTGGCAACAAGGCACAAGCCTTGGCCGATCGAGCGTAAATTTTGAGCGAGGATACTAGGCGCAGACATTAGGATTTTGATTGGTTACAATAAGCCGATATGCAATCGGAAAACGGCACTAATTTTACCCGAATTACTCTCTAAGACCGATTGAAAATTCTATTTTTTATGTTTCTATTTTGTAAAAAATTCTATGACTGAGATTGAAAAAAAATACCCTGTTACGGCTGAAGTGAAAGAAGCCATGGCAACGATTAAACGCGGAGTCGATACGCTTTTAATTGAAGAGGATTTGGAACAAAAGCTTGCTCGTTCGCAAGCAACGGGTACGCCTTTGCGTTGCAAGTTGGGTTTGGACCCCACAGCTCCTGACATTCACATCGGTCACACGGTGGTGTTAAACAAATTGCGCCAGTTGCAAGACTTGGGACATACGGTGATTTTCTTAATCGGTGACTTCACCGCCGCTATCGGTGATCCGTCCGGTCGAAATGTGACTCGTCCGCCGCTCTCTCGCGAACAAATTGAAGTCAACGCCAAAACTTATTTGGATCAAGCTAGCCTCATTCTCGATCGCGAGAAGACGGAAATCCGTTATAACTCCGAGTGGAGCGACAAGATGACGGCCACCGATATGATTAAGCTTGCTTCCCGCTACACGTTGGCTCGCTTGCTTGAACGTGATGATTTTGCGAAACGCTATGCCGAACAAGCGCCGATCGCCATGCACGAGCTTCTCTATCCGCTCATGCAAGGTTACGATAGCGTTGCGCTGAAGGCCGACATGGAATTGGGAGGTTCCGATCAACGCTTTAATCTTTTAGTGGGTCGTGAACTTCAACGCCAATACGAGCAGGAACCGCAATGCATTCTCACAATGCCTTTGTTAGTCGGTTTGGACGGCGTCAACAAGATGAGTAAGTCCAAGCATAACTACATCGGCATTACCGACACGCCGAACGACATGTTTGGTAAGGTCATGAGCATTTCGGACGATTTGATGTGGAATTGGTACGATCTTTTGAGCTTAAAGAGCAACACTGAAATCGCCACGCTCAAGAGCGAGTGCGCCAATGGCCGCAATCCTCGTGAAGCGAAGGTGCTTTTGGCAAAAGAAATTGTTGAACGTTTCCACACGAAAGATGAGGCCGAGGCGGCTGAAGTGGAATTCAACAATCGTTTCCGCGCAGGTGAAATGCCTTCTGAAATTCCCGAAGTCAATGTGGCGGCCGCGGACGGCGAGATCGGCATTGGTAAACTTATCAAAGAGGCCGGAATGTTGCCGAGCGTCGGCGAAGCGAATCGCAATGTCGATCAAGGCGGTGTTCGTGTCAATGGCGACCGCGTCACCGATCGGGGCTTAAAGTTAAAAGCCGGCACATACATCATTCAAGTGGGTAAGCGCAAGTGGGCCAAAGTAACGGTTCACTAAGCTGAGAGCAATAAGATACTTTAGGCCGCGGCAAACAATGTTTGAACGCGGCTTTTTTTAAGGAACTGTCATGATTGGGTTGTTGCAAAGGGTAAAGAGTGCTTCTGTCAGTGTTGACGGTAAAGTGATCGGAGAAGTAGGTCATGGTCTTTTAGTGTTGGTGTGCGCTGAAAAAGGTGACAGCGAAGAGCAGTGTGAGAAACTTGCCAAAAAGGTGCTTGCCTATCGAATTTTTGAAGATGAAGCAGGCAAGATGAATAAAAGCCTTACCGATATTGCGGGAGAAATCTTGGTTGTTTCTCAGTTCACACTGGCCGCGGATACCGCCAAAGGATTGCGCCCGAGTTTCACGCCCGCGGCTGATCCCGAAACGGGCAAGAGACTTTATGAGCATTTCATCGCTAAAGTGAGAGAAAGCGGACTGAAAACCCAGACGGGTCAGTTTGGTGCCTATATGCAGGTGGCGCTTATCAATGACGGACCGGTTACGATTTGGCTTAAGTGCTAGGCAGTTGACAAAATCAAACGAGTGACCGAATATTAAATTAACGATTTTTAAGGAGCAGCCTTATGAAAATCACCAGTCAAGATTTTGAACACGGTCAGTGGATTCCGAGTGAATGTGCTTACGGTCAACTCGTTGACGGGCAATTCGCACTTGCCGCTAACTTAAATCCTCAATTGAGCTGGAGCGGTTTGCCGGAAGGAACGCAATCGGTGGTGCTGGCTTGCATTGATCCGGATGTTCCGACCGATCGCAATGCGCTCAATGAGGACGGAGAGATTCCCGCGGATCAGCCCAGACGAGACTTTGTGCATTGGCTTGTCTGGGATATAGATCCGAGCGTGAGCGAGCTGCAAAAAGGTGAAGCATCGGTCGGCAATGAAAAAAGTGGCAAGCGTTTTGCCAAGCACGTTGGGGTGGAAGCCATAAATGACTACTCAGGCGGAGATGAAATTCACCGTGGCTATGATGGCCCCTGCCCTCCGGGAATTGATGCCCGTATGCACGGCTACGAATTCCGAGTGTATGCGCTTGACGTGAAAACGTTGGCATTGCCTGATACCGCCCGCTGGAACGAGGTGCGTCAACGCATGGCGCCGCACGTTCTGGCGAGTGCAACGATTCAGGGAATTTACAGTTTGAATCCAAGGTTGCAACCGCTGTAAGCGATTCTATCTGGATAGACTAATTGGGGAGCTGTGTGCTCCCCAAAGTTCTTTTTAGGTTGCTTTATACGATGTTTCTACGTTTTTATGTACATAAAAATGTTGTTAACAACAAAATTTCGTACATAAAAGCGTGACGACAATGCTATTATTCGTACATAAAATGTAATTTTGGGGATGAATTCATGTATCGCAAAGCCATTGAACAACTCAAAGAGTGGAAAAAACGCAGCAGTCGGAAACCACTTATCATTTGTGGAGCAAGACAGGTTGGAAAAACATGGTTGATGAAGGAATTTGGTACACAGTGCTACAAAAGTACGGTATATGTCAACTTTGAAAATAACGAAATATTAGAGCGTCTCTTTAGTCGTAATTTGGATGTAAAACGCTTGATTCAGGGTTTGGAGCTCTATGCGGGTAAAACAATTGATCCGGAAAATACGTTGATTATCTTTGATGAGATTCAGGCGGTTCCCAGAGCGCTGACCAGTTTGAAATACTTTAATGAAAATGCACCCCAATACCATATAGTCTGCGCCGGCAGCTTGTTAGGGATTGCCTTGCATCCTGGCACATCTTTTCCGGTCGGAAAAGTGAATTTTCTCAATCTCTATCCCCTTTCATTTTTTGAATTCTTGTTGGCGCTGGGTAAAGAAAAACTGGTTGATGTTTTAGAGCGAGGAGATTTTGAGTTAGCCAATTTATTTAAAAGTGATCTTGTTGAACTCCTTCGACAATATTTTTATGTGGGCGGAATGCCGGAAGCCGTTCTTACTTTTGCGCAAAAACAAGACTATAAACAAGTTAGAGATGTTCACAAGCGAATTCTTTTTTCGTATGAGCAAGACTTTTCCAAACATGCTCCTAACGAAACTGTTCCTAAAATCAGATTATTGTGGAATAGCATTGTTGCGCAGTTAGCCAAAGAAAATAAAAAGTTTTTTTATGGATTAGTGAGAGAAGGCGCTAGAGCCAAGGATTTTGAATTGGCCATGATGTGGTTGTCGGATTGCGGATTGGTTTACAAGGTGCATCGTGTGAGTGTTCCTCGCTTGCCATTGAAACTGTATGAAGATAACAAAATTTTCAAACTCTTTGGGTTAGATGTGGGCCTATTGGCAGCGATGGTGGAACTGGACGCCAAAATATTGTTAGAAGGAAACACCTTATTTTCGGAGTTTAAGGGAGCGCTGACCGAACAGTATGTTTTGCAGGAATTGAAAGCTAATACTTCCTCTCATATTTGCTATTGGTCGACAGAGTCGTCTCGGGCGGAGTTGGATTTTCTCATTGGGACTAATTCAAACATCGTTCCTATTGAAGTAAAAGCGGAGACGAATTTGAAGGCTAAAAGTCTTCGAGTTTACAAGGACAAGTTTGAGCCCAAAATTTGCATACGAACATCGTTGGCGGAATACAAAGATGAAGATTGGTTGATCAATTTGCCGCTTTGGTCGATAGCGATGGTGGAAAAACAGGTATCTTCGCGATGATGTAAAAGTCTGACAGCTCTCAACAAAAAAACATATCCTCTTAGATCAGAGTGTTATTAACCTATTTTGGTTCAAGATTTCGTCCGCACCCCGACGATATTAACAACACTTGTTTTTTCAATATTTAGGGATTGAGAAATTTAAATCTGATCAGCAAAAGGCCCTTAACTTTTAAGATAAAAACACAATTTCTTCTCATTATTTTTAAAATTTTCCACAGATTGTATGGCAACGAGTACAATCAAATCTAAATGCTTTAGTACCATATATTGTGGTTAGAAAGATTTTGTTTTTAGTGGTCATACAAAGGAGATGGGAGTATGCATTGTCCTTTTTGTAAACATGAGCAAACCCAGGTGATTGACTCTCGCACAAGTGAAGATGGCACCACCATTCGTCGCCGCCGTCGCTGTTTAAATTGCGGCAAGCGTTTTACAACCTATGAGCGGGTGGAGCTTTCGATGCCTTCAATCATCAAACGCGGAGGCGGTCGTTGTGAGTATGACCAAAGAAAATTGCGTGCTTCCATGATGCTTGCGCTTCGCAAGCGCCCCGTCTCACGTGAGCGTGTCGATGAGGCGATCAACCGCATCGAGCAAAAGATGTTGGCTCTTGGGGAACGAGAAGTGCGAAGTGAGCGCTTGGGCGAACTCGTGATGGAAGAGCTTCGCGGTTTGGATAAAGTCGCTTATGTTCGCTTTGCAAGCGTTTATCGAAACTTCGAAGACGTGCAAAAATTTGCTGACATGGCCCGTGAGGCGTAAGAAAAACAATGTCTTGCGATCAGCAATATATGCTTAGAGCCTTGGCTCTGGCGAAAAAAGCGCGTCCCATCAGTCCCCCTAATCCTTCTGTGGGTTGTGTGATCGTTCGCGATGGGCAGATCTTGGGGGAAGGCTTTACTCAGAAGACGGGTTCTGATCACGCGGAAATCCGGGCGATAAAAAACGCCAATAGTAAGGGTTTCGACATCAAAGAAGCCACGGTTTACGTGACTTTGGAGCCTTGCTCTCACTATGGCAGAACGCCGCCATGCGCCTTGCGTTTAATTAAGGAGCAAGTGGCGCGAGTGGTCGTAGCGTGTTTAGATCCCAATCCGCTTGTGGCCGGTCGCGGCATCGCGATGCTCAAAGAGGCTGGCGTTGAGGTGCTCACCGGGGTTTTACAAGAGAAAGCTTGGCAGATGAACGCGGGGTTTATGACCCGAATGACAGAAAATCGTCCCTGGGTGAGAGCCAAGGTGGCGATGAGTTTGGATGCGTACACGGCCTTGCCCAATGGTGAGAGTCAATGGATAACGGGGCCGCAGGCCCGCGAGGATGGTAGGCGTTGGCGCTGTGAGGCGGGGGCTGTTTTAACGGGGATCGGAACGGTTGAGGCTGATAATCCGTCCCTGACAGCAAGAGTAAACGGCAAGCTTCAGCAACGTCAGCCTTTAAAGGTTTTAGTGGATTCTTCTTTGAAGGTCAGTCCTCAAAATCGTTTTTTTGATGAGGGGGCTGTTTTGGTGGCCTATGCTCGAGGTGAAGAAGCGAAAGTAAGGGCGCTGAAGGATCGAGGAGCCGAATTGTTGGCATTGCCTGGCGGTGATGCAAGAGTGGATCTTCTGAAACTTTTAACGGAATTGGCTCGCCGCGAAGTCAATGAAGTCCATCTGGAAGCAGGCTCCACCCTGACCGGGGCGATGCTCAGACAGGGATTGGTCGATGAGATTTTGTGCTACGTCGCGCCTAAATTTTTGGGCGCCGGTCGGCCCGCGTTTGCTTTACCTGCACTTGATTCATTGGCCCAGTGTCAAGAATGGGAAACGGTTGAGGTGGGCTCCGTGGGCAACGATATAAGAATGATTTTACGAAAAAGGAAATAAGGACATGTTTACTGGCATTATTGAAGCGATTGGCAAGGTGCGCGAACCCGAGAAATTGGGCGACGGCGTCCGTCTAACGATTGATACGCCCGCGGGCTGGCTCAAAGGAACTGAAGTGGGCGAGTCTATCGCCGTCAACGGTGCTTGCATGACGGTGGTGAGCATTGATGGTGACACCTTCCAAATTGAAGTTTCCGCGGAGAGCTTATCCAAAACGAGCGGTTTGGACACGTGGGGAGAAGTCAATTTAGAAAAGGCTATGCGCGTCGGTGACCGCTTGGATGGTCACATTGTTTCCGGTCATGTGGACGGTGTCGGTCAGGTTGAGGTGATGGAACCCAAGGCAGAAAGCTGGCACTTGGTCGTGCGCGCCCCCATGAAGTTGTCACCTTATTTGGCGTATAAAGGCTCGGTCACGGTCAATGGCGTTTCGCTTACGATCAATTCGGTGGAAGACACGCCTGTTGGAGCCAGAATTTCCATCAATTTAATTCCGCATACCGTGGAAGTGACCACATTGAAGCACTTAAAGGCTCAGGATTGGGTCAATCTTGAAGTGGATACCATCGCTCGTTATGTGGAACGAATGATGAGCTTTAAAAATGATGACGGGCTTTTCTAAAAGGGAATAAGTGATGAAAACAAAATTATTTTCTCCCTATACGATCGGTCAGATGCAACTTCGCAATCGCATCTGTGTGCCTCCGATGTGTCAGTTTATTGCCAAGGACGGTTTCCCCAATACGTGGCACAAAGTGCACTATGGAAAATTGGCGGGCTCAGGCGCGGGCCTTGTTTGCATTGAAGCCGTGGCGGTGACGCCGGACGGACGAATCAGTGGCTCGGACTTGGGGCTATGGTCGGAAGAATTGGCGGCAAGTTTTGCTCAAATCGTTCAAACGATGAAAGATATTGACCCGACAACCAAAGTGGCGGTGCAAATCAGCCATGCTGGCCGTAAAGGCTCAGAGCGCGCTCCGTGGATTGGAGGTCATCTCACCAAGGAAGAAGGCGGCTGGGAAGTGGTGGGACCTTCCGCCGTTAGTGCCGGAGGCGATAATTTGATGCCTCGGGAAATGCTTCCGGGCGGAATTGAGGCGATTATTCAGGCGTTTGCCAACGCCGCCGAACGAGCCCAAAGAGCCGGAGTGGACGCCATTGAAATTCATATGGCGCATGGTTACTTACTGCATCAGTTCTTGTCACCCATCTCCAATCTCCGCACTGATGAATGGGGAGGAAGCTTCGAAAACAGGACTCGTTTGCCGCTGGCGGTTTTTGATGCCATGAAAAAGGCGGCCCCCAACGTTGAGCTAGGCGTGCGAGTGTCCGCCACAGACTGGATTGAAGGCGGTTGGAATCTTAAAGAGACTATTCAGTTGGTTGAATTGCTTAAACAAAGAGGCTGCTCTTTTGTTGACGTGTCAACTGGCGGATTGCATGACAGTCAAAAAATCGAAGTTTCGTACGGATATCAGCTTCCCTTTGCCCGCGCGGTGCGCTTGCAAACCGGCATGCCCACGATCGCCTGCGGTTTGATTAAAGACGCTCGCCAGGCTGAAAGCGTATTGGTGGAGGGAACGGCTGACTTGGTTGACGTGGGCCGTCAAATGCTTCTCAATCCTCATTGGGGATGGCAAGCGGCGCTGGAATTGGGTGAAAAAGTCGACTTCCCGGCTCCCTACCGCCGTGGGATGCGTCTCTGAGAAGTATCCTAGGAAATTGATTTTTCGATTATTTTTATAGGGTTTGGGTGTGTTGAGAGCGCTCAAACCCTGTACAATATTGCCCATTTATATGAGAAACAGATTTTCTTCGGAGAAAAAGAATGTCCATGGACATTATTGAGAATTCTTTAGATGGTCGCGGATTGCGCATCGGTATCGTTCAATCCCGTTTTAATGAATATGCGGGCGAGGGGCTTTTAAAGGCTTGCTTGGCTGAGTTGGCCCGCTTGGGAGTGGTCGAGGAGGATATCACGTTGATGCGTGTGCCGGGTGCTTTGGAAATCCCCTTTGCGCTTCAACAATTGGCCTCCACTGAAGAATATGACGCATTGATTGCGATCGGTGCGGTGATCCGTGGCGAAACCTACCACTTTGAAATCGTCTCCAACGAGTCTGCCTCTGGCATCATGCAGGTGGGCTTGGACTTTGACATTCCGATTGCCAATGCGGTGTTGACAACTGAAAATGATGAACAGGCTCAGGCTCGTTTGCATCAAAAAGGAACGGATGCGGCGCAAGTGGCTGTCGAAATGGCTAATTTGCGCAAGGAATTTGAGTACGACATGGACGATGAGGAGCAATAAATGGCTGAGGCAAAATTGCATCGTCCGAGTCGCGGCGCGCGTTCCCTTTCTCGTGAATTCGCTCTTTTAGGTATTTACGAATGGTTGGTGAGCGCCTCAGACGCCGTTACGATCGAACGCACGCTTTTGAGTGTTTTAAGCGATGACGGTGAACCGATCGCCGGAGCCAGTATTGACGCGGCTGATTTTGAACGCTGCGATAAGAAGCATTTTTCAGAGTTGCTCGGGGGCGTCATTGATCACGCCGAAGAATTGCAGGCGATCTTCTCCAAGCACGTTGATCGTGATATCGCTCGCTTGTCTTTGGTTGAGCGTTCCGTGCTTTTGTTGGGCACGTATGAACTGAAATTTCATATCGAAATTCCCTACCGCGTCGTGATCAATGAGGCGGTTGAATTGGCCAAGCTCTTTGGTGGCTCCGATGGCTTCCGTTATGTCAACGGGGTTCTCGATAAAGTGGCCGCCGACGTGCGCGCAACAGAGGTGGGTGCGAAAAAGTAATCTTATGGGCCCATGCCTGAGCGAAACTGAGCTCATTTCCCGTTTTTTTCAATTTGGTATCCCCGATCATTGGCCTACTCAAGGGATCGGGGATGACTGCGCGATTCTAGAGATCGGATCCACCTGTTTGGCCGTGACAACCGACACGGTGGCTGGTGGCACCCATTTCTTGCCTGACGCGAATCCTTATACGATTGGTAAAAAAGCTTTAGCGGTCAATCTGTCTGATTTGGCTGCGGCGGGAGCCGTTCCGCGCTGTTTTTTTCTTGCTTTGTCGCTGCCGCAAGCCGACGCTGTCTGGCTTGAAGCGTTTAGTCGAGGTTTGTCTGAAGAAGCTCGGGCATTTGCCTGTCCGTTAGTTGGAGGCGATACAACCAAGACGACTCAAATCGGTGATGTGCGCGCTCCCTTTTCCATCACCATCACAGCGATCGGGGAAGCGCAAAAACCATTGACGCGTCAGGGCGCGACAGTAGGCGATGATATTTGGGTAAGCGGTACGCCGGGAGATGCCTACCTGGCACTGATGCTTCGAACAGGACAATGGCGGGGGGAGTGCAACAATTATTTGGCCCGTGCGATGGATACGCCCACTCCTCGAGTGGCTTTGGGGCAGTTTCTCAGCCGACACGCAAGCGCCTGCGCGGATATTTCAGATGGTTTTTTAAAGGATCTCGGCAACATTCTTAATCGCTCGAAAGTGGGGGCGGAGGTTTATATCGACCGCCTGGCCGTTAGCGATGATCTTTCCAAGCGTTCTATGAATGAGCGACGCCAGGCGCAGCTCGCCGGCGGAGATGATTATGAATTGGTGTGGACCGCGCCCGTTTGCGAACGTGAGGCCATTTGGGATTATGCGAGACGCAGGGCTCAAGAGGGTGAGGCGATTGCGCTTTCTCGCGTGGGAACGATCACAGATAGTGGTTTAAAACTTTTAGATAAAAACGGTTGCGAAATCGAAAATTCCTTTTTCGGGTTTGATCATTTCGCGCAATAAGATGTTTGAAAAATATAGTCATAATAATCCGGTCAACAAAGTAAGAATGACGTGCGGCTTTGCCTTTAATCATCCGGCGCATATCATCGCCTCTTTTTT
>DVMY01000098.1 GCA_018714755.1 Candidatus Aphodousia faecigallinarum | reverse complement strand
TTGTGACGATCGCCTGCGGCGCTGTCTCCGGTTTCCATAGCTTGGTTTCTTCCGGCACGTCTTCTAAGATGATCGCCAATGAAAAAGACATGCGCCTGGTGGGTTACGGCTCCATGTGCGTGGAAACCGTTTTGGGCGTGGTGGCTTTGATCATCGTGTGCGCGGCAGCCACAGACGGCGTTTTGCCCTCCGGCACCCCCTTCCAATTGTTCTCCAATTCGATCGCCTCGTTCTTGACGGAAATCTTCGGTTTGCCCACTGATGTGAGCGCCTGCATCATGACGATGTGCGTGTCCGCTTTGGCCTTAACGAGTGTGGACGCTGTGGCCCGTATCGGCCGCATGAGCTTGCAAGAACTCTTCACGCCGCCCGAAGGCGTTGAGAAAAACAGCGTGCAAAAGCTTTTCACCAACCCGGTCTTTGCCACGATTCTCACCTTGGTGCTGAGTTACCTCCTGTGCTTGGCCGGCTACATGAGCATTTGGCCGCTCTTCGGTTCCGCAAACCAATTGCTGTCGGCCTTGGTGCTCACGAGCTTGGCCGTGTTCTTGAAAGCCACCGGCCGCAAGGGTTGGATGCTCTACGGTCCGATGACGATCATGTTCTGCGTGACGATGACCGCTCTTTGCATGTCCATCTGGGGCATCATCGGCGCGATCTCGGCCGGAACGTTTGTCTTCATGGTTCACGGTCTGCAATTGATCATCGCCGTGGCTTTGATCGCCTTGGCTTTGATGGTGGTGATGCACTGCCTGCCGAAACTGTCTGACAAAAAAGCTTAAAGTTTCAGTCTGTTAGGATAAGGATTGCTTGTTTAAAATGGTGGACAAGCAATCCTTTTTTTGTTTCAAGCGGCATTCGGAACCTTTGATACAATGCACCGAACCGCTCCTTTTCGTTTGAGGCTCATATGTACGACAGCCCACATTCTTCTTCGCTTTTTGAAGTCGTGCGAAAACGCATCATGCAGCGCATTCAGATGGGCGCTTGGAAACAAGGCGATATGATTCCCAATGAGCTGGAGTTGGCCGACATTTTTAAGGTCAGTCAGGGCACGGTCAGACGAGCACTTAAAGAGTTGGTTAAGGAAGGTGTACTTGTTCGCCATCAAGGTAAAGGCACCTATGTGGCCAGTTACAGACGCGACATGGACTCCATCCGGGAAAGGATCAATTGGTTCGCCCCGGACACGCCAGGCGCGGCCCCCATGCACGCGCGCATTGTCTCTTTTGAAATTCTCGATCAAATCAGCCCCAAAATCGCGCTTTTGTTTCAATGCGCGCCCGATGAGCCGCTATACCGTATTCGCAGAGAGCTCTCCTACGGAGAAAGCGAAATCGTTTCCGCCTTTGATGATATTTATTTAAAGGTCAAAGACTTTCCTCATTTAACAGAGGATGCCTTCCATCGCACCGAAAAAGTCAATCCTTACGTTTTCTACGAAGAGGCTTACGGCTACTTTGTGACCACCATGGAAGATATGGCTAAAGCCGTTTTATTGAATCCCCAGCAAGCCAAACGAGCGGGGGTCAATACACCCTACCCCGCGATATGTCTGCAGCGTCGCTCCTTCACCATTGACGGGCACATGATTGAGCTGCGTTTTCTGACAAACGTGACCGACACGCAAAGCATGGTTTTGCGCGGTGGCCGCCACTAAACCAAAAAACGGGATTTCGCAAGCGAAATCCCGTCCAAAGGATCTGATTGAAAAAATCAGAGCGAAATGGTTCCTACACCGTTTTCGATATTGATCTTTGTTCCATACGCTTCAGACAGCGATTGCAAGTACCTGAGCGTGTCTTCGTCTTGACTTAAACGAGGCAATCCCCTTTGAGATCGCTTAGCCTTCATGGATAAGTCAATCGGATGCAATTTAATGGCGCTTAATTTGCCATCGGTCATTTCCCAGGAGGCGATGACGGCACGCCAAATATTGGGCATGACCGGGAATCCGATCGTATCGTTTCGGCTGCGATTGTCCATGTAGGCGCCAACCTTCATGTCAACCGGCAAGTGCTGTTCTTTATAAGCGTCGTACGGTTGAACCAAGGTGGTTTCCGTCTCGAAAATGAAATTGCCGAGGCTATAGAAAATCACGCCGCCTTTGTAGAGCTCAATGCCTCTTAATTCATGGGGGCCGTGACCGATAATGGCCGAGGCGCCCGCATCAATGCAGGCGTGAGCGAACGCCTGATGAAACTGCGCGGGCTTTGTGGTGTCTTTGCCTGTCATTTCATGCACGTGCAAACTCACCAAAACGACATCGGCCTGGCGCTTGGCTTCTTTGATTTCTTCGACGATTCTTTCCAAGTCACCCGCATGAGGAATGGTCTCAATAAATTCCTTGTCATCTCTGACAAACTTCATTTTTCCAAAAGGTAAAGAACCTTCAGCGAAAGGTGGCAAGTAGCCGCATTCGATTTTTTGCTCGACAGGCCAATTGACAAGCGTCACACGAGCCAATTCTTTCACCATGTTGAAGTGTTCATCTGTGACGTGATAAACCGTGGTGTGGCGAAGCGGATTTAACCCGGGCCGCCCGATCACCTCGCCGCTTTGCGCGCCCGCTCTGACTGACGGGTCAAAAGACGTTGTCACACCGATCATTGCCACACGGGCGTGTTTCGTTTCAAGGTAACACGGACGGGAGGCTTCTTGAAGGGTCGCACCGGTGCCCGCAAAAAGCATCTTGCGTTCTTTAAGGTGAGCAATCGTTGCCAAAACGCCACCCTGACCATAGTCTCCGGAGTGATTATTAGCCGTGTTATAGAGGTTAAAGCCGAATTCACGCATGTCATCGAGCATTTCCGGATCGGTCATGGCCCATGTGCCGCCGCTTGCCGCTGAAGGGTAGCCCTCCTGATTATGAAAGGTCATCTCCAAGTTGGCGAAACGAACATCGTGCGATTGAATCAAATTCTTTACCGCTTCATAGCCGTCGTAGCCATTTTCACCGATATGACGCGTAATGAAACTATCGCCGGTTGCAACAAATGTGGTTTTCATCTTCACCTCTTTTAGGGTTACTACGGACTTTTTAACTATATCGAAGCTCAAACGAAACAATCAGTTAACTGAGTTACTTTGGCGAGCGGTTTTTGCCCGTCTAACCTTATGACAAACGCTGAGTAAATAGCGTCCTCATACTCTAGGAGAGCAAAAACATGTGGGACATTGTTTTAAAAAACGGCCACGTCGTTGATCCGCTAAATCAACGCAACGGCGTCATGGACGTCGCCATTGAAAATGGGCGTATCGCCGCCGTCGGCGAAGGATTGGTCGGAGCCGCCAAAGCCATTGAAGATTGCAGCGGGAAATACGTTTTTCCAGGAATCATTGACGCTCATATGCATTTGGGCTCGGTTTACGGTTCTCCCTACGGCTCGCGCATGACCGCGCTCGCGGGCATCACCACTTGCCTCGATATGGCCGGTCCCTTAAAGGAGATCATTGACGAGGGACACAAAACGGGGGCCGGTTTAAACGTGGCCACGATTGACCGAATGGAACCCACTGAATTGTGGGGAACCGACACCCCCTCAAGAGAGCAGATTTCAGAATTTATCGAAACTCGTGTGGACGGCGGCGCCCTGGGTGTGAAGCTTGTGGGCGGACACTGGCCGCTTTCGGCTCAGGCCTGTCGCGACACCATTGAGCTTTGCAACGAAAAAGACGCCTATGTCGCCTGGCATGCGGGCACCACCACCGCCCACTCCGACATTTTGGGAATGAAGCAAGCCGTGGAAGTCACGGGCGACATGCGGCTGCACCTCGCTCACATCAATTCCTACTGCCGCGGTCGAGTGCACGCGCCGGACGCTGAAGCCAACGAAGCGATTGAACTTTTGAAGTCACACCCGCGCATTTGGTCTGAGGCGTACCTCAGTCCATTAAACGGCACTCACCTTTCCTGCGACAAAGACGGAAACGTGCTCGACTTTGTCACGAGGACCTGCCTGGAAATCTATAAGTTGCCTGTGAGTGCCGAAGGCATCCGCGAGGCCTTCAGAAGACGCATTCTGATCACGTTAAAGGACACGGGGTATGTGACCGACATTCTCGAAGGGATGGAGGCCATGCGCTATTGGGAAGAAAAAGGAACCACCAACGTGGTGGGGTGCTTCCCGGTGAACGCCGCCATTTCTCGAATGATGCTCGCGCAGGCCAAACGTGATGACGGCTCTTTTGTGATTGATGCCATGTCCACAGACGGCGGCTGCATTCCGCGCAATGTCATCATCCCGATGGGATTGGCTTTGGTTAAGTTTGGCGCGCTCACGCTGCCGGAATTCGTGATGAAGGCAAGCTTAAACGCCGCGCGTCACTTGCGGCTTTTCGATCGCGGTCATCTCACGGAAGGCGCCGTGGCCGATATTACCGTGGTTGACATGAAGAGCCACTTGGCCACCGAAACGTTCATTGACGGTCGCGTCAATATGAAGGACGGCGTGCTCTACGGTCAAAGCATTCGATTCATTACCACCGAACGTGGTCAACAAGCGTTAAAGGACAAAGGATACGAAACGATCACGATTGATCTTTCCAGCCCCGAACCTGAACGTCTGAAAGCTTAGTGAGGAAAAATCATCATGACATTGACTGCATGGTTAGCAGTAGCGGTTATCTTCGCCACCATTGCTGCGTTACTGAAAAAATGCGAAGTCCGCGTGACGTTGTTGAGCGCGGGTCTTTTCTTGTGCATCGTCTCACTTGATCCCCTGGCCGGTTTAAATCAATTTGCCAAAATGATGACAAGCGCGACGCTTGTGCAAGCCATCACGGCGGCCATGGGTTTCGCATTCTTAATCAGCTACACCAAGGCTGACTTGCACTTGGTGACATTGTTGGCCAGGCCTCTGAAACGCTTAGGGATACTTTTAATTCCGGCGGCCACCATGGTGACATTGATCGTCAACACGGCCATTCCGAGTGCCGCGGGCTGCGCAGCCGCCGTCGGCGCCACCATGATCCCGATCATGATCCGCGCGGGCATCAAACCGGTGGGCGCGGGCGCCGCAGTCTTAGCCGGCACCATTGGCTCCTTCTTAAATCCCGGCAGCCCACACCAAAACATGGTGGGCTCCTACGTGGGCATTTCCGGCATGGAATTCATTTTGGAAAACATGACAACCTATATGACGCTTTGGGCGATCAGCGTGGTCATGATCACCGTGAGTGAATTCTTCTTCAAGGATCACAAGGGCGCCAATAAGGCAGACAGTGAAGCCGATTACGGTGAAACGATCACTCGCGTGAATCTTCTCTACGCCATCGCACCGCTGGTGCCATTGGTGCTTTTGATTCTCGGCAACACCTATGTCCCCGCCATTAAGATGGGCGTGGCGCAAGCCATGGTTGTCGGCGCTATTTATACGATCATTGTCACGCGCACAAGCCCCGCTCAAGCCACGACGCAATTCTTCCAAGGCTGCGGCAAGGGTTTCGCTGATATCGTGAGCATCATCGTTTCCGCAAGCGTCTTCGCAATGGGTTTACAGACCGCCGGTCTTGTGAATGTGTTGATTGAAGTGCTCAAGGAATCCAATCAATACGCTCAGTGGGGCGGTGTGTTAGGACCGTATTTGATGGCTATTCTCGTCGGCAGCGGTGACGCAGCCACCATGGCCTTTAATGAAGCGGTTACCCCGCACGCGGCCGATTTCGGCATGAGCGTAATCAATTTGGGTAACCTCGCCTACGTCTCCGGCGCCTTGGGTCGCACAATGAGCCCGATCGCGGGTGTGGTGATTGTGATTGCCGGTTTGTGCCGAGCCAACCCCATTGAAATTGTCAAGCGGACGGCTCCGGGCATGATCGTTGGTATTTGCACCTTGTTAGTATTCTTCTAATCGGTGCTTTATAGACACCCGAAGCATTCTAAAAACTTGAATGCTTCGGGATTTTTTTTGAACTCAGGCTTTAAGAGCGTTTTTCAAAGCGTCGGCAGAAAAAAGCTGCCACTAAACCAAACAGACTGATCACAATCGCAATGAAATAAGCCTTTTGGTACTGTCCCCCTTCTGAGCAGGCCCGAACAATATTCGGTCCAATAATGCCTGAAATTGAGAAAGCTAATGTCATCACGCCATAATTCATGCTGGCGTTAGCGGCTCCGAATTGCTCCGCGGTATAACCCGGAAAAATTCCGACGCTGGAACCAAAACAAGCTCCCACGCAAACAAGTCCCGCATAGAATAAAAACGCATCGCCTTCTTTGGCAAACACAAGCATTACCAATCCGCACAGAACCACAGCGACAGCCAATCCCAACGTATTGGCTCGACCGATCTTATCGGAAATAGCGCCCGCCACAAATCGAGCGGAGGTATTGGCAAACGCTAAAACGGAGATCGACAAAACAGCCGCGGACATTCCTAATCCGACCTGCGTCTGAGCGATGATGACGGTTTGAGAAAAAAGCATCAAGGGAGAGAGCGTCGCCACAATGAAAAGAACAAACATCGCATAAAAGCGAGGCGTTTTCATCATTTGCCAACAGTCGAGATTATCTCCTGAAGCTCCTCGGGCGGCCATGGAACGAGAGGCCGGCAGTCGGATTAAAAAGGCGCAGCCCCAAATCACGATTAAACAGGCAACCGAGAAATAAAAAAGCGTTGTTAGAATGCCCAAATTTTCCGCCATGAAATTGGCCAAAGGCGGCAAGCAAACCGATCCCATGCCGTAGAAGGCGCCCACCGAGCCGCCCGCCAAGCCTCTCATCTTTGGAAAGAGTTTGACAGCGGAGGTAACCGTGGCGATGACCGTGGCGCCGGACCCCATCCCAAGACAAATGCCGTAGCCCAATAGCAGCAAGGTGGAATCCGTGCTGATACTCATTAAAAAGTAACCCAAAGCCGTTACACCACCGCCAATGAATAAAACCAACCTTGGACCGAATCGATCGGTTAAAAAGCCTGCGATGACCATCGAAATCGGATTGCAGGCGGTTCCGACACTAAATACAAAGGTAAGGGAAGAAACTGTGACAACAGCGTTGGATATCGCACTGTAATACTCAGCAAGCCAACTCGAATAAACGCTCCAGGCGTAAAAGGAGCCTAGGCAGAAATTAATGAGCCAAAAAAGCGCCAGATAAAACCAATTGTTTTTTGATTCCATGTGAATCTCCTAAATTCCGATGGATTCAATCTTAGAAATGGCTTTACTTTGACGCTAACAGTAGGTTAACTGACTTCTAATTGATGAGGGGGACGAGAGATCAGATAGAGATGAAGTTAATATGGATAAAAAGACAGCGGAGAAACCTCCCCGCTGTCCTATGCTATACCACTATATAACTCAGAGAGTTACAGAGTATCGGTTTAGAAGTAGTGCAAGAGCGTGATAGCAGCGATCGTGGCTTCGTATTCGGAAGTGTGATCAGCGTTATCAGCGTCAGCTTCAGCCTTCACATAACCGATACCAGTCTTCATAACCGTACGCTTGCTCAACGGATAAGCATACAAGGCGCCAACGTTGTAGGCCTTGAAATCAACATGACCATACTTACCATCCGGGGTATCCGTTTCAGCATCGGTGTAATAAACACCGATATCCCATGTACCGCCCCAAGCCGGAACCGTAGCGCCGGTAGCGATGGAGTAGCCCTTCAAATCGTCGAAGGTCATGCTGTCAAGATCCAACAAACCGGTGGTATTACCGATCTTATCAGCACCCTTGAAGTATTGACCAGCCAACTTGAAGTTAGCCCATCCCATGTCGTAGTGCGTACCTAAGTTAAACGTCAATTCGTCTTCTTGGTCATCGTGGACACCAGCTAAGGTCACAGAAGCTTCATTACGATACGTCAAAACAGCACCCATACCGAACGGTCCGTTCAGGTAGTTCAAACCGATAGCGGACGGACGATCGTCCTTGGAGGTGTTTTCGTTGTAAACGATGTCATCTTCGTCTTTAACACCAGCACCGAATGAATATTCTGCGTAGAGCTTAAAGCCGCCGAATTCCGGAGAGACGTAAGAAATACGGTTGGCTTCACGGGCGCTTTCGCTGACCATCAAACCAGTACCTTGAATGAGACCTGCGGCACCACCCGTACCGGCCACGACGTAATTGCCAGCCCAGAAATTGGTAGCACCACCGTCAGACCACATGGAGCCCACGCGACCTGCGTAGAACGTACCGTAGTTCGTTTGAGCGAAAATCAAAGATTCACGATTGAAACCAGTCTTTCCACTATCATCAAAAGCAACACCGGTATCACCGTTTAACTTCGTTTCCAAAACGAAGCCAACGGTTAAATCGTCACTGATCTTTTCAGAACCCTTGATACCGACACGGTTCGTGGAGCCCAAACCGGAATCCATAACGAACTTGTCACCATCGGTCTTCATACCAGCAAAGGTGGTCTTTTCCCAATCGGTAAGGGCGAAACCGCCATCGATACGACCGTAGATGGTCACATCACCAGCAACAGCAGAGCCGGCCAATGTGCCGAGAACAGCAAGTGCAGCGAGAGTTTTTTTCATGATAAGAACTTCCTTAGTAATGAGTGCAAAATCCATGCACGCTTAGCATTTTCCGCCCTGTTACAAATAAGCACAACCTATTTTTAACAATAATGACTAAGGTTAAACCCTATATAAGATACAAGATTGCTCTATCTAATTGATTTTTAAGTGAATTATTATCTAGTCAATCTATCTTATTTATTTAAAATTGATGTTGTCTTTTTACAACAAACTGTATATTGAACCGCCA
>DVMY01000097.1 GCA_018714755.1 Candidatus Aphodousia faecigallinarum | reverse complement strand
GCAAGTCCAAGCGAGTCCAAGAACGTCGAACAACTTTTTACAACTATTTGATATTAAAAGATTTTTTAAAGATTCAGATGTAAAAAAAATCGCCAGCTTTTCCAAGCTAGCGACTGATTTTGGTGCCCGTTTAATGGTGGAAAACGGATTATTTAAGAGGTTCCCGATCGCCGAGGTCTATGCAACTCATTGTGAGCCGACGCTGGATGTCGGTCAGATTGGCATTGATCCTGGCTACATTATGGCCGCGGCTGATATTTTCACAATTGATGTGACCGGTCGGGGAGGCCATGGCGCCAAACCGCAGACCGCGGTTGACAGCGTGTTGGTTGCTTCTCAAATTGTGGTTAGCGCTCAATCTATCGTTAGCCGAAATGTGAACCCCTTGCAAGGGGCGGTGGTGAGTTTTGGCGCGATTTTGTCCGGAGATGAAAACGGCTCAAGCGTGTTGCCGCAAACAGCCAAACTGGTTGGCACTTGCAGAAGTTTTGAACCCGAGGTGCAAGATCGAGTGCAGCAGCGCTTGTGTGAGATCGCCCAAGGCGTCGCTCAAGTGTACGGAGGGCAGGTACAATGCCATTACACGCGCCTGTATCCGGCGCTGTTAAATCATGAGGAGCAAGCGTTGGCTGTCAAAGAACTGGTTCGTGATTGGCTGGGAGAGACGGCGGCTAAACCCGCTCCGCAACAGATGACGGCGGAAGACTTCGCCTTTATGACGCAGGTGTGCCCGGGATGCCTTTTCCGTTTGGGCATCCGTGATGACAGTCACACTGCAAATCTGCACGAGTGTGAATTTGACTTCAATGACAAAGCTATTATCTATGGCTCGACATTGATGGCTCTTATTGCCATCAATCGATTGAAAGCTATTAACGCTTAAGAAAGATACCGTTCCGCAAAACGAGCGAAAATACTGGCGCCTATCGGCAAAATGGCGTCATTGAAATCATAAGAGGGGTTATGCAAAGCGCAGGGGCCGGGACCGTGTCCGGTTTGCCTGTGTTGGCCGTTACCATTGCCGATAAAAAATAGTGCTCCCGGACAGTGTTTTAAGAAAACACCGAAATCTTCGGAAGGCATAACGGGCTCTTGCGTTAATACCGCCTCTTGACCGAAGAGCTCGGTTGCTACGGCTTGTATTTGGCTCACACAATCCGGTGAGTTGGTGACCGGCGGCACTTGGCGAATAAAGTTAACTTCAGCCGTGGCGCCGAAAGCGGAAGCGACTTGCACGGCGATTTTTCGCATATTCTCTTCAATAAGATCAGTTACCTCTTCAGAAAAGGTTCTGACTGTGCCCTCTATTTCGGCGGTGTCCGCGATAACGTTATAAGTTTCTCCCGCCACCAATTTGCAAATGGACAAGACCGCGGGATCGATTGGACGCTTAATGCGAGTGATGACTCCCTGGAGAGCGTTGGCGACTTGAATGGCGACAAAAAGCGGATCGATGCCGTTGTTGGGCATGGCTCCGTGTGCGCCGCGACCTCTAATGACAATTTTGAATGCGTTGCAGCTCGCCATGATGGTTTGCCGATTGAGGCCGATTTTTCCTTCAGGCAGTTCCGGCCAGTTGTGGCAGGCGATGATGCAATCAGTTGGAAATTGCTCGAAAAGACCATCACTGATCATATCCGAGGCGCCGCCATCTTGTTCTTCGCAGGGCTGAAAAACAAATTGCACGGTGCCATTGAAGAGTTTGGTTTCGGATAGATATCGAGCGGCCAATAAAGCCATGGTCATATGACCGTCGTGACCGCAAGCGTGCATTGAACCCTTGCAGATGGAAGCGTGATCAAAAGTATTGACTTCTTCAATGGGCAAGGCGTCCATGTCGGCTCGGATGGAAAGCCGCTTAGAGGAGTTGCCGTGTTTTAATAATCCGATCACGCCCGTGCCGGCAATGCCGGTGTGAACCTCATAGCCCCATTTAGATAGGTATTGGGTGACTTTTCTGGAGGTTTCCCATTCTTGATGCCCAATCTCGGGATGCTTGTGAAAATCACGCCTGATTAAGGTGAATTCACCCTTCAGTTCTTCGATGCGTTTGATCGGATTCATGATAAATATAGAAAGATAAGAACAAAAGAAGCCTCAAAATTCATTTTTGAGGCTTTTTAAACAAAACTTATTACTTAGAGGCTTCAGGCTTTTTACCTAGCCACTTTTCATAAATTCTGTCGTATTCACCGTTTTCTTTGATGATTTTCAGACCCTTATTGAGTTTATCCAGCAAGGCCTTGTTGCTCTTGGCGACCGCGAAACCATTTTGTTTGGGATTATAGACATGAGGCACCATCATGATGTCTTTATCATCATGTTTGGTGAGGTAGTAAAGCGTCACCGTTTTATCCACCATGACCGAATCGCATCCGTTCATCTTCAATTCCATAAAAGCTTCACCGATTTGATCAAAATTGGCTACCGTGGCGTTTTTAACAGTAGAGGCTAAGATAGAACCCGTTGAGCCAATTTGAGCGCAGATACGCTTACCTTCCATGTCTTTCAATGTTTTATATTTATCGGCGTTTTTCTTTTGAATGACCATTACCAAGCCCACATCGTAGTAGGGATCGGTGAAGAGAACCTGTTTTTGACGTTCCGGCGTAATCGTGATGGCGGCCGCTCCGACATCAACCATATTGCTCTGCAGCGCAGGGATGAGACCGGCAAATTGCATATTTTGGATTTTGGCTTCATCTCCCACGGCTTTGGCAATGGCCGTAATTAAGTCAATGTCAAAACCCACAATTTCATTGGTTTTCGGATCTTTAAATTCAAAAGGGGCCAGACCGGCGTCGGTGCCAACCAGTAGCGTGCCGGCCATGGCCGATGAGCCGGCGATCATGGAACTTAAGAGGGCGCTTAATAAAATTTTTTTCATGATAAACTCCGCATCTACATAAATCATTTCTCGCCAGTTTATGGATTGAGAGTAAGCTAGACAAGTCGATAACGCGTTGAAAAACAAAAAGAATTCTTGTCAATTGGACGATTTTTTACGACAAATGATCGACAAAATAAAATATCTATAAAAATCATTGAGTTAGTGTTGATATTGTCTTATTTTCGCTGACTTTAGAGCATTAAATTTCTAATTAGTTCTGAGTATCAAATAAGGTGGATTAAGTAGGGGAATGATCAAATCATTTAGAAGAATATCAATAAAGCGATTTTTCAAAAGTCTTTGAATATCAATTGGTTAATTGCTTTTGCGCGAAATGACTGAAAATTATCAAACTCTGTCGACAAAAAGCAGATTTGATGGCTGTCAAAAAAAGAAGCTTTCTTTTGAGTCGAAAGCTTCTTCCCATCGTTTTAAGTTCAATTTTTAGAGTTTCTTTGCGTCTGCCCAAGCTTCAACAAAGAAATTAATCACAACATCCAAACCGCCGTGATTGACGCGGTAGGGAGCGCTCGCCGCAACAATGGGTTTGCCGTGGAAGGCAAAGCCCAGTCCGGCCGTTTTGATCATTTCCAAATCGTTGGCGCCGTCGCCGCCGGCGATGGCCTGCGAGTGGTGCAAACCGTAGAGCATGCAAAGCATGTCCAAAGCGCGGCGTTTACCGGCAGCGTCCAGGATTTCTCCGCCTCCTGGCCCGGTTGTTTCACCGGTCAGTTTGCCGTCTTTGGCGATCAGGCGGTTGCAAAGGTAGCCCGTCATGCCGAGTTTTTCACAAACCACTTTGGCGATCGTGTCAAAGCCGCCTGAAAGGATATAGGTCTTCAGGCCGTGAGCCTTGGCAAAATCAATCAATTCGACCGCGCCGGGGATTAATTTTGCGTGCGTGGCGGTCACATCGACGTAATGAGCGGGATGGTCTTTAAAAAGCTTAACTCGTTCTCTTAAATATTCGGCAAAAGGCATATGCCCCTGCATGGCAATTTCGGTCATTCGTGCGACTTCTTCGCCCACGCCGCACTGCCAGGCGATGTCATCGATGCATTCGAGCTCAATGAGGGTACTGTCCATGTCAAGAGCGAGCAAGCCAAAATCTTTAATGCTCAACGCATCGGGCACGCAGTTAACGTCAAAGCCCTGCTTGGCGGCCTGATCCATCAGCTCTTGGGTCAAGATGTCATCGGCGCCGTTAATGCGGACAGCGTTCGATTTAATCCATATATTTCTGAGCGCCAACTTTTCTGCGAACACGTCAGCGCCCGTGCCTTGAATAATGATATCCATTGTTGATTACTCCGATTATTTTAAGACAGTGCAAACCCCGCTTCGTGCCCCTTCGGTGACATAGATGTGTCCGTCGAAACGCACGCGTTGAATGTATTGCATGAAGTGTCCTTCCTGAATGGTGAGAATCTCCTCCTCGCAATCATGCCTGCCTTTGCCGGTAATGGCTTCATCCAAAATTCGAGCCGAGGGGATGGGTTGCAAGACTTTATCACCATCGAGCAGGTCCATCAGGGTCATTACCGTGACGGCGAAGTCATCGTGTCCGGCCGGTTCCGTGTGTTCCAATTCAGCAGCTTTGAAGCAATCACCGCTGATGGCCAAAAGGCTGTTGATTTCTGCGGGCAAAAGTCCGCCGTGGTTGCCCGCGCCGATTTCAAGCGAATGACCCATGATCAATCGCCCTGTGGCCGGGTTGTTTCTCATGGTGACCCGAAGATCGGGGCCTCGGCTATTTTCTGAGAAAACCAACGCTTCTGAGAATGTGCCTTTAACACGGCCCTCCACCTCATTTATTTCAGCATTGGGTCGGGGTTGGGAAAAGATCATTCCCACTTGTTCAATACCCATCAGCTCGTCGCGAAGGCGAGTTAAATTGGCTTCGCTGGGGTCGGTTAACCATAATCCCAAGGTGTAGTCGCCGACCATGACAATGTCGTTGTCTTTGGGAGAAGAGCCGTTGACAATATCGGCGCGGGAAATAACTTTCCAGCCGTTTTCAATCAATTTGGCCTTAAGATCATAATGAGCGACCACTTCTCCGTGACCATGATCTGAAATGACGGCTAATTGCACGCCCTGAGTTTTTCCTTCCGCTTCCCACCAATCCAAAACACGTTTGAAAGCATCGTCAGCGGCTTTCCTCGCTTGAGACGTCTTTTCATTGAAAATCCCAAACTCGTGACTGGAATGATCCGGTTCGCCGATCCAAAGGATAGTCACGTCACCCAAGCCCTTGGCTAACTCATAATCAAAAAACATATCGGCGACGAGTTTCGTTCCTTCAAAATCAGGGAATTTTAAGCTCACGCCGTTACCCCAACGGGTCTGAAGTTGCTCGCGTTCGCTTTCGGGCAGCGTCAGTCCGATATCGTGAACGCAGCAATTCATGTGACCGGCATAGCGATCGGCGTGTATGTGTTGCAAACGGGTGCTGCCCGAAGAGTTAGCGCAGATGACTCGCAGCGTTTTACCGGCCCGGCCCAGTCGGTCACCCAACGACGGCACTTCAATTAGATCGGATAGGCTGTCGTGCGCTTCGATGCTCGGCACGCTTGAGCCAACAAAGACACAGTCTTTGCCATTGGCGGCTCGGTTATAGTAAGCGTTGGCAATCACTCCGTGTTGATTGGGCCTGAAGCCTGAAAAAATCGTAGGGTGGTTGACGTACGTTTCTGTCGGAAATGTAGCCAAGTAACGACTCCAGCGATGAGATCGGGAGATAAACGATGCAAGCGCCGGCATGTCTTTCTCAATGCAATCCGGTCTCAGTCCGTCAAAGCCGATAATTACAAAACGCGTTTTGTTTTCAGTCATTTTTCTTTTTATCTTCCTTGAGGTTCTAATTTTTGTTGTACAAAGTCACCTAAAATAGACATGGATAAAGTCGATAAAACGATGACAACGCCGGGAATCACTGCGATCCACCAGGCGGTTGTTAAGTAGTCACGCCCAAAGCCCAACATGGTTCCCAAGGAACTCATCGGCGGCTGAACGCCGACACCCAAGAATGACAAAGAGGTTTCCAGCAGAATCATACCCGGGAAATTCAATGTCATATTGACCACCAACGCGGAAGCGATATTGGGAAGAATATGGCGTATGGCAATGCGCCATGTGGGAAGTCCAAGACCTTCCAAGGCGTTGGCGTAGCCCTCCGTGTAGGCTGATCTGGCCAAGTTTCTTGTCAGACGGGCGTAGCGGTCCCAGCCGTAGACAGCCATGATCACCACGATCACGGTTACGTTTGTGCCTAAGAACGCCAAAATGGTCAGAGCCAAAATGATGAAAGGTAATGAGGCGGTGAAGTCAACCGCGGCGTTTAAAACGTCATCGACCAGGCCGCCGAATCGCGCGGCCAGAAACCCGAGAGTGGTGCCGATAATGGCGCCCAAAATGGTTCCGGCGATGGCTAGCAGAAACGACAATCGCAATGAATAGACTAACCTTGAGAACACATCCCGGCCCAGTTCATCGGTTCCGAGAATATGAGCAAAGTTGGTAAAAGGCATCGTCAGGCGCGAGGCCAAGTCCATTTGTTCAATGTCGTAGGGGGCGATCCAAGGAGCAAAAACCCCAAAAGAAAAGAAGATGAAAAGCAGGCCCGCGCTGCAGTATACAAGGATGTCCGAGCCTTTCTTTTGCACATTAATAAATTGAGCCATTTGTCTCGTACTCCGTTAGTTATTGCTCTTTCGCAAGCGGGGATTGACAACCCGAGCCAACAAGTCCATGGCAAGGTTGGCGATAATCAAAGAGGCGCCGGTGGCGAGCACAATCAGTTGCACGACAGGAATGTCTCGATTGGCCACCGACTGAACCAGCAACTTACCGACGCCCGGCCACGAGAAGACGTTTTCCGTGATCACGGCGCCGGCCACTAATGTACCCAAGAAAAAGCCCATGATGGTCAAAATGGACAGCATGGCGTTAGGCAACGCATGCAGCCAAATAACACGACGATCAGGAAGCCCCCTCATGCGGGCGGCTTTCACGCACGGAAGACGCATGGCGTCAATCATGGCGCTTCGGGCGTAGCGCGAGAAAATCGCCGCCTCCGATGTGGCCATTGTGATAATCGGCATGATGTAGTGCCAGCCCGTGGCATTGCCATAAGAGGGCAACCACCCCAGCCAGATTGAGAAGATCAAAAGCAGCAGCACGCCCATGAAGAAGTTCGGAACCGCGTAGCCGAAAACCGAAATAAACATCATGGTTTTATCTAATGCCGTATTGCGGTGCAACGCTGCGATAACGCCCGCCGGGATGCCAAATAAAAGCGTGACAATGGCTGTCGGAATCATCAGATCCAACGTGGGCCAGAAAGCATTGAGGAACACTTCCTTCACTGGTAAACCGGTGAGGTAGCTCGTGCCCATATCCAATGTGACAAATTTTTGCAGGTAAACGAGGAATTGTTCCCAAAGCGGTTTATCCAAACCCCATTGCGCGCGGAAAGCCGCAAGAGCTGTCGCGTCTGCGCCGTCACCGAGCATGATGCGAGCGGGGTCGCCCGTTAAATGCAAGGCAAAGAAGACGCAAGCCGTCAGTAAAAAAAGGGTCACCAGTGAACGAAGAACGATACGTAAAACGAGGGCTACCATTACGCTTCTCCTTCGGAGGCTTGCATGGCTTCAAAAGCATCTTGCTCAAAGCAGGCGCAAGCGTGGTTGTCTGAAAGCTTGGTGAGAGCCGGCACTTGAAGGTGACAGCGAGAACTGGCCAACGGACAGCGGTTGGCGAATACGCATCCTTTGGGGCGATCGATCGGACTGGGCATGGAGCCCTTCGGATAGAAACGAATAACGCTTGAATCTGCGCCCGGGGTGCTGGCCATCAGGAGTTTCGTGTACGGATGCTTCGGTTTTTTGAAGATCTCGTCAACGTCGCCCGCCTCCACAATGCGACCCAAGTACATCACGACCACACGATCGCAGATGTAACGCACAACATTTAAGTTGTGTGAAACAAAAAGCATTGACATGTGGCTGGCGTTTCTGAGGTTGTAGAGGAGTTCAAGCACCTGCGCCTGAATGGAAACGTCCAAAGAAGCGACCGGCTCGTCACAAACTAAAAGAGCGGGTTCGAGAGCGACGGCGCGCGCAATGGCAGCGCGCTGCAATTGACCGCCGGACATCACCACCGGCAGTTTACTCATGTGATGAGCGGGCATACCGACTGCTTTGAGAACAGCGGCGGCTCGTTCTAAAGCGAGTTTTTTGGTCAGATTCTTATGAACCATCAAAGGCTCGGCGACTTGCTCAATAATCGGCATCCGTGCATCAAAACAACCATAGGGATCCTGATAGATCATTTGCATGGAGGCGCGTTGGGCGCGCCAGGGTTTGCTGCGAGGCTCAGGAATAGGCTTATTTTTAAAGAGCACCACACCCTCGGTAGGTTTTTGATGCCCCAACAGCAATCGCGCCAAAGTGGATTTGCCGCAACCGGATTCTCCGACAAGACCTAAGATTTCGCCGTGCTCGATTTGAATATCAATATCTTGCAGGACATCCCAGGGTTTCTTGCGGCCTAACAAACCTTGGCGGGTGTAGTAGCAGTGGCGATTAATTTGCGCGTTAACTAAGGTGGGAAAGTCCGTTTGCTTCATGTCGGCAATGGAGCCCAGCATTGAAGTCATCGAATCAATTCCGTCTTTTTGTTCGACGGCTGTTGCCTGATGCGCTTTCGTGCAGCGGGAGCGCCACCGCACGGTGCTGTCAACATCGTTTAAAGCGGCAAGCGTCTGATGGCAGGAGTCGCAGACTTTTGAGCAGCGGCTGGCGAAAGGACAGCCGCAACTCAATTGGTCCGGGGGCGGAATTTCTCCCGGAATGGGTTTGAGCGTGCCTTTGACACTTGTCATGTCAGGCATCGCGTCTAAAAGACCTTCTGTGTAGGGGTGGGCCGGATTCGGCAGGACTTTTTCAACGGGCCCTTCTTCCAAGAGATAGCCCGCGTACATCACGGAGACTTTATCGGCCACGTCGTGGGCAAGATGCAAGTCATGCGTGACAAGCAACATGGACATGTTGAGCTTGCGAATCGTTTCTTGCAATTCCTGCAAAAGTTCTCGTTGAACGACCACGTCAAGAGCGGTCGTCGGCTCGTCGGCGAGCAGCAGCTTCGGCGAGCCCACCAAGGCCAAGGCAATCATAATGCGCTGACGCATGCCGCCGGAGAGTTGATGCGCATAGGATGTCATGCGCTTTTCAGGAGCGGTAATGCCAACAATCTTTAATAGTTCCAAAGCGATGTCATGAAGATCGTGTTTGTGTGTTGCCAAGACGGTGGCGGCATTGTGTCCTCGGTAGTTCGGATGGCGGCAAGCGATGGTTTCCATCAACTGATAACCGATTGTTCTCATGGGGTTTAAGGCGCTCATGGCGTCTTGCACCACCATGGCGATTTCCGAACCACGTAATTGTCTGTACTCCTCGGCCGAGAGCGTCAACAGCTCTTTGCCCTGAAATTTAATGCTGCCGTTAATGCGGCAGTTATTGCCGGCCAAGCCCAAAATGGAGCGGGCGAGCACACTTTTACCCGAGCCGGATTCGCCGATGAGTGAATGAATCACACCCTGTTCGATATCTAAATCGATGCCATGGAGCACTTCCACGGGACCGAACGATACATGAAGGTCTCGGATGCTGATCAGAGGATCGTGTTGCATGAGTTTCGATAAATGCGAAACCCGCTCCTTAAATCACGAGAAATAAGGAGCGGGAGAGTTACTGAAGATTACTTAAACGAGAGATTGTCGGCGTTTAAGTACAAGCGGCCTTCTGTGCCCGGCGTCCATTGGACATTCTTTTGCTTGCCGTAAATCATCGGCAAAGCGTAAAGCGGGCAGGCTTGAGGATCGTTGGCGAACGCTTCAAGCATCTTGATCCAGGCGGCCTTGCGTTGGGCCGGATCAATGGAGGTTTCCAAAACCTTGCCGTTTTCAGCAAAGACCTTGTATTCGACGCTGGTGGTGTCGATGTAGCCCATGCTGTCCCAGGAAGTGCCCGGCTTCATGCGGCGCCACAATTGGGAGGCGGGGTCCGGGAAGTAGGCTGAGAAGCTCGCGTTGTTGATCATGCGATCGGTGCCGGCGGCTTCAACCTGCGTCCAGTTTTCCTTCACTTGAATTTCGATATTCAAACCGACGGCCTTCAGCATGGAGGCGATCGCTTGAGAAACGGTCATTTCCAACGTGTAGTAGCCGGCTTGAATACGCCAAACAATGGGTTCGCCCTTATAGCCCGAAGCTTTAATCAAAGCCTTGGCTTTTTCGGGATCGTAGAGGTTCTTATTCATTTCGGGGATGTAGAGATCACCGAAAGTCTTCGATTGGAAGCTGTTGGCCGTTACCGTCTTGCCGGCAAAAAGAGCGTTGACTAAAAGGTCTCGGTCAATGGCGTGCAGGAAAGCCTGACGCAGCTCTTTGCTTTGCATGATCTTGGATGAACGGCTGTCGAAGACGAGACCGTAAATGTTGTCGATCGGGCCGCCCACCACATCAACCTTGCCATCGGAAGACAACGGTTTGATTTGATCGGGCGGCACTTCCGTGATGAGGTCGAATTCGCCGGAGCGCAGACCGGCCACACGGGCGGATAATTCGGGAACTTCAACGAAACTTAATTTGGCGGCGGGAGCCTTCTTGTTCCAATAACCGTCGAAACGGACGAGATCCAAGCGATTGCCTGTTTTGAAAGAGGCGATTTGATAGGGGCCCGTGCCGATCGGGTGCTTCACCCAGTTCTCCCAGGAGCCGGCTTTTTTGTAGCCGTCTTCGGAAATAATTTCAGACATGCGTGCGGAGAAGCGGCGTTCGATCAACGGGTCTGCAGTCTTCATCGTCACTTGAACGGTGTAGTCGTCGACTTTTTTGACCTCTTTAAGGCCTCCTAAGAATTCCCAAGCGGCGGGACGGCCCGGAGCTTTTTCTCCGGAGAAGCGTTCAGGGCCAAAACTGAAGACCACGTCATCGGCCGTAAAGTCTGTGCCGTCATGGAATTTCACACCTTTGCGCAACTTGAATTCAACCGTTTCCGCAGAGATGCGCTTCCAGGATTCAGCCAAACCGGGCTTCATTTCGCCGGTGTGGGTGTCGGCATAAATCAACGTTTCGTAGATAGAGGCGACAACGCGATCAATAGCGTTGTTGTTAACGCCTTGAGGTTCAACGGTAGGGGGCAATTGCTGAACAGCAATCACCATATGTTCGGCGCTTGCCAAGGCGGCTTGGGACAACAAACCGCAAGAAATCATCACAGAGGCAAGAAGTGTTTGGCGGAACACAGTCATGAAATACTCCATCAGAAGAAAAGGAAGAAACGCCGATCAGGACAAGAGAATCGGCTCAAAAATTAAAAACAGCTAACTCGGGGGAGTATTTTGAGGTCGTAATATTTCAGGATTACGATGAAACGATGACGATTTAATGA